>CAZPST010000117.1:0-7568 GCA_964589185.1 uncultured Roseivirgaceae bacterium | reverse complement strand
CTCGGGCGGAGAACGAAACCGCGTACACTTGGCCATGACGCTCAAGCGCAGTGCCAATTTGATCCTACTGGATGAACCGACTAACGATCTAGATGTAAACACCCTTCGCGCGCTTGAAGAGGCACTGGAATACTTTGGTGGTTGTGCCGTGGTGATCAGTCACGACAGGTGGTTTTTGGACAGAATTGCCACCCACATTTTGGCGTTTGAAGGCGACTCGCAAGTGTATTGGTTTGAGGGCAACTTCTCCGATTACGAAGAAAACCGCAAAAAACGTTTGGGAGATCAAGAACCTACACGGATTAAGTATAGGAAGCTGAGTTGACCAGTATGCTTCAACTCATCTACCGTATCATCTACAATGAGAGAATAAACTATGTCCTTAGGTATGTAAATCGTTGGCTAAGCCTTCTTCTTCCTAAGAAAATACGCATCCCACCATCGGGTACGCTCACCATCAAAAACACTAAGGGTGAGCCGCTCAAGATACGTGTCAATCAAACGTGTGGCTTGGGTTCGATCATTTTTTGGAATGGTCATGTCTCATTTGAATACACCTCTATTTTTCAGTCATTGGCAAAGAAGGTGGACACGTTTTTTGACATTGGAGCCAACATCGGCTATTACACGTTGCTAGCTGCTTCTGAAAATAAGCACATCCGAATTGTGAGTTTTGAACCCGCCAGTGGGCCACTATTTTATTTAAAAGCAAATGTTGAATTGAATCGGTTCAGGCATGTACAGGTTGAATCCATCGCGCTCTCAGATTCGACCGGCACCATTGAATTTCATGAAATAAAAAACAAAAAGTATCAATACCTCGAGCATTGCCTAGCAGGCGAAAGCAATACGGGAAGTAAAACGACCGGGCGGAATTATCACATTAACGTAGTACCCACTACCACGCTGAATGACTATGTGCAAAGCCATGACATCCAATCTATTGACCTGATCAAGATGGATACAGAAGGTACCGAGCATTACATCTTGCGCGAGTCTACACGTGTGTTGAGTGAAATGAAGCCTATCGTGATTTGTGAGACGCTTTTCAATTGTATAGAAGGCGACCTAGAAAAAATATTTAGTGAATACGGATACGAATTTTACAACCACACACCTACAGGTCTGCAAAAAGTAGTCACCATTCAAAGAGAAAGAGACAATGGTGTGTACAACTGTTTTTTTGTACACCCAAGTAAACAGCACTTGATTGAAGAGTTTGTTTGTTGACGATTTTGCTTCGCAAATACTCAGCGAACAAGCAAGATAATGCTTTCGTGTTTTAAGCTAATAGCTAATCGCTCCGGTCGAGGCATGGGGCATTTGCCCAAATTACCCCTCCTATTGATTGATAGCACCCCGCAGCTGATTTCATATTTGAATTCCTTTGATTGGGATTAATCTCAACCTATCATGAAAGCCTATTCAAAAAGAAAATTCACACGCATTAAGCCGCTGGTTTACTTCCTTCTGCTACACGTTGGGGTGCCGGTATTTTCTCAAACCACGTATACATGGGACGGTGGCGGGTCAAATACCCATTGGGAAACGGCCGAGAATTGGTCTACCGATGTAGTGCCCGCCTCTGGGGACTATGCCGTTTTTGATGCCACCAATTGTGCCCCATGCACCGTGACCACCAGCTTGGCGGGGGCGCGTCAAATCCTTAGGATTACAGTAAATGACGGGGCTGACGTGACGTTGGATTTAAATATGAACATCAACAGCGGCACGAGCAACATCGCTTCTGTAATAATTCTTGGCACAGGTAACATCAATTTCGGAGTGGCAGGAAGTAATAGAATATTTACGATAAACCTTGGAACACCTGTAACCGCTTCGGCCATTATTGCAAATGGTCAGTCAAGCCCGAGTATGCTTGTGACAAGCAGCACCACTCTGACCATTCAAAACAGTGGTAACGGGATCCAATTCACCAGTATTGATGGTGACATTGTCAATGATGGCACAATAAATATAACCGCAGCAATATACAATGGTTTACGCTTGGATGGGAATGGAACGACCGAAGGGATTACATTCGTGAATAATGGTATACTCACCATTTCTTCTGCAGCCACACGAAGCATTTGGTTGACAAATGGAGGAGCCAATTTTAGTAATACGGGTACTGTTACGCTATCAAATTCAGCCACCACATGTATTGATGTAGAAGCGGGCGTTTTTACCAACACTGGTGCTGTGACAATAAACGCAAATAGTGCAGCAACTGCTATCAGCCTCAGCGGTGGGACATTAACCCATTCGAGTGGGACAATTGATGTCAATGATGCCACTACTCAAGCAATTTTTATGTCCGAGGGAACATTCAATAACAACAGTTCCTTGGATCTCACATCATGCGCATCTACAATTGGGTTGCGTTTGGATGGAGGATCTTTCAACAACACATCAACAATTGATATTCCTTCAGTTACAGGCGTAGGCATTGATCTTCGTGGAGGCTCTCTGGCTAATGATGGTACAATCAACATAGCCACTACGGGAGTCAATGGGCTAAGACTGTTCGCAAATGTTATCTCTTCTTTCTTGAATAATTCTACAGGAGTAATTAATATATCAAATGCCACTACCAATGGAATCATACTTCAGGACGCCCCTGGTTCATTCACTAATGACGGAACTATTACAATATCCAGCCCAAGTACCCGTGGCATATTCATGCAAGGGGGCACGTTCACGACTTCCAATGGAGCATCAGTCGCCATTTCTAATGCCACAACTACAGGTATACTCCTAAATGGAGGAAGTTTTACAAATGATGGCAATTTCACAGTGACCGCCTCTGTAGCTCAAGGCATTCGACTGGAAGGAACAGGGGTGCGATTCCCCTCTTTCAACAATACGAGCAATGGAAATGTAACGATAGGTTCAGCTACAATAGATGCAATTGAATTAGCTCTTGGGAATGGGAACGGATCGGTTTCCAATGCAGGTGCGTTGAACTTGACCACTACCATCTCTCCTGATCCAACAGATAATCTCCTTCATATAGAAGACTCCTTTACAAATAGTGGATCTATCAATCTTATTGGAGATGGAACAGGCACAGGTGATCAAATTTTGGTCGATATACGTACAGGAGGTAACCTTTCAAATTCCGGAACCATAGCAGTCTCAACCCTCGGTGGAGATTATGAACAAGTAATACAAGTAGAAGGCATGCTGACGAATAGCGCAGGTGCTACTGTGAACACATCTACTGGACGCATAGCCGTGCTATCAGGCGGAACATTTACTAATAATGGCCTGACCCGTTCGAGTCACAGCACCGCTGTAGGAATTGCTACCGGTGGCACAGCCACCAACAATGCATTTTACAGTTTTGCAGGGGGCGCAGACAATGTATTTGCCACTGGAGCAGGCACCATCACTGACAATGGTATTGATGTAGACGACAGTACCAATACCACATTTGATCTCACGGGCACCACAGATCAGGTAGCTGACGTAGGCATTGACGTAGGCTATGATTGGTACAGCAACACAGATCAAACCGGCTTTTTGGGATCCAACACGGCATCAGGTGCATTTCACTTTGATCATTCTGTTGAAGGGCTTGTAGCTTCCATCACGGCCTATACTGTGTATGGTTCAGCCGTGACCTTCTCCTTCACCAATGTGCTACCTGTGAAGCTCCTTTACTTTAGCGCGAAAACCATCGATACAGGAGTCCAATTGGATTGGTCCACAGCCACAGAGTTAAACAATGATCGATTTGAAATCTACAGAAGCACCGATGATGGAATGTCTTGGGATTTAGTTCACACCATCCGTGGAAATGGTACCACTACCGTGCGGCAGGAATATCACTGGACAGACCCACTGCCACAGGAAGGAATCAATTATTATCGCTTGAGACAAGTGGATGTAGATGGGACGTCTGAGACGTTCAGAACAATTTTCGCCATTTGGTCGGCTCAACCATTCAAGATATCGGCTTTTCCAAATCCGGTAAAAAGCGACTTGCATTTCTCAATTTCCGGAACTATTCCTCGTCATGCCATACGCGTGTTTGATGTAGCAGGAAATCAGCATTCTGCCCAATGGACAAATAACAATTCACTTGACATGAGCACTTTACCCAATGGTGTATATCTCGTCACCATTTCATTGAAGGGATTTCAAAAAAGCTGGCGAATAGTGAAGGAGTGAGCTAGGTTTAATCGCGCCGACGCAAAATCGGATAATGAATCCCCTGCGAGGATCAAAACTGAAATTGCCAAGGTGGAATGCAAGCGCCGAACCATCAATTCAGACTAACGTCCGAAATACAGCTCCGACAATTCCTACCTCCACTCCCCAAATATCAACTGGCCCGGTTCGTCTTCATTTGTGGATGAGATGAACATCTCAACGGCCATGAGCAATTCGTAACGTGACAAGATCCCGTCTTCATTTAAATCCATTTTATCAAAAGTCAACTTCGATTGAGATTTGCTTATCCCGAAGGTTTCGAACACATTTTCATATTCCTCCAGTGAGAAATACCCATCGCGATTTTCGTCAAATACCCCAAAAATGAATGAAAGCAGATAGCGCACTACTTCATTAAGCAAATGTTTGTCAGCTCCTACCAGCACATGATATTCATAGAAGCCAAGCCAATCGTGCAACTCAATACTGTCCTTTTCTAGCATCATCGACGATTTGATTCGTTTAAAAAAATCTCTCGATCGACGCAAAATGGCCGCTTTCTTTCGCTTGTCTACTTTCGAGTTGCCCAAGCCCTTGGTCACCTGGGCAGCCACCATTTCAAAGTCCTTAATGTCAAGTAATTTATTATCGCTCACATCCAACAGGTGAAAGAGATATGTAAGCTTAATGGTAATCTTGGGATCGAGCATCGCGTAGTGGTTTATTGTCTCAACTGGTGTAGCGGATGACTAACTTAAATCAAACCTACTCAATCACCTAAATTCAGCCACAAAATCCTCACAGTTCAAAAACTGGTGAGTTGGACAATAAAGAAACACAATACTTCAGGTCAGTCCGCTCACTCCCCACTCAATATCGGGTATCTGAATCCCGAACGTGGATCAATATTGAAATCATCTAGGTGAAATGAAGGCGCCAAACGCTCACGCTTCCACTGATTGCGCGTCCAAAGGCGGAAGAACTTAGCAAGCCAGGTGTCTAAATCGGTGGATGAGTAATCACCACTCAAGGCGTGTTTAATTTCATCAGCAGACATACGTTCATGCGCAAACAAATACTCTATTCGCTGCAGCGCATCATAGGGCATAAGGTCAGCTTCATCTGTTTGGGTCTGTGCCAGCGGCCGCAATTCGGCTGTTGGTGCCAGATTGTTCACATGATGTAGCGCCGTGTAACCCAAGTCTGTTTCGGCATATTTCAGCCATTCGCGAATGAATGCTTTGTCCACACCAGCGATCGGTGAAATGCTGCCACTCGTGTCGCCATCCATGGTGGCATAGCCCACCGCTCCTTCGCTTCGATTGGATGTAGCTAGCAGCAAGGCATTATTCAAATTGGCCAACATCCAAATGATGGGCGAACGAGAACGCGCCTGAATATTTTGCAGGGTAATATCGTCTTGCTCCCATGTCAGTTTTCTACCGATAGCTTTTTCTATTTTTTGACGATAAGAGGTTACCTCCTCATCGATTGACCAGTGATGAAAGGTCGCACCAATGGACTGTGCCAGCTCTAGCGCTGACCGTAATGTAGATTCTGAAGAATTCACCGTGCCTTGGTACGCAGTGGTGAGCAAGTGACGCATGAACGTTTCCTTTGGATACGTACCAATGCCCAATTTGGCCACAAATGCCTCCCATCCAAGCTGCTCACTTCCCCTGCGCACCATTTCAGCGATCAACACCGCAATCGTGCTGCTGTCTGCTCCTCCACTAAGTGAGAGCACAAATCCATTGCTTCTACTCTTGCGCAGGTAGTCAAACAGTGCCAAACCCATTGCTTGAGGAAATTCCTCGTTTTTGGCCGTGATCTGATCATACAGGCTCACCTCGCTCCTTTCCGGCTGATCCAAATCCACAGAGATCGCATGCAGATTGACCGAATGAAACGAAAATCGGCGGGCGGTAGCTAAGAGTTTGCCTTGCTGCGCAATGATCACATCACCATCGTAGATCACACGCCCCGATTCATTGCCCACTTGATTGGTATACAGATACACGCAGTTGAATTGCTCCGAACTTGCACGGATAATCTCTTGTCGGCGCTTTACCTTACCAAAGGCAAAATGTGACGCACTCGGATTGATGATAATGTCTACTTTGCCCGGCATCAGCGCACACGGGCGGTTTGTCACCCATGCATCTTCACATATCTCAAAGCCAATTTTCAACCCTTTGAAGTCGACTGTAATATGGCCGAATGGATATGTATTTCCCTGAATATCAATAGTTTCCACTTGGTTCGGCTTCCATGCCTCAAACCAGCGGTATTCGTAGTGTATGCCTTCCTTGGGAAGATTCTGCTTGGCATAGATGCCTTTAATTTTGCCATCATCCACAAAAGCCACCGTATTGTACACCTTGCCTTGCCATCTCACAGGAAGGCCAATAGCCACGGCAATCCCGTGCGTGTGTGGCACTACATCGAGCAGTTGGGTCATGGCTGTTTCACACACCCACGGATGCATAAACATGTCTTCGCAGCTATATCCGGTGATGCACAATTCGGGTAAGCACAGTAGCTCAACACGGGCGGCTTTTGCTTGCGTGATGGCCTCTTTGATATTGGCTAGGTTATGTTCCCATGCCAGAGGCGTTTGATTAAGCGAAGCGCCTGCTATTTTCATAATTCTGCCTCCGCGTCTAGCTGCAACAGTTCCAATGATTTGCGCGCCGCATCTTGTTCGGCTTTCTTTTTATTGTGGCCAAAACCTTCGGAAAGTAGCTTTCCGTCTACTTTTACCACCACCACAAACTGATTTGATCCGTCACCTCGCTCTTCTACTAGGTCAAATTCAACCACCTTATTCTCCTTCTGCCCCCACTCGATGATTTTGCTTTTGTGATTGTAATCGGTGGAGAGCAGGCTATCAAAATCATAGTGTGGCTGAATGAGTCGCTTGATCACAAATTGCTCGGTAGCGGCAAATCCATGATCCAAATAAAACGCTCCAATCAATGCCTCCAGCACATCACCATAGATGGATTTGTGCTTTGGTCCGCGCTGCTGATTGAATTTTACCAATGGCCCAAGGCCAATTTTATAGCTCAAAGAATTGAGTGACTCCCGACTTACGATACGCGCACGGAGTTCGGTCAAAAATCCCTCTTCCTGAAACGGATACTTTTTAAAGAGCAACTCTGCCACGATCATACCCAAAATAGCATCGCCTAGGTATTCTAAGCGCTCGTATGAGTCCTTTATTCCGCCTGAATTTTTCTTGGCCACACTGCTGTGTCGCATCGCTTGATGATAAAGCGTGAGATTGATGGGTGATTTGCCTGTGATTTGCCGAAAACTATTTGCAAAATCGCGTTCTTCTTTCGAAGTGAAGTTTCTGTAATAGGAAGTTGCCTTTTTGAGGAAAGACACGGGATTACTCCGAATAT
>CAZPST010000116.1:0-7573 GCA_964589185.1 uncultured Roseivirgaceae bacterium | reverse complement strand
TGGAATCCCTCTAGATACATGTGAATGCGCGTGGATTTTTCTGGAATATCAATACCATGCATTCGCCACTTGCTGTTCGTCGTGATACCCGTAGGACACTCATTGGTATGGCACTTTAGGGCTTGTATACATCCGATTGAAAGCATGGCGGCTCGAGCAGTTTCGATCGTATCGGCACCCACGGCAAAGGCCAAAGCAGCATGAGCGGGCGTAAATATCCGTCCTGAGGCACTGAGGACTACCTTATCTCGAATTTTGGCATTTTTCAATGCATTATTGAGGTAGGCGGTCGTTTCTATAGCATTGCCATATCCCACATAGTTTACAAACAGGTTTGGTCCGGCACCTGTTCCACCGTCGGCACCATCTAGTTGGATCATATCGGGTCCTTCACCGGTTACTTTCATTGCCTCCACCAGCATGTCTATTTCTGAAAGTTTGCCAATACACATTTTGATCCCCACAGGAAGCCCGCTCAGTTCACGCAATTCTTTGCAGAAATCCATCAATTTCATAATCGCACCTTTGGCTGTGGTGTCGTATAGTTCGGCGTGCTGGGGCGGACTGATGACTGTTTTCCAGGGATCTACCTTACGAACAGCGGCAATCTCAGGCGTCACTTTGCTACCCGGCAGATGACCACCAATACCCGGCTTGGCACCTTGGGATATCTTGATTTGGATCATGCCGATATTCGGGAAATCCTTCAACGTTTCACGAAACAGACCCTTGTCAAGTGCTCGCGTAGGTGTGCCGTCCGGCATGGTGGCATTTTTTCCTGCGCCAAATTTTCCGGTTCCGAGTTGCCATACGGCATCATTTCCGGCTATGGCATGCGGGCCACAGCCGCCTTCGCCTGTATTGACATACGCCACTCCTTTGGCACCAAGACTTAAACATTCCGCAGCTCGGTAGTTCAATGCTCCGTAGCTCATTGCCGATATATTTATACTGTTTTTGATTTTGAATGGCTTCACATTTTCACGATGGCTACCTACCATTACTTCATACGACACATGCTTTTGCGCTCCGAAGTTGTTGTGCAGAATTCGAGTGCCTGATGTATTTTCCGGATCGAAAATGTCCAACTCTGTGCCAAAACTGGTCATAGATTTTACACCCTTCGCTTTTTGATAGATATAGTCCCGCACGATCTTCGGTATGGGTCGACCGTCGGTGTTGGTTTCGTTGAAATATTGCAGGTATTTATCTCTGAAGACATTTTCAAAAACATACCTCAGACGTCCTACAGGACCATAAATACGTGTAATTGTATGGTCATCCTGAATGAATGTATCTCTGATGCCAAAAACTATAATACACAGCGAAAGGGACGCAACGCCATGCACCCATCCCATCATTATCCATAGCGGAACGGTAGCCAACAGAAACATGAGAGACAAGTATTCTACGGGTCGTTGGAGTGGGGGAATGTAGCCGGGAGGAGTGAGTGTGTTATCTTTCCCTAATCTGATCTGTTTGTCAATTAATCGTCTGGAAATGTCAGAAATCTTATATGTCATAGTCTAGGTGAGTTAGTTTTCGGTAAAATAAAAAAAAATGGGAGACCGATGAATACCCATGGACTTATTCCAAAAGATTAATGTGCAATTCCGTATTAATACGGAAGGTTTATGGCGTTAATTACAAATTGCTCAGTAGGCATCTCTTATTTTTTCAAGCAGGTCTTGCATTTCCTTTCGTATTTCAGCCGTCGGCCTTACGAAGTTATTATTCATAAAAGAAAAGACCAGTAGTCTGCCGGACCGGGTCTGCATGAATCCACTAAGGTTGTGGTTATTGGCTAATGTGCCGGTTTTAGCAATGATGTAGGGTTGTACCGGCATATTGGGTTTGTTTGGGTCAGGGCGGTTTGGATACCAATCTTTTATAGTGCCCGAGACACCCCCTTGCGCAAATAAATTGTGGATGCGTGACCAGCCGAATTCATGGTACATTTTGGTCAATAATTTCACCTTATCTATCGGACGGATCAGGTTGTAGCGCGAAAGACCCGAACCATCTACCCACACAGGCGCAAGGCCGGGGAGCCAATCCGCAGCAATGTATTCGATGAAGGCTTCCGTATTATCAAATCCATTTTTCCAAGCGGCCATGAGCAGCAATTGCTCTGAAAGGAAGTTATCACTCTCTTGCATCATTCTACGCAATACAGTATCCACAGGCATGGTATAGAGCGTATCGAATCGCATCTTACGCTCCTGAACAATCGAGACTGATCCGCTGGTAGCATCCTTCAGCAATTCGGTGGCCAATGAATGACTATACTTGAAAGGGACTGATTTGGTAAAAGACCAATTTGGATATCGTATTTCAGCTACAAAATGATTGTAACTGAAGGCACGTTGGATCGTGTTTGTTTTACCGCTTCCAGAGGAAACTTCTATCAAATCTTCGAAAAGGGCAGGAGTAGCTGTTATTTTGGCTCGTGTATATTCAAAGGTCGCCACATTGCCATACAAGGGCATCCAGCTGAGTTCGGGTTGATAACTGGTGCCATAATCATCCCACATCCATCCATTACCAAAGCTGTTTAGTTCTGCCTTGGGCCACAAGATGCTCACCGGCTTTGGTGTATTGCGCATTAGGTAGAGTAGTGGCTGAGAATTGAATTGTGGATGCAATACCGTAGGATCACCTATAGGCCGAATGTAGAGTGTGTCGCGTGATTCGTGATAGAGGGCAGTAGGAAGATTTCGATCAAAACTGCGCAGCACGGCATAGAGCGTTAGCACCTTCACATTTGATGCAGGTGTAAAGTACTTATCGCCATTGTGATTGATCAAAAATTGCTCTGTACCTAGATCAAACAAGGAGAATCCTGTAAAATGACTAGAGAATACGGGGGATTTCGTGAGATACTGAACCACATCACGTTCTAGCTCGGTTCCTTTCACCTGAAGTTGGGCATGTACTTTCTGATTGGTGGTCTCTTCATCAGTTGAAGGGATTTCATTTGTAACTGTATCAATTTCTGACGTAGTTGGTAGAATCGAGGACGACTCTTGTCCATCAGACTGTTCAGTTGACACAGTGACTTGATGAGTTTTACAACTTGATAGGATCAATGAAATCCAAAGTAGGCACTGAAAGATACGGATGGCTGGCTTGGTCATGTCTTTTTGCTCAACGAAAACACTGTGTCGTCTCCCTGCAAATATTGCATGTACGCAACCATCTTCAATATATCTCTCATATTTTTTTTGTAATACTTTTCTCTTTATTTTGGCCTTTTAGAAGTTGACCGACTTTGTAAAATCCTATACCTACAAGCAAATGAGCATATTAGACTTAATCACCCTACTCGTCCTGTTGGCGGCCGTTTTTACTTTGATAAACATCTCCGTATTGAAGCTACCATCGACCATCGGTTTGATGACCATCGCGTTGGTAATGTCCGGTTTGATTCTTCTTTCGGGCTTAATTTTCCCAACTTTTTATGAAGCGGCAGAACACATTGTCCAAGAGTTTGATTTTCAGGAGGTTTTGATGAATGTCATGCTCAATTTTCTCCTCTTCGCAGGTGCATTGAGTACGGATTTGAGGAAGTTGATGGAAGAAAAGGTTCCTGTAATTGTACTTGCCTTGGGTGGCACACTTATTTCGACCTTCGCAGTGGGGTATTTCGTGTATTGGATTTTCCCTATGCTGGGCATTGAGATGGAGTTGATTTATTGCCTTCTTTTCGGAAGTCTCATCTCACCTACAGACCCCATTGCCGTATTGGCATTGGCAAAAAAGGCTGGTATGTCAAAGAAATTGGAAATTAAGATCGCCGGAGAATCTTTGTTTAATGATGGAGTTGGCGTGGTATTCTTCTTGACCATCCTACAAATAGCGATGGCACAGGCTGGCGTTCATGAAACTGGTGGTCATGGAGGCGGTGAGGTGTCGGCCGGAAGTGTAGCGCTATTGTTTGGTCAGGAAGTGCTAGGAGGTATTGCGCTGGGCGCTTTACTAGGGTTTGTAGGTTTCAAACTTTTGAATTTCATTGACAATGATCACGTAGAGCTTGAAGTACTTGTGACCTTGTCCTTAGTAATGGTAGGAGGCAGAATTGCCGAAATCCTGCACCTTTCTGGCCCCATCGGAATGGTGGTACTAGGTCTGTTTTTAGGAAATCAAGGTCGTGATGAAAACTTGGCCAATGCTACAGGCGAGTATGTGTATAAATTCTGGCACTTAGTGGACGAAGCACTGAATGCCATACTCTTCATATTAGTCGGTCTGGAGATACTGGTTATTGCGGAAAATTTCACTTTAAATAGTTTGTTCATGGGAGGAGTCGGTATTCTGATTGTGCTCACGGCGCGCTTTATTGGGGTATTCTTCCCTATTACTGCCATGAAAATGTTTGGAAGGACGTTTGAACCGAGAACAATCGCTATTTTGACATGGGGAGGGCTGAGAGGTGGTATCTCCGTAGCACTCGCCTTGTCATTGCAGAATTTGGAATGGATTGATTTGGCTGTTCGTCAAAACATTCTCTTCACTACGTACACCATTGTGGTCTTTTCTATTTTGGTGCAGGGGCTTACCATGGGTATGCTTTTGAAAAAATGAGAAAACCGTTTGAGATAGTGGTTTTAAATTGAGAAATTCGCGGGAACCTAGACGATTAAATAAGTTATGAAATTAAGTATAGCAGAAGGATTGTATCTGATAGCACTGGACGATGAACAGGGTAGGCTACTAGCGTCAGCTGAGAAGTCAATCGTCCCGGGCATATTAGCTGCCATTATCCTAGAATTATATCTTCAAAAGAAGATTTCATTGGCAAACGGGCACATTCAAGTAACAGATAGTTCGGGAACGGGCAATGGCATATTGGATCAAGTACTGGCAAAATTGCACTCGGGTGCTGAAGCACTAGCCGAGCTCAAGCGTTTGCCAGGTGAATTTAAGGACCTTTTGGGTGATCTGAATGGACTACTGGCTCAGCGAGGTATTCTTCGCAAGGAAGAAACCAAGCTCCTTTGGATTCCACTCTCTGAGCGAATGGACAATGCTAATTATGCCTTTGAACAAGAAATCCGAAATAACCTACAAGCGATGGTATTTAAAAGCGCGAAACCATCTCCGGCTTTCGCAATACTGATGTCGCTAATTTACGATTGCAATATCCTTGATGAGGTATTCCCTGACAGAGATGATTTGGTGGATGCAGTGAAGGTAGCGAAGGATATGCCTACTAATCCGGCATTGGATGCTGATCTGTCAGCTACATTACAGCAGATGAAAAGCTTTTTTGGTAAGTAAATCAATTGATCAAGATCTCGAAACTGCCGTCCAATTTGGGTGGCAGTTTTTGTTTGCAGCAATTCGAAGCACACCACATGTGATGTGTTCGTCGTAAATTCCGTTCAAGAATTGGTGATGAGAATTACTGGCTAAACATGGAGCATTTATTATCGGCAATACGCTAAGTTTGGATTATGGATGAGCGGATTTGGTTTTACATTATAGCAGCGGTCATTTGGTATTTTGTGAAGCGCAAGAAAAAGGCGCCCGAGCAAGAGGTACCCGAAGCTGGCTCCACTACTAGACCTCAACCTCAGCGCAAGCAGGTGAGTTTTGAAGAGTTGCTAAGAGAGATTACTGAGCAGCGTGAACAAGAGGCGCGACCTGAACCTCGTCCAGTGCCTGTCTATGTAGCTGAAGAAGAGGAGGATTTGCCTGTGCGAAAGATGCGCGAAGAGCAAGAACGCATAGCGCAAGAAGGTAGCTATCGTCACTTCTCGGATGACGAGACACGCAGGGTATATGAGGAATCGGTGAAGCAAGCTGAGGGATTCGATATTGCATTTGCTCCGGATGAGAAGTTTGCCAAGAAGAGCCTGCTCAAAGCGAAATCGGATAGTCTTGAGCCAACATTAGGTGATGAAATACGAGCAGATTTACAGAATACCGATTCAGCACGCAAGGCAATCATTTATGCCGAGATTCTCAATAGGAGATACTGAATTTTTACTACAAGTAAGCCGTCGCTTTACTCCATTTCTTTCAAGTCAAATGCTTCAGGCAGTAACTCGCGAATGGTGGCCGATAGTGTAGCTCCACTGTCCGAAAAGCAGTGAATATTGGCATTCTTCCCAAATTCAAAAATCATCTGACGACATGCGCCACATGGAGGAGTAGCTAGTTTTGTAGGCGTATACACCACCACCGTTTCTATTTCGATTTCTCCTGCTTTTGAAATGGCCGTGGATATGGCATTGCGCTCAGCACAAATAGTGAAAATGAGCGAAAGGGATTCCACGTTACATCCGGTATACATATCTCCCGATACTGTTTTGATAGCACATCCCACTTTAAATCCGCTCTGCGGTGCGTAGGCGTTTTTTACAGCCTCTTTAGCGAGTTCTTTCAATTCATCTATACCCATAGCAGCACAAGATAATCGCATTTTCGAATTATGTATAAACATGCACTTATGAAAATAAAAAAGCCCCAATAAGAATTGACGCTTTCCTACTTTGCACGAAAGTACTTACTTGATAATATCTGCCCTTATGCGCTCAATCTCAAGTGTAGCGGCATACATGATATCTCTGTCCACAATGAAAGCAGGATCTTCCTTCAATTTCTCTTCAATAATGGCCAACTCGCCTTTGTACATTCTATCCAAGATATCCAAGTGGATAAGCAAACGACGGATGGTATCGTCTTGTGGGATGTCATTGAGTAGCTGAATTAAGTCTAACAATGGTTGTTCCTGAGCAAGCACCAATTTCACCAATGGTTCCACTTTCGCTTTTTCTTGCTCCTTGGTCATATCTGCTCTGTGATAATTTTCAATGACGTTTACGGCTTGATACAGCTCTTCAATGAAACTGCCCGTAAGTGCTAGTGCAGCCATGGACAAGTGATGGTCTTTTTCCAATTGAATGCTAGTTTCTACGATCATGCCTCGCAGATAATTTGATAGCTGAGTTTCATCATCCAAACTTGCTTCTATGTGATCCAGAAGGTCTTGCTTGAAGATGGCCGAATCGCCCAATATTTCACCTATTTGATGACACATGCGCACGTAATCCATTGTTTTGTCTCCCTTATGATAGACGGCCAAATAGCTCACATCAGCAGCATACACACCCATGTTGAGCGCTAGTTTGTCTTCATCACCCATGTACTTGCTCAGGTTATCCAGCGAATTGACCAATGAATCTCCAAAGTCTGCTTCAATTGCTTTGAGTGTAGACGGGATATCTGCCGGATTGGGTAAGTCGGCCAGTAGCTTGTCAATATCATGAATGATTTTTGCTTCAGCCGAATCTTCAGTGGTGTCGGTTGCTGCCTTTTTTGGGCTGCACGCAAACGTAATTAAAAGAGCAGAAGCTAGTAAGAGTATATTTTTCATAAAGAGTAAGGTTGATCCAAGTATTCAAGCAAGTAAAACTATCATATTTAAATCAAAAAAAACATGTCTTTTTTTTGTGAAATTGGTGAGCGCATCGGTGGGATAGACTTGGTCTTTAGTAACAAGTGTGTAATATTGCGCTCCAAAATTTTTCAATCGGAAGAGAGAAAAATCGGGCCTATAGCTCAGTTG
>CAZPST010000115.1:0-7574 GCA_964589185.1 uncultured Roseivirgaceae bacterium | reverse complement strand
CGGTTTATAAAGAAGCGCCGAGAGACAGGCTCTATGACGCGCTAGCAACCTCCCAAACCGGGAAAAGGTGCTAAGGCCTGCATGATAAATTGAAAGTATGAATCAGCATGTATTAGTAGGTAAAGAGCCGCTGCGCTTGGAATGCGGAGAGGTGTTAGACAGATGGCAAGTGGCATATACCACGTATGGTGTGCTGAATGCCGATGGCTCCAATGTGGTGTGGGTGTTTCATGCACTCACGGGTAGCAGTGCCGTGCTGGATTGGTGGCCCGGTTTGTTTGGAACGGCCAACCTATTTGATCCTGCACACGATTTCATCATCTGCGCTAATATGCTGGGCTCATGCTACGGAAGCACCGTGCCTGACCGTACACATGTACCCGTGATTACCATTCGAGATATGGTGGAGGCGCACAAACACGTGCATGCGCATTTGGGACTTGGCAAAATCAAAGTGGGGATAGGCGGTTCAATGGGCGGGCAGCAACTGCTGGAATGGGCGGTACAGTCGCCGGAATTGTTTGACATTGTCATTCCCATGGCTACCAATGCCGTTCATTCGGCTTGGGGCATAGCCTTCAACGAAGCGCAGCGCATGGCGCTCGAGCACCCGGATGAAGCTAAAGGGATAGCCGGAGCAAGAGCCATCGGCATGTTGTCTTACCGTGGTTATGACATTTACAATCAAAAACAAACGGATGCCGATGGACGGTTGGATGACTATTCTGCAAGCTCATATCAGCAGTACCAAGGACAGAAATTAGCCGATCGTTTCACACGAGATGCCTATTATTATTTGTCAAAAGCAATGGACAGTCATGATGTAGGACGGGGTAGGGGCAGTAGGGAAGTGGCACTGCAAGGCATCCGTTCGCGAGCACTTGTTTTTGGTTTTGAGACGGATTTATTGTTCCCGATTGAGGAACAGGCGTTCATTGCTCAGCATATTCCAACTAGTATTTTGTATCGACTAGAGTCGCCCTATGCCCACGATGGATTCTTGGTGGAGGTGGAACAGATAGCTGCTATATTGAAAAGCGAATTGACTGTTTTTTGATATTCAGTTTAAATTCAGGTAAAATCAAGATAATGTTTGTGCCTACTTTTTAGCCTGAAATTAATGACCGAACTATCTTGCGCCTATGATCATCCACATCATCAATGGGCCGAATCTGAACCTGCTGGGCAAGCGTCAGCCGGAGATCTATGGTTCGCGATCGTTTGAGTCGTATTTTGATGAACTGAAGCAGCTTTTTTCTACGCATTCGCTGCATTATTTCCAGTCCAATCACGAAGGTGCACTCATAGATAAGTTGCACGAAGTAGGTTTCACGCCTTGCGGAATCGTGATGAATCCCGGCGGACTTACGCATACATCTGTGGTACTGGCAGATGCCGTGGCAGCTATTGAATCTCCGGTGGTGGAAGTGCATATATCCAATATTCACGCGCGCGAAGCTTTTCGGCAGCATAGTTATGTTTCTCCGCATTGTGCCGGACACTTCATTGGATTGGGACTGGATGGATACAAAATGGCCATTGATTTTTTAGTGGAAAGTGAAGCAAATTAGTTTTTACCCCGGTCCCTCACGGGTCTATTCTCAGATACCCGAGTACATCTTGGATGCCTATTCTGAGGGTATTCTTTCTATAAATCATCGCAGTGATGGCTTCATGCAAATGATTGCGGATTTGAAGGAGGTACTACATACGCGATTGGATATACCCGAGCAGTACCGTATTATATTCACCTCATCAGCCACCGAGTGTTGGGAGATCATTGCCCAATCATTGACTATTGAAGAGTCGCAACACTTTTACAATGGTGCTTTTGGTGAAAAATGGAAAGACAGAGCACACGCACTGATCAATGTGCATGCCACTCCATTTGAATTGAATGAAGTGTTGCCTGTACATCAACTCACCGGTGCAGACGTAATTTGTGTGACGCAAAATGAAACGTCTAATGGTTCGCAAGTGTCAATGGACATTTTGCGTCAGCTGCGTGAAACTACGGATCAACTGATAGCTGTAGACGCCACCTCATCTATGGGCGGCATTCATCTTGATTTTCTGGTGGCGGACGCGTGGTATGCATCGGTGCAAAAATGCTTCGGATTGCCGGCTGGTATGGGCATCATGGTGTTGTCTCCGTTGGCGGTGCATCGTGCCGAGCAGGTGGCCGATCGAAAGCGGTACAATAGCTTGTTGACCTCCATTGACAATTGGGACAAGAATCAATCGCCCTATACACCCAATGTGTTGGCCTTGTATCTGTTGCTGCGTACCCAACAAAAAGCCAAACACATTGCAGATATTGAGCAGAAACTTGCCACTCGTCACCAGCTATGGTCAGAATTTCTGGAAGATTTTGGCGAATTTGACTTGCTGCCAAAGGTGCCAGCACTGAGGTCGACTACTGTACTCACCATTCAATGTCCAAATCCGGCTATCATACTGGAGCGAGGAGAGGAGCTCGAGATAGATTTTGGTAAGGGGTATGGTGCATGGAAAGACGGTACATTTCGTATTGCCAATTTTCCGGCTATTAAGCGAAAGGAGATTGACAAGGCGATGAAGTTTCTTCGAAAATTCGCTTGAAAAAAGGCCACCTTTTTCGGATGGCCTATCGCATATTGTTTCAATCTGATTTACAAGTGGATCACCTCATCGTAAGCGGCAGCTGCTGCTTCCATGATGGCTTCACTCATGGTAGGGTGAGGGTGCACCGATTTGATGATTTCATGTCCAGTGGTTTCGAGTTTGCGGGCTACCACAGCTTCGGCAATCATCTCCGTCACGTTGGCGCCAATCATATGGGCGCCCAGCCATTCGCCGTATTTGGCATCAAAGATCACTTTTACGAATCCGTCTGATGCGCCTGCTGCTTTGGCCTTGCCGGATGCCGAGAAGGGGAACTTACCCACTTTGATTTCATATCCTGCTTCTTTTGCTGCCTTTTCAGTATAACCGACTGAGGCAATCTCAGGTGTGCAATAGGTACACCCCGGGATGTTGTTGTAGTTCAGTGGCTCCACATGCATGCCTTTGATTTTTTCCACGCAAATGATGCCCTCAGCAGACGCCACGTGTGCCAATGCCTGACCTTTCACTATATCGCCTATGGCGTACACGCCATCTACATTCGTCTTGTAATAATCATCCACCAGCACTTTGCCTTTGTCGGTTTTCACACCTACGTCTTCCAGTCCTAGGTTTTCAATGTTTGTGGCCACACCTACTGCCGACAATACAATGTCACATTCGATGATTTCTTCCCCTTTTTTGGTCTTCACCGTCACTTTGCAGCCAGTGCCTTTTGTATCCACTTTGGTCACTTCTGAACTCACCATGATTTTCATTCCGGCTTTTTTGAATGAACGCTCCAACTGCTTACTCACTTCTTCATCCTCTACCGGCACTACTCTGTCCATGAATTCGACAATAGTCACTTCTGTGCCCAATGTACTATAGAAATAGGCGAATTCCACACCGATCGCTCCTGAACCAACCACAACCATTTTCTTAGGCTGCTTTGGCAATACCATTGCTTCGCGGTAGCCAATGATTTTCTTGCCATCGATTGGCATGCTAGGCAATTCGCGTGAGCGACCACCTGTAGCTAATATAATGTGACTGGCGTCATACACGGCCACTTTTCCATCTGCATCTTTTACTTCCACTTTTTTGCCTTTTTTCAAGGTGCCATGTCCGGCGATGTGGTCAATGTTATTTTTCTTGAAAAGAAACTGGATACCCTTGCTCATTCCTCCGGCTACCTCACGGCTTCTCTTAATCATGCCATCAAAATCTGCTTTGGCACCTTTCACTTCCACACCATAATCAGCCGCATGATTGATGTATTCAAAGACTTGCGCACTTTTGAGCAACGCCTTGGTGGGGATACAGCCCCAGTTGAGGCAGATACCGCCCAGTTCGGTGCGTTCTACCACACCTACTTTCATGCCCAGTTGAGATGCGCGAATGGCGGCCACATATCCGCCGGGTCCACTGCCGATTACGATGAGATCATATTTAGAAGCCATATGCTATTGAGGTTTATGATTGAGGCGCAAAGATAACCGCCAAAGGGAATGTTTAGGCCAAGCGGGTAAACTTTGGCCAATTTAAACGACAGGCATTTCATCCACATTGTTTTCCTTCAATTGTCAGGATACACTTACTTTTGAACATTCAAGAACAATCATTAACTACATGAAACTACTTCAAGGAAAAACGGCCCTTATCACGGGCGCATCAAAGGGAATCGGCCGAGCGGTGGCTATGCGATATGCCGAGCAAGGCGCCAATGTGGCATTCACCTATTTGTCAAGTGTAGAAAAGGGAGAGGCATTAGCCAAAGAACTGGAAGCGCATGGCATCAAAGCCATCGGTTACCGATCTGATGCATCCAATTTTGCTGCTGCCCAAGAGTTGATCGATAATGTGGTGAAGGACTTTGGAGGCTTGGATATTTTGGTAAACAATGCGGGTATCACACGAGACAACCTGCTAATGCGCATGAGTGAAGAGCATTGGGACGAAATCATGAATATCAACTTGAAGTCGTGCTTCAATACCGTGAAGGCTGCTTGCAAAACCATGATGAAGCAGCGCTCCGGTTCTATTATCAACATGTCTTCAGTAGTCGGGTTGAAAGGAAACGCCGGTCAGGCCAATTATGCGGCATCCAAAGCGGGCATTCTCGGATTCACCAAATCTGTAGCCTTGGAATTGGGCTCAAGAAACATTCGTTGCAATGCCATAGCACCTGGATTCATCGAAACAGAAATGACAGATGCGCTAGATCAGGCGGTGGTGCAGGGTTGGCGCGATGCTATTCCGCTAAAACGCGGTGGCCAGCCGGAAGATGTAGCCGATGCGTGTGTCTTTTTGGCTTCAGACATGTCCGCTTATATCACAGGTCAGACCATCCAAGTGGATGGTGGCATGTTGACCTAAATATTCTCAACACTTATCCAAAGGAGCCGTTCGTATCAAGCGGCTCTTTTTGCTTATGAATAGAAATCTCTTTGATTTTGGATTACCCGCATGGTGGATACTACCTGCAGTTTTGGTGGCGGTAGGATTGTCCTATTGGCTCTATACCAAGCCGGGTGTGCCTTGGAATAAGAATCAAAATCTGGTGCTAGGCACCCTTCGCTTTTTGGTTGTATTACTTATTCTACTACTTTTTCTCAATCCACTCATCCGTAGCATCACCAATGAAGTGGAGCGTCCTATTGTAGTTATTGGTGTGGACAATTCTTCTTCGCTGCAATCGGTGCATTCTGCTGAACAATTACAACAACTAACCGAACAGCTGGCGCAACTAAAAGAGACACTGGAAGACGACAAAGAATACCAAGTGGAGCTGATGTCCATTTCCGGAGATTCGTTGAGCTTTGTTGCGCCATTTACGGATCTCTCGAATTTCTTCAAAGAGGTAGAAAATGAATATTTGGGAAAAAATGTAGCTGCCGTAGTACTCGCTTCAGATGGTATATATAATAGGGGTGTTTCTCCTGCCTATCGCACATTTGGGTATCCGGTCTATACACTCGGACTTGGCGATACTATTCCGCGCAGAGATGTGGCCATTCGTGAAGTAAAACACAATTCGGTGGCATACAGTGGTAATGAGTTTCCGTTTCGAGTAGAGCTGACATCAACGGGCTATGATGATCGGTCATTTGAAGTAGAAATAAAGAAAGATGGACGCTTGCTGGTATCAGAAAAAGGTAATCTACAGCCTGCAGGAAACACACTGACCTTTTTTCTTACCGCCGATCAAACGGGACTTCAGCATTATACGATCACAGTGACGCAATTTGAGGGAGAGGTGACATTTACCAACAACCGATACGACGTGTTTATAGACGTGCTCGAAAGTAAAAAGAACGTGCGAATAGCCGCCAAATCTCCCCATCCGGATATGCGCGCCATACGCTCTGTATTGGAAGAAACGGGCAATTATGAGGTGTTTATCGATATGCCGGGCATGCAGAAGCCTGTGCAAGAGCGCTCCTTTGATGTGCAGATAGTGTTTGATGACACTGATCCTATCGGCAAGAAGGGAGGTGTTTGGCGGATAGTTAATGATCCCACCAGAGATGCATTAGCCAAGGTTCCTTTTTTGCGTATTGATGTGCAGGGTCGGCCGGATAAAGTCATCCCTGTGTACAATGGCCAATTCACTAAATTCAAACTCAATAGACAAACTGATCGCCTGAAGCGATTTCCACCCCTATCTGTGCCTTTTGGTGAATATCGTCTCACTGGACCTGCAGAGATTCTATTGTATCAGCAGGTGGGAAGTGTGTCTACCGAAAAGCCTCTTCTAGCCGTATTTGATAATGGAAACGAACGTCAGGCCGTTTTACTGGGCGCAGGTATTTGGCAATGGAAGTTGCAAGAAGCAGCGCGGTTTGATGACGAATTTGTGTTCCACGAACTCGTTCAAAAACTTGTGCAATACCTGAGTATCGTCAATGACAAGCAGCAGTTTCGGGTGTCGCGTGGCAGAGAAGTCTTTACAGATGGAGACGTGGTTTTCTTTGATGTAGAAATCTACGATGACATTTTCCAACCACTTGAAGGACAAGCGTATAGCATTGAAATCATTGATGCTGAGGGGCAATCTCGTCGCTTTGATTTCATATTTGGTGCGGAAAATAAATCGGCGCGAACTGTCACATTTGGGTCGGGTACCTATAGGTACAAAGCCACTACTACGGTGGGAGAAAAGCGATTAACAACCTCCGGTGAGTTTGTGGTCAACGCCCTGCAATTGGAGCAGCGGAGTTTGACGGCAGATCATGATTTGCTCCGCCAGCTTTCTCAAAAATCCAACGGCATGTATGCCCATGTGGCTGAATACGCTACGCTTCAAGACGCGTTGGTAGCTGCACAATTTCAAGGTATCATCCGGTCAGACACCAGTCGTACGCCTTTTATCAAGCTCATGTGGGTATTGGTGCTGATAGCATCCTTGCTTTCAGTAGAGTGGATATTGCGCAAATTTTGGGGAGCCTATTAGTCGCGCACCTTACCCATACATTTCTTTCAACTTTTTCAGGGAAGCCCCAATCAATTCCTTGAGTACATTTCGATCCACGTCTTCTAATTTTTTGATGTAAAAGCAGGATTTACCCATCTTATACTTCCCGATTTTTTCCAAGAGTTTAGGATGCTGGTCTACCCCTGACATCAAGTACAGTGAAATATTTTCTTTGCGTGGAGAGAAGCCAATGCGCATCCAATCACCTTCTCGTCCGCTGGCATACACATAGTGATACGTGCCAAATCCAACTATTGAGGGTCCCCACATAGTTGGAGGTTCGCCAGTCGCCTCTTCCATCAGTCGCATGATCTCTAGGCAGTCATTTCGCTTTTGTTCATCCGAAAGCTCGTGGATAAATTCCAGTGCACTTGCACTAATATCGGGGGTGGTTTTCAATTCGGTCATGGGGAAAATTAGACCGAAAGGATGGTTTTGTGAAAAACCGAAGATGAAAATGTAGCGAGGAGGGGAGTTGAACCCCTGACCTCCGGGTTATGAATCCGACGCTCTA
>CAZPST010000114.1:0-7643 GCA_964589185.1 uncultured Roseivirgaceae bacterium | reverse complement strand
CCCAATGGATGCTGGGCGGCAATGCCGTGATCATGTTGCTTTTTGTGATCAATGCGGTCTTCCGTGGAGCAGGCGATGCGGCTATAGCCATGCGCGTGCTGTGGATTTCCAATGGTATCAATATCATTCTTGATCCGCTGTTGATTTTCGGATGGGGACCTATTCCTGCCATGGGCATAGAAGGTGCAGCTATTGCTACGACCATCGGAAGAGGTACAGGCGTGCTCGTACAATTGTGGATACTTTTCCGTGGAGGCAAGCACATTAGAGCCACAATTGCTCACCTCAAGTGGGATGGCAAAGTGATTCTGCATATTGTCAAAACATCCCTTGGGGGCGTAGGACAGATGATCATTGGCATGACGTCTTGGATATTCCTGATGCGCATCCTTTCGGGCATCAGTAGCGAAGCAGTGGCTGGAGCTACGATTGCCCTGCGTTTGATGATGTTCACCATGATGCCTGCTTGGGGCATGGCCAGTGCAGCAGCTACACTTGTGGGGCAAAACTTAGGTGCCGGTCAGCCGGATAGGGCCGAATCGTCTGTGTGGAAAGCGGGCGTATACAACATGATCTTTCTAGTGTTGGTATCCATTCTATACTTCACGTTCAATGAGCAACTCATGGGCATTTTCACAGATGATGCCACGGTGATAGCCATAGGAGCCGAATGGATTCAGATTTTGTCGTACTCGTTTTTTGTGTACGGCTGGTGGATGGTGGCCGGTTCGGCCTTCAACGGGGCAGGAGATACCACCACACCCACCAAGATCAACTTCGTATTTTTCTGGCTGTTTCAGATTCCACTGGCGTACTACCTGGCCATTAATCAAAACTGGGGTCACTCCGGCGTATTCTGGGGCGTGTTTATTTCCGAGACGTCCGTGGGCTTATTTACCCTTTGGTTGTTCAGCCGAGGCAAATGGAAAACTACACAGGTATGACGATGGCCGTAGAAGTATTCAAAACAAATGTTACCGATTCCAGCGCCGATGTGGCGTTGGGTTGGTTGCAGTCGCTCTTGCCCGACGCACGCATTACCTTCGATCTGGAAGATTGTGACCGGATATTGCGCATTGAAGCTGCGGACGTACCCGTGGGGTCTATCCTCGACGGACTGGAGAAAATGCAGGTATGGGCAGAGGTATTGGTTGATTAGCTCATCAATCCTTCCAATTTCAGCACTGTGATCGCTTGTTGTTCGTCACCGAATTTCAGCGACACAGTGCGTTTTTTCTTCTTGCCGTTGGGGTCACGAAAACGGATTTCGATAATAGGTGGTGCCAAACCTTCTATCGGCTTCACATACCGTATATCTGATATTTTGCTCCTATCAATGATTGGGTGCACCGAGTGATTGGTGCTTTTGATGATGGCGTAGATCAAGTATGCTCCTATAGCGCCGAAGAGCACGGCCCATTCTGTACGGCCGCCTGCGTATTGGTACCACGCAAAATAGAAAACCAACAGCGTGAGTAGACTGAACAATACAAGCACCCTAGACATCTTGCCCTCCACCGCCAGATCACCCAACTTGCCCCATAGATTACGGCGGGTAAAAACCAGTCTATCTGCCAGCACATGACAGTAGCCATTTTTCGTCCTAAATTTCTTTGAAGTCGCCATGGTCAGTTCTCCGAAACTAGCGATTTTCCCCCATAGCCACAAAAGTATTTCGGAGCGATGCGTTTTGGCTAGCTATTGCCGACACTCGGGCTATCCGCTCTACTTCGTGCCGCTGCTATCCCGGCTATTTTGTAGACCTAATGGCCATTCACTACCTTCCAAATGCCACACTTCACGCAGTGACAGACCCAAGAGGTAGGAGAGGATAGTGAGGACTTAAGATGGATGAAATGATTTTTTGTCAGATGTATCCCGTCGGTTTAAATTCCGAGTTGTTTGACTTATTTACTCCGGAGTGGGCAGTTGGTTTTAGTTATTAATGTCCATTATTGCCTTTTTGGCAGATTTAGCAGCAGTATGTACCGATACCCAGTCTTCACCATCTGTATATTCACCACCTGCAAAAAACAATTTTCTCGCCACCGTGTTTCCTAGTTCTCGTACCGTCCTCCAATCTGCATAGTCTGTCAAATAACCACCTTTAATAAATGGCTCATTGTTCCAGTTTTGCGTAATATGTTTGATGTAATTGGGTGTTGCCTGATTTGCATATATAGTATCGAGTTCATTTAAAATAAAATTTTTCAAATCATCACCTGTACGGGAAATAAAGTCCTGAGCCGGACCACCAACTACAAATAATCCAAGTATGTTCTTAGTGGTATTTTGTCCTAAAGAAGCATTGTAATAAATTTTCTGTCCATTGCTGACTGGCGTGATCGGAAAAACGTATTCATTATCACCATAGAAATTTGCACTGAATTCAAAAAAAGCTTTAAATCCTTCCCAAACGATCGAATTATTGATGGCATTTGTCTTGACTTGTGGCAAGCTTGGTGTGAAAAGGATATCTCCGTCTTTTAGTATTTGAAGCGGTAGGGATATCACCACTTTGTCTGCTGTCATTTTTCCATTGTTTGTATTCATTTCTATTTGATCAGTTGAATAATCAATGGATTCAACAATCGTATTGTAAGAGATTTTATTTGCAATGGAAGGAACAATATAGTCTTCAAAAAAATTAAACCAAGAGTAGTTGATGAATTTCCTGTCGGGTGTATCTAGAATTGTTGGAATATTTATTTGAACTTCAGCATCATTCACGATTTCCTTAAAAATAGTAGTTCCTGTCTCCAGCCACTCTGCTCCCAAAGGGATGGGGAAATCGGCAAAATCAGTATTTATTCGCATTCTTCCACCATAAGCAGAAGAGGCCTCAATTATTTCAACTTCTGTTCCTTGTTGATGTAAAAAGTACCCTGCTGACAAACCACCTGCTCCAGCGCCAATTACAATCACCTTTCCGCCAAAAGGCTGAGAGATATTTTCATCTTTACTACAAGACAATAGCGTACTTTGAAATGGTATTGCTATTCCGAAAAGCGCACAAATATGTACAAATTCCTTTCTGGTCATATGTCAAAGTATATCTTCGAACGATTCCTTCTTGGCCTGTGAACCCCTAATGTATGAAATGGTGCTTACTATTTGCTAATGTATTCAAATTCATCAACCGAAACGGCAAAAATTATTCTCCTCTTAGAGCACCCAAGCCACAAAAAAAAGGCCCGAAGGCCTTTTCAAATCTCATTTTGTGAGGCACTTATTGTCTATACACATGGATATTGATGCCAAAGTCACAGGCCATACACGTTTCAAAGTCGCTCAGGTCTGAGCCTTTTTCGGCGCGGCAACCTTGGGCGATTAACTTGGCGGCTAGTTCTTTTCCCGGCTTCAGCGTTTCGAAAATTTCCTCACCGAAGTTGCCCTTTACCAGTTTGTCATAGTACGAGGATTTCAGTTTGATATCCAGTTTTTGGTCAGAGGTATTTTTCACCTGCATTTCGTAGTGGCAGCCTATTCCTTTGCGCGCTACCAGTGCCACACGGTACTCTATAGTAGCTTTGGTGTTGTCATCAAATTCGGCCTCTACAGACGTCCATTCGGTGAACTCACCAATGGCACCATCGGCAGGTGGACGAACGCCGGACACAATCTGACCAGAACAAAAAAATGGCACTAGCCCGGCTAGCACCATCGTAATCTTTATCACTTTCATAGCTTGATATGTTTAGGCTACCAATATAGTGGTTTGATCAGGATTTTTAGTGGGACTAAATGCGAGTAGAAAGAAGATTTTTGACTCTAGTCCAGTTCAAGTAACACAACAATTCAATTTCTGTGATAAATGAATAGTACCATTGACTATCTAGTAGTGGGTCTAAAGCAGGGTGTTTTGACAGGAGGTAGATGAATGCATTCGTATCGGCTAGATACTTATTTCCATTCATGTCTCATTTTATTTTGATAGGTCAAACCATCGCCGTATGTATCGGGCAATGCGCCGTAAAAATCACGTATTGAAGCAGGTTTATCCTGCTTTTTGGCCATTCTCTCAAGGCGCTTCTTGACAGTTGCCTGATTATCCTTTGATATTTTGAGAATGGTGGACATGCGATCAAATATACACGATATTTAGTATTTTATTTTCTTGCTTGCGTACATTCATTTCTCAATCTTCTTCCAACTCTCATCGGCTTTCTTGATGCGATTTTCGATTTCGGGCAGCCAGTTGGTCTTGATGGATTTATTGAAGTTGAGATACAATTTGCCGTCTCGCACTGTCCACGCATTCACAGGATCTATCTTGGCTTTGTAACCTTCGCTCATGCCCCACGCGCAATAGCCGCCATATTGTGGGGCGTATTTTTCAGGTGACTTTTTGAACGCATCGCGGTTTTCGGCAGAGGAAAAGAGCCACGTGGTGCCGTTCCATTCATGGGTGAATTCAGGGCTGCCCTTCACTGCTTGGTTTTGGGTGAAATACGCCACCGGGTCATAGCCCTCTATGGCCTGCCCTTTGACGGTGTACACAGCTTCGGGATATTCTTGCGCTTCGCTTAGGAAGGCAAATAGTGTGAGAAAGAGGGTAACTAGTTGTCGCATGGAACAAGTTTACCCAAAATCTGCTATGTCGGCAAAGCAGAGTTGCTGATCGGTCGGCTGGGGTACGTTTTACTACCGAAAAGGGAGCCCGAGAGCTCCCCTTCAAACAAACGGATGAAAACCACATCCACGTGTCAAGGCAGCCATGCCAATCCACGTTTGTTCTTCCATAGGAAGTATTTTTCGAGCAAAATCTTACCAAAATCATTGAATACATTGGGCAGCAGGATGGCAAACTGACGAGGCTTGAACAGGTGGTTGGCCAGCAGATACACCTCTTTGTGTCCGGCATCCATGATGCAGAGGGCGGGTATTTTGCCCCATGCTTTTTCCTTCAGTTCGGTCTTGCCTTCCACCAGTCGGGTGATATTTTCGGCCACTATTTTGCCGGTGACATCACTTGGGTAGCCGGTCTTGGGCACGCCGAAGGGGGTACCTTCAATAGCAAATGGCACTTTGACTTGTACGGCTAGTCCGGCTGCAAATACATTGGGGTATTTCACATGCTGATAGCTGGGTTTGGTTTCTACAAAACCCTTGGCATCAACCAGTTGTGGACTGGCTTTCATCACGTCGGCACCTTCAAAGGGTGGCATGAGCATGGCCATCTTGTAGGGTAGTTCTTTTCCGTTTTTCAATGTGATCTTATCTGTTTCTATTTTATCAATACTCGCATCGGTGATCCACTCGATGTTGTAGAGTTTCATAAACATGCGGAGCATTTTTTCGCCACCGGGCATGCCATCTATGCCGAAGTTGCCAAGATACGGTTCTGGGGTGATCCAGTAGAGTTTCACCTTGTCGCGCACCTTGCGCATGCGCAGTTCTTTGTCCATGTTGAAGAGGTACTCATACGCAGCGCCCATGCAGCTGGCACCTTGTGTGGCACCTACGATCACCGGTCCGGGATTTTTGACCAATTCTTCGAATGCCTCCTTTGTTTTCAGTGCCAATCGAGGGATGACGATGTTTTGAATTTTGTTGTCCTCAGGGTTGAGGCCATCGAGGAAATCGAATTTCTGTGTGACGCCTGTGGCAATTACCAGATAATTATACTCGATCGTTTCTCCGTCGGGTAGATGGACCAGATTGTGGTCAGGGTCTACATGGTGTGCCAATGCTTGTATGTGCTGAATGCCGCTCTTGCGCAGCAGTGTAGTGAAGTCGAACTTGATGTCTTGAAGTTTTCTGCGTCCGAAGGGTACCCAAATTAAAGATGGCACGTAGAGGAATTCTTTGGTAGGGGAGATAATCACGATGCGATAGTCGGTGTGCTTTCTCAACTTCTTTTTGAGCTGCATGGCAGCTGTGAAACCGGCGAAGTTGCTTCCTAGGATGAGGATCGTTTTCATGACAGTGTGGTTTTGTTTGTTACTGGAGCTAAGGTAAGTGTGGGGGTGTGACCGGGGCATGACGAGCCTCACCGATGGGGGTGACACATCTCATTATGAGGGAGTTATGTAACAAATGTTACATTCGTGAGGGTGCTAAATGGCGAGGTGGCCTTGAGCCAGCCCTGATAGCAGACCCGACGCAGGAGGGGAAATAGCAGGGTGGAGGTTGGTGGATGAGGTGAAGTGCCGCTCCTAAAATTACCGGTGGTCAGGTGACTTCAAGAAATCAACTTGCTTGGCAATAGAAACAGGGCTCTAATAAAACTCAATATGCCCTCTACGGCAAAGCCGAGGATGCGAAAGGGCAATAGGATAAGCCAAATAAGTGGATAGAGAATGAGCAGGATGAGGGCGAGTGGCCAGCATAAAATAAGCAGAATGAGCCAGAGCAGAAGTTTCATTCCTTGGGAAACGGATAAAGCATAGTTGGGTTTATAAAAATCCGGAGAGGCGATTTGCTTCGTATATCCATCGCACATCTGATTGTGCAAAGCTGGTTGGTTTGAGGGCACCTGTGGTTGGGTGCCCTTTTTTTATTTGCCTGTAAAGCGCTTGAATGCTTGGCCAATTTCTTTCATGGCTTCATCCAGATGCGGACGGGCATGCTCCCATCGCTCTTTGGCTTTGTCACCAAACCCCTTCGAGTCGTCCTTCAGATCGTCCATGCTTTTGCGCAATTCCTTGATCTGTGCTTCCATTTCTTTGGTGATTTGATCCTTGTTATCCTTCATGTCGGCAATGAGCTGGTCCATTTTTTGTCCCATCTCTGCCAACATTTCTTCTAATTGTCCTTTAGATTTAGCCATTGTGTATTTTGTATTGAGTCAGTTAAAATTAAATCAATCAGATGAATAGACGTGCATTTGCCAAATCGGTTGTCCTATCTTCAGCCGGAATTGCTCTTTTTGGTTTCCGTAACTACCAGCGTTTTCCGGTGAAGGAACTGCTAGGGAGAGAAGAACCAATGCTGATTGGTGAATCGTTTCGCATGCGCAAGGAAGCCGCAGAGGCGTTTTTGGACATGCAAGCAGATGCAGCCAAATCAGGCATTACGCTACATGCCGAGTCGAGCTATAGGAGCTACCAGCGGCAAGAACAAATCTGGACACGCAAGTACACCGATTTTACCGGCAAGGGACTTACGCCCGTTCAGGCCATTGACAAAATCATTGAATATTCTACGATTCCCGGCACCTCGCGGCATCATTGGGGCACAGAAGCTGATGTGATAGACAGAAGCAAGCCGCTACCAAAAGATCCGCTACTGGCGGACCACTTTCGAGCGGGCGGATTGTATGAAAACCTCAAAGCATGGCTAGACGAGCATAGGGAAAAATATGGATTCTACGAGGTATACACCAATACTCCGGGACGGAAAGGGTTCAACTATGAACCTTGGCACCTCAGCTTCAAGCCCCTTTCTCAACCTATGCTGCGCGAATATTTGCAGATCGACCTGAAGACCATGCTACAGGAGATCAAGCTGGTGGGCAGTGCGCATTTTTCTGATTCGTTCATAGCCCGTTATCAGCGCGAGCATATTTGCGATATCAATCCGGCGCTGGTGTAAATCAGCTTTTTGTGTAACATTTGTTACATGTAGCTACATGCATTCAGGCTACTTTTGATGTGTTATGAATAACAAATGGCTACAACTTGTCGGTGTATGTCTGCTGT
>CAZPST010000113.1:0-7678 GCA_964589185.1 uncultured Roseivirgaceae bacterium | reverse complement strand
AAAAAATCAAAAAGAAAAGGCTGTCTCTTTTAACTTTTGAGACAGCCTCTTTCTTTTTGTGCTATGATTTTGTGCTGTTCGATCAGATTTAAAATACAGAAATGTGCGTCCCGGTACAAAAGCTTTGATGAGTTTTTGATGTAGTCCAAACTGTAGTTTTGATGTAGTGGTGAATTAGGGTTCGGCAAGAATAGGAGATAGCTTTGATTAGGCCATACTGCCTCAACTTAATCTATTTAGTATGCATTCTTTTGCCCGACAGACCTTCCTATTATTTGTTGTTTTTTCACTCCTTTTTTTGCCCAAAACGCTTCTTAGTCAAACAATTTCTGTTGGGAGTGGCAGCTATACCACAAACTTTCCCGGAACCGATCAGGCCGGACGCAATGGCTTTCCATCCGGCACTCCACAGCTGAGTGGTAATGCACTCGGTAAACCCGTACCCACTAATGACTGGTGGTCAAAGCTGATAAAAGAAAACCACACAGATAACTTATTCACTTATCCCATGACACTTAAGACGGTAAACTCCGGACTTATAGTGACTTACATTCCTTGGGGAGTCATTGGCGATTCGCAACCCATCGTGATCGGACTCACAGGGCTAAACGCAAGCCGTACAACCGTATCCGATTACTCTGACTGGACAGTGACGATGGATTGGAATGATGGCAACCGCAATCTATCGGCCACAGCCGGGATAGGCATGCCCTTCTTATATTTTGAAAAGGACGCGGGTTCCCAACTGTCAATCACCGTAAATGCCGGCACGGGTACTATTTCTAACGAACTCTTGATTATCGAAAATGCGGCAAGTGGTGCAGATTTCGTGTTTTATGCTCCCACAGGAAGTACCTGGACTAAGTCGGGATCAGTGTATTCCTCTACGTTAAATGGCCAAAGCTACTGGTCAATGGCTATGCTGCCACAGTCTACTACCAACGTGGCTGCTGTGGCTGAAGAGTACAAGCAATACGCCTATGTGTTTCCTACGAACACTACTGCAAGTTGGAACTATGATCAGGCCACTAGTATAGTTCGCACAGATTTCACGATTGAAACGGAGGCGAAGGAAGGTACTGCCACCGACATACTTCAAGGGTTGCTGCCTCATCAATGGGCACATCTTTCTTCGGATTCACCTGCTCCGGATATGTACGTGTATGCATCTGTGCGCGGCGAACTTAGAACGATGGCAGGAAATAATTTTAGTGTAGAAAATACGTTTCGCGGCATTCTACCCACGCTACCCTATCTGGCCAATTATAGTGAAGAGTTTAGTCCGGCCACCATGAATGAGAAAATTGCACAATTGGAAAATGACGGACTTGCTACTTGGACAGACTCCTACAACGAAGGGCAAGTGATGAATCGGCTCATACAAACGGCACGAATAGCCGATCAGACCGGAAATACTGCAGCACGTGATAAGATGATTGCCACTATCAAAGAGCGATTAGAGGATTGGCTCACCTACCAATCTTCAGAAGTGGCCTTTCTGTTTTATTATAATAGCGCATGGTCCACACTCATAGGCTACCCCGCCGGACATGGACAAGACAACAACATAAATGACCATCATTTTCACTGGGGATATTTCATCCATGCGGCCTCCTTTTTGGAGCAATTCGAGCCCGGCTGGGCAAATCAGTGGGGTGAAATGATCAATCATCTAGTACGAGATGCTGCTTCACCTGATAGAGCAGACACCAAGTTTCCTTTTCTGCGAAATTTCAGTCCGTATGCTGGTCATTGTTGGGCCAATGGATTTGCCACCTTTCCGCAAGGAAACGACCAGGAGTCAACGTCAGAAAGTATGCAGTTCAATTCATCACTCATCCACTGGGGCACTATCACCGGCAATGACGAAATACGCGACTTGGGAATATACCTCTACACCACCGAGCAAACGGCGATTGATGAATATTGGCTAGATGTATACGAGCGCAATTTTGGCCCCAATCAGCAGTACAGTCTCGTCTCACGCGTGTGGGGCAATTCATATGATAATGGCACTTTTTGGACTTCCGACATCACTGCTTCGTATGGCATAGAGCTATATCCAATGCACGGTGGATCGTTTTATTTAGGTGAGCATCCGGCATATGTAGATAAGCTCTGGAATGAGATTGAGACCAATACGGGCATACTTAGCAGCGAAGACACCAATCCAAATCTGTGGCATGATGTATTTTGGAGTTTTCTGGCATTAAAGGATCCGCAAAAGGCCATTCAGCTGTACAACGGATACCCGGATCGTATTTTGAAGTTCGGCATATCGGATGCACAAACCTATCATTGGCTGCATGCCATGAATGCGCTGGGCACCTTGCGAACGGACCTGACGGCTGACTATTCCATTGCACTCGCATTCGAAAAGGAGGGTACGACCACCTATGTGGCGCATAATTATTCCGATACGCCAATCATTGTCACCTTTTCCGATGGGTTTGAGTTAGACGTGCCCGCAGGTCAAATTGCCACCAATAGAGATGTAGAAGTATCAGGCATACTTTCAAGCGATTTTGAGCAAGCCTACCCGGGAGGAAGTGTGAACCTAAGCGCGACCATTTCAGGTGAAGGCGTAACCAAGGTGGCTTTTTATGATGGGAATCAATTTTTGGGAGAACTTACGGAGGCACCCTACCAGTGGCGAGCAGAAAACTTAACACTGGGTGTACATGGTTTTTATGCAAAGGTGTATGTAAATGAGGCATTCAACGTGACCAACATAGTGTCGGTGCAAGTGGGTGAGCAGGTTCCGTATGGAGGTACTGTGATCGCCATTCCGGGCATTATTGAAGCAGGACATTACGATATGTTTGAAGGGGGTGTGGGGCAAGGAATAGCCTATGTAGATGTCAGTCAAAATAATGAAGGTGGATTTCGGCCTGAGGAATATGTGGATGCTGCCACAGTGACCAATGAAGGTGCCACTATCGGGTGGATAGCCTCCGGTGAGTGGGTAGAGTACACCGTTGACGTAGCTACCGCAGGAGTATATAACGTTGCGATGAGATATGCCTCCGGCAATGCCGCAGGGGGAGGGCCAATGTATTTTGAAGTGGATGGAAAGAAAATCAGTGAGAATGTGTCATTCAACTCCACCAGCACTACCAATTGGAATACGTGGACGACCGTGAATGCGAGTGTTGAATTGAACACAGGGAAGCACGTGTTACGTGCTGTATTTGTTAATGGAGAGTTCAATTTGGGCAAAATGACCTTTACACGGACAGGAGATTTGTCTTATTCGCCTCCTGTGGCGAATGCCGGAAGTAACGTGACGGTGATACTTCCATCAACCACGGCGCAGCTCGACGGCTCTGCCACTGAAAACCCGGGTGCAGCCACGCTAACGTACGAATGGTCACAAGTTTACGGGCCTTCGACTGTTGAATTTTCAGATGCAAGTGTCATTTCGCCTACCGTCTCCAATTTGGAAGACGGTATTTACAAATGCAAACTCACCGTTAGTGACGGCACGAACTCTTCTACCAGCTATGTGCTTGTAATCGTTTCGGAAACAGGCAATACACCCCCTACAGTGGCGATTACTTCGCCGACAGACAATACTACTTTTAAGCAAGGAGAGGTTATCACCATTACGGCTTCAGCTAGTGACTTAGACGGACAAGTTGTACGTGTGGAGTTTTATGAAGACGGTAACAAAATAGGGGAAGACACAAGTGCACCGTTCTCCTTTTCTTGGAACAATGCACCTATTGGCACGCATGCGCTCACAGCCAATGCCATTGATGATCTGAATGGTGAAAATACATCTGCTGTGGTATCTGTGGTGGTCAGTGAGGTAAAATCGTGTACCGAAACATCAAATCAAGCCAGTCAAGGTTCATTTTCTACTGGATATACGGCCACCTTCGAGACAGTGGGAAATACCGTTACGGTTACGTTCCAATTGTTAGATACAGATAAATCAGGAGTGGTAGCTTTTCTATGGCAGCAGAGTCCGTTCACTGAATTTTCAATGAATGCACTTGGCAACAATACGTTTTCGCGAACGCTTACAGGGCAGACGATTGGCTCCACCATTTCGTATGCATGCAAGTTTGCATTTGCGGGAGGATTATCAGCCACCAAATACATTTCATATGAAGTGGGTAGCTCATGCACATCACTTTCGTTGGCTGATGCAGTATGGACAATACCTGAGAATAGCGCCAATGGTACAGTCATAGGAACCCCCGCCAGCAATTATGGAGGTAATGGCACGCTTACCTACGCTATCCAAAGTGGAAATTCAACGGGTGCTTTTCAGATAAGTACCATCTCTGGGCAATTGTCTGTAGCCGATGCTACGAAGCTTGATTACGAAACCACACCTAGTTTTCAGCTCACTATCAGTGTAACAGATGGCACTTTGTCAGATCAAAGTTCGGTCACAATCCATCTTTCCGATGTGGATGAAACGATCTTGAGCGTAGACGATGAATGGATACGAAAATTGGTCTTTCCAAATCCGGTGCGTACGCGATTGACCATTGATTGGGCCAAATTGCGTCTAGTCACTATATATGACATGTTAGGAAAACCCGTTTTGGAAGTGAATGCCTCCATAGTTGATGTTAGTTCTTTATCCAGCGGGGTGTATTTTGTGAAACTCACAGGTAATCATCATGAAAATGTGTTTGTGCGGATTTTGAAGGAGTGATTTACCCAAACGAAATCAACAAGCACATGAGCCAAAGAAAAAGCCCCGTCCAGCAAATGAACGGGGCTTGATCTAAACTAATTAACGAATCACTCCTGAATGATCGTGAATCCGCGGATGCCATGTTCGTGGCTATCCAGTCCTGACTCTTCGTGCTCTTTAGATACGCGTATGCCCATGGTGTATTTCAGCCCGGCAAAAATGAGCATGGCTGCACCGAATGCTGCTACTCCACAAATGGCCACTCCCACAAGTTGAGTTCCAAAACTATGATCCGGGTTGGTAGAGAAAATACCCACAGCTAATGTGCCCCATACGCCGCATGTCAGGTGTACAGACACGGCTCCCACCATGTCGTCCAGCTTGAGTTTATCTAGCAATACAGCCGAGAACACCACCAAAATACCGGCAATAAATCCGACTAAAAGTGCATTGTTCGGCTCGATCACATCTGCGCCTGCTGTGATGCCCACCAAGCCTGCCAAGATACCATTGAGCACCATGCCCAAGTCCATTCGCTTGAACATGAAATAACTGGCAATGAATCCGCCCAAACCTCCGGCACAAGCCGCAAGTGATGTAGTGACCAATACGAAGGAAACCAGCGCAGCATCTGCTGAAAGTACTGATCCGCCATTGAAGCCGAACCAGCCTAACCAGAGCAAGAACACCCCAATGACCGAAAGAGGCACACTGAATCCGGGCTTATCAATTACTTTACCATCCACATATTTGCCCAATCTTGGCCCGAGCAAGATGATACCGGCCAAGGCGCCCCATCCGCCTACAGAGTGTACCAGCGTAGACCCTGCGAAATCATAAAAGCCCCATTCGTTGAGCATGCCACCGCCCCATTTCCAGCTACCGATGATGGGGTACACGATTCCCACGAAAATGATGGTAAAGAGCATGTATGCACTCAGTTTGATGCGCTCTGCCACGGCACCCGATACGATGGTGGCAGCTGTAGCGGCAAACATGGCCTGAAAAAGAAAATCTGTCCAGTAGGTGTACCCACCACTTGCATAACCGGCAGTCACATCAGCTGTGGCAGATGACTCCAGACCAAATCCGGCGAAACCGAACCATCCCGGCACGTCAAATCCCGGATACATCAGATTGAATCCGCAGATGAAATATGTGATGATGCCGATAATAGGCGTGAGCGTGTTTTTGAACAAAATGTTCACTGTGTTTTTTGACTGACCAAAACCAGCCTCTACACCGGCAAAGCCAAGGTGCATGATGAGCACCAGCGCTGTGGCCACCATCATCCAGAGGTTGTTCGCTGTGAATAGCTCCACAGACACAGTACTTTCTTCTTGCGCCCAAGCCGCCGTGGGAATGAGCAGGAACCCCAAAATGGGCAATGAATAGATCAAACGTTTCATAATTGTTAGGTTTTAATTTTTCAAAGATTAGAAGCTGTATACCGCAGCTATCAAAAAGGAACTGAGCGATTTGGCATAGTTTGGATTGCCGGGTGTAGGTATATCGGTGATAACATAGTCGGCTTGAGAATAGCTATCCAATCGCACTTCAGGGATGATGGTCAAGTTGCCTGTAGTGTAATTGCCCGTGAGCGTGAGGTTGATCACACTTTCATCAAGCGCAAACAGCCCAAGTCCATTGTCTTGAAAATACTCCCCACGCACGCCTAGCTTGAATGCATCTGAAAGCGGTGACTGCACATATAATGCACCTCCGGTGAAATTGTCAGATGCAGTAGTGGCATTCACACCCAGATAGAGTGACTCGCTCACGTCCCAGCCGCCGGTGATATCTGCTTGAAAGAAGGTGTCATTGAAGAGGAAGTTGAGATACGCGCCTCCAAATCCGAGCTGTGCACCCCCGAAATAGGTATCATTTGGATTGGTTTCGGTCACGTCGGTGGTGTTGAACACGCCCAACATTAAACTGGTTTTGCCGAAAGTGAAGTCCGCCTTCGCACCCGTGTGAGAGAAGGGGCCAAACGAAAACATATAGCTGGTAGAGTAGTTGAAATTGCCCGTAGGCGAAATCACCTCGTACCCAAGAAAGGTGTTGAAATTCCCGAGTGTAAGGGTAGTGTTCTCACTTAGGTTCAAGTAGACATACAATTGGTTCACAATATTGTTGGATGGGCCCGATAAGAAAACGGCCGATTCTCCGCGTGGACCAAACACCAAATCAGCCACCACACCTGATTTTTCGCCCTGATGCGTAAGGATCAGATTGGCCATGCCGAGTGAAAAGCCCGTGCCATCGGCAAAACTGGTACCCGGTGAAGTGGTGGCGCCTGTAGAAGAGTAATTCAAGCTGTTAAAATTTGTCCTGAAATAGGTGTCTACGCTACCCGAGATGGTGATGGGGGTGGTCGTTGATTCTTCTTCTTCCTGAGCAACAGCCTGGGTTGCCAAGGTGATTCCCACAATAGAAAGTATCGTGAGCAAGTGGTTTTTAGTCTTCATAGTTCTAGTTTTTGAATTTTTGCCAATATGTTGTTTTATGGTTTTAAAATGAACCAATAAATCATATTGTTGATGCAAAACTAGAATTATGAGGTTCTGAAAAATCCTGAATGATTAATATTTACATAATATTTAAAAAACATGGCTTTAAAATGAATCAACATCGTAATGCGACTTCTTTTCTGAAAGAATGATTATGAATTATTCAAAACATAACCCACATTCATTGAGAAATTCGCAATAAAATGTGTCATATATTGATCGTAATGTGATCAAATTTGATATTCATCAATCAAATGTTCATTGAATGGATATAAAAAAGGGAAGCCTCTCGACTCCCCTTTTGGTATGAATAGAAGAAAATGCTTGAGCTACCGTACTTGGGAGCGTGGAGATAGGTTGGAGCGAGACGAACGGGCTGTTTAGAGGCAGTACTCCCGTCTGTCTGCCGAACAGGCAGGCCATCCGCTTTGCTTCGCGCCGCTTTTGTCGGGGCTTTTATTTTAGCAAAGTATTGAAAAGGGTCATACATTGATTGTTTAAACATGTGTGTATT
>CAZPST010000112.1:0-7915 GCA_964589185.1 uncultured Roseivirgaceae bacterium | reverse complement strand
TTATTCTAAAAAATCCACCTCTTGCCTGAAAGGCAGCTTCATGAGCAGATGCTGGGCATCAGCCACAGTAAGGTCTTCATGGATTATTTTGTACAGCATTTCGTTGATCACGCAGCGTACACGATAGGAGCGAGCCAGTTCGTGTATGATATCAATGGTCTTCACACCTTCGGCCACTTCTTCCATACTGGCTATGATAGCGTCCATTTTCATGCCATGCGCCAGTTTTTGACCCACGGTGAAATTGCGACTCAATGAAGACCCACATGTAGCAATCAGATCGCCCACGCCTGCTAAGCCAAGAAATGCCTGCACATTGCCTCCAAGCGCTTTGCCCAAATAGATCATTTCGACCAAACCACGACTGATCAGTAGGGCACGTGCATTTTCGCCTAATCCCAACCCGCTGATCATGCCTGCACCTACGGCGATAATGTTTTTCAAAATACCGCTCAATTCTGCTCCAATCAAATCACGACCACCGTAGATGAGGAACCGATCATTTTTCAATAAGCGCTGACCTACCTCTACCACTTCATCAAACTCCGAGGCGATTACTGTGGCGGCCGGTTTATGATCGGCTATTTCACGGGCTAGATTGGGCCCGGCCATACAGCCCACACGCACCACCGAACTTTCTTCGCGTATCACCTCGCTCATAGTGCGCACATGGGCGCGGGTCATGGGGTTTCTACGGGTAAATGGCTTATTGGGCAGCCGCAAATCAAAACCTTTGGTGCCGTGGATAAGGATGTGGTAGGGGCGAAGGTGAGGCGCCAACTTTTGCATCATTTCCCTGAAATTGGCCGAAGGCACCACCGGAAATATCACGTGACATTCTTCACCTACTTTTTGCAAGTCATTAGTGATTATGACACGGTCAGACAGTTGCTGCCCGGCGCTCATGCGTGTCTGGTTGATCAGTGTCGCTTTGGCCGGATCACGCGCATATAAGATCACGTTTTGGTTATTTTCCGCAAGCAAATTGGCGATGGCCGTACCGAAGCTACCGGCACCCACCACAGCCACAGGTCTAGATGTGTTTGTCGAGCTCATAGCCTTCCATTCGGTTGTGGTAGTAATAGAGCGTGTTCGGATCCTGAATGATGATCTTATTGTCTTTCAATATGAGCGGCCTACGGGCATGATACATCCCCACATTTTCTAAACCGTGCAGGATCGATATGGTGGCGCGCTTCTTCATGTGATTGGCCACATCTACTTTGCCTTCTTTGTGCAGTTTCAAGATACGATCGCGCAGCTTTTTGTAGGCTTCTTTAAACTCCTCATAATCGATCTCCAAATCATCATCGGCTAGGCGCAACACCCCATATAAGTCCAGTTTCGGATTGCGTCGCTGCAGCATCTTGAAGGCGGTGTACGCCACCACATGACTGGCAAATACGCGGTTATACTTGTGAAATTCCTGTACAATCCGCTTACTCAAAATGCGCACATACTCATGCTCGCGCTGCGAATCTTCCGTGATTTCGTCACCACTGCGAAAATAATCTCGCGTATCGATGATCTGTCCTTTGGCGTCAATGCTGCGCCCTTCATCATCTACATAGTTGCCCAGCACATCCATGCCTTTGCCTATGCTCACTGATATGTCAGATCCTTTGGTGAAGAACTTGAGCATGAATGTGCCCATTTTATAGGAAGTAGAATATTCATCCGCTTCTTGATAGAATCGCTCCTGTCCGGTTCTTTTCAAGTATTCTTTGATGAGTGCAGGCGCCTCCAGCACAAAGTGATAGTTGATCACCACGGGCACCACAAATATCTTCCTATCAGTGCCTTGCTGGTATAGCTCACGCTGTGCCTCTATGGCCGTACCAAGCAATCCGAGTTTAAGGTTTTTTTCTATCTCACCGGAGCGTGAACGAGTGCCGCCGGGGAAGAAAAGACTATGCGCACCTTCAATAAGTGCCAGTTTAGAGTAATTCTTGAGCGTCTCCAGATAGATCGGGTTGCGCTTGCGTCTGTCCACTTTGTAGGCACCCAGACTGTTCATGAAGTACGCCAGTATCTTAATATTGAACAGGTTGAGCCCGGCACCATAGATAAAGGCCGGCAGCCCCAAAAACTGGATCACCCACCCTATTAAAATGCTGTCTAAGTTGCTGAAATGCGTGGGCACCATCACTACCGTGCCTTGCTTGGCCAGTTTACGGATATGCTCGGTTTCGCCCACAATCTGGATCTTATCATCTAAGTCGAGCTGGCGGCTGAATAGGGACAAAAAGCCCTTTACACGTGTGGCGTTCAGCAATCGGGCAAAGCCGAATGTGATGAACGTGCGGGCAAACCGATAGTAGCTCTGCTTGAAACTGCCCGCTATCTCCTCGGTGTAGCGCACAATGATCGACTGCATGAGCTCGCGCTCACGAGCGGTCGTCTCCTCGGGTGTCAGTTGTGCCGTTTCGGCCAGTTCCGACTTTATGTTGTTCCAGAAGCGCAAATCATCCGTAGGGTCCACTTTCCATGGGTTGGCTTTGATGCGGATGCGCTCTTTGTAGAGCGTCGTTTCCAGTTCTTCGCGGATGGGAGTGCCATTGGTGAGCAATTGATGAAACGACTCATCGGCGACCTTTTTGATGAACCCCGCCCTGTTTTGGGAGAGCTTCACTATGGGCCACTGATCCTTGTCCGGGAGTATCTCCGAGTATCTTACCTTCTTTCGCGTCATTTTCGAGGCGGAAAGATAATCTAGTCTCTATTGGTGGCACGAATAACTGTCAATAAGAATAAGTAAGGAGCAATAAGAACACGTATTTCTACGGACGAAAAGATGATTTGGAGCGGCACTGCATGGTTACTCAGCAGCCTGATACCCGCCCTATGGGTCGGGGCTGGGGCACCAGCAGCAGGGTCTTTAGTGGTATCAGCTATAGCGACCAATTGACCCCAATACCTGCACTCCACGTATGCCGCACTAGAGGTCGGTTAGTAGCACCGTCTAGAAAGCTGGATGTAAATCGTCGAACATTGTCCTGAATGAGATATACGCCATTGGTAGTACTGGCTTGATTCCAGTAATTGCCCGTGAAAGAGATAAACAAACGTGGGGTAACCTGCATAAGTATTCTAACCGAAGGGGTGATTTCCAGCGCACGGGTTTCCAGATAAAGTTCGGTGTTTTGGGTGCTGAATGTTCTATTTCGAATTTCAAATGCTTCTGCTGGCGTGAATGTGCCTATTTTTTCACGCAGCATGCCATAGCCCGCTCCTAGCGCTACAGCCGTTCGCACAGTCTGGCGCCTATTTAGTGGTATGTCCCATCTGGCTTGTAGGCCATTGAATGAGCGTGTATCCGGATTGATTTCGCTTATGAGGGCTAGTTTGAATGTGTTGGAAAATTTATACCCTGTCTCGGTAGCTATGCGGTATTGAACCAGCGATCGGTTCGCGCCGGCAAACGAGGCTCCAGGTGTGTTTACGGCATATTCACGTATCGAAATGGGTGCTATGTTCACTGAGAGCTGTGAATAGATTTTGCTTATAAACGCATATTTTTTTGCTTGCTTTATCTGCCTCTCTGTTTGGACACTTGTCACCATGCGTCCTGTATCTAACAGCTCCAGTTTGGCGTTTTCGCCCAACAGTTTTAGCGATAGAATTTCTGAGAAACTAACTTGCTCATTTAAGGGCATGTAAGTAGGTGTGTCACTGAAATGTGTCAAGGAAAAAACATTGTCAAGGTAGAATCGTTCGTCGGAGGTTTTATGATCAAAAGCCGTTCGATAATTGATATAGCTGATACGATATCGACCCTCAAAGGGAGTGTATTCGGTGGTGAATCGCAGAAATCTACGCGTGTATCCAATTGTGGCGTCCAGTTTTTCGGGTTGCTCATTGAATTCGCCTCGCAAAATGGCGAAGCTGCCATCGGCAATGAGGAGATGGCCATAGTAGTCTTTCCCTTCAAAACGGAGGTTATACAATTCGGTATCGTCTATGCGTAATGTGTCTACAATTTCGAGGGAATAGTTTTTCAATTTCGAGGGGTCAAGTGGTCCCAATCTTTGCAATACGAAATCGAAGCGATGCACATTGTGAATGCCCGCCGAAATGCGAATGTGAAGGTTATCATAGTCGGGTTCCGTTTGGATAGTTCCCCCTAGAAATCGCACCGGCCCAAACGTGCTTGCTTTTCTGTAATCGGCTTTGGTAGCTTCTATTTTGGCGCTTGCTTCATAGTACATATGGGTGTACAAGCTGTCCTTGTATCCTTTTTCCCAGATTTCTCCAATGATCTGCTCGGTGTGATCGGGATAGTTTAATGGTATGGCTGTTATGGCATTCATCAAGAGGTCACGTTCGTAATCCTTGGGCACTACCACTACCTCCTTAAGCTGGGTTTTGCTTGGACTGAGCATCAGAGTAGTGGACACGCCCACTATCATTTCTAGCGTGTCAGATTGATATCCAATGGCTGATACGAATAGCTTGCAATTGCTTATAGCTAGCAGTGGCTGGTAACGAAAATGACCATCTACATTGGAAATAAATCCTTCATTGGTGCCTATGAGCCTCAAATGTGCAAAGGGGATTGGTTCCTTGCTTTCCCGATCGATTAATTGTCCGGTTAAAAAACCTGTCTGACAATAGGCTGCTGAGAAACCACACAACCAAAGAAGGAGGCATTTGTACATGGTGTTAATTTTAGCAATGATCTATTAGTATCAGGAGGGTGTTTTGAATTACAGGACGGGTCAAAAATAGTTTGGTCTATTTACTAACCCAAGGTCTGTGAGACACTGTGAGCCAAAGACAAAGGGATAGATCAAACTCGTTCAACGAATGAATCAGGCCATTCAGAGAATAGATCCGACCATTCAACTTTCAAAGGGATTACTCAAGGGCGAAAGACTTCCGAAGTTTTCGTCCTATCAGAGACGCTCTTGACACAGGAGGCAGTATCCAAGAGCGAACGATTTGTGAATTTTTGGAAACTTCGGAAGTCTCCATTGAAACTCGAGAGCCCCTATTGTGTGAATTGTGCACGGTAGACCAGCCGCTAGCCATTAACTTCTGTTAAGAAGCCCAAACATTTATTCCACGCCTATCATGTCACGGACGACCGTCGTTGATTATCCATCTATCAACAAATTGTCAAATCGACTCATTATCAAATCAACCCATCAGAGTGCGTCCGTCACCACCTTGTAGGTAGGATCTTCCAGCACATTCACATCTATGATCTGCTCGGCATTGCGCAGCAGCTTTCGGCAGTCTGGGCTTAGGTGCTTTAGGTGCACCGTCTTTCCTACCTTTTGATAGCGTTCGGTGATTTTATTCAATGCCTCAATGGCCGACATGTCTACCACACGGCTCTCGGCAAAATCAATGATCACTTCATTCGGATCATTGAGCACATCAAACTTTTCATTGAAAGCTGTGACCGATGCAAAAAAGAGCGGACCATAGATTTCATAGTGCTTCACACCGTTTTCGTCTGTACGCTTACGGGCACGGATACGTCGGGCATTGTCCCACGCAAATGCCAACGCAGATATGATTACCCCTATGATCACAGCAAGGGCAAGATTGTGCAAGAATACGGTGACCAGCGTGACCAGCACCATCACGAATATATCCGTGCGGGGCATCTTGGTGAATGTGCGCAAGCTTGCCCACTCAAATGTGCCGATAGCCACCATGATCATCAGGCCGGTGAGAGCCGCCATGGGCACCTTCTCTATGAGTGATGAACCAAACATGACAAACACAAGCAGCATCACAGCCGCCACTATCCCTGACAGTCGGGCGCGTGCCCCATTGGACACGTTGATCAGGCTCTGGCCTATCATGGCGCATCCGCCCATACCCGAGAAGAAGCCCGACAGCACATTGGCCGCTCCCTGTGCCACAGCTTCCTTGTTTCCTCGTCCGCGGGTTTCGGTGATTTCATCCACGATGTTCAGCGTGAGCAAGCTTTCGATGAGGCCAACACCCGCTACTATAGCTGCATAGGGCAAGATGACCATGAGTGTGTCCCACGTGAAGGGCACAGCCGGAATATGAAAGGGAGGAAAACCACCCTGAATGGAGGCAATATCACCCACGGTCTTGGTGTCTATCTGTAGCAGCGCCACCAGACCAAACACCACCAAAATGGCCGTGAGTGATGCAGGCACAGCCTTGGTGAGCTTGGGCAAGCCAAAGATGATGGCCATGGTGATCAGCACAAGGCCGAGCAGTATGTAGAGTGGTGTGCCTGTGAGCCATGCGCCGGAGGCATCTTTAAACTGATCTAACTGCGACAAGAAAATGATAATGGCCAATCCATTCACAAATCCGAATATGACCGGATGTGGCACCAGTCGGATGAGCTTGCCTAGGCGCAGGGCACCAGCCGCCAGCTGAATGATACCCGCCAAAATGACCGTGGCAAAAATGTACTCCACCCCATGCGACTGTGCCAACGACACAATGACAATGGCCACCGCACCTGTTGCTCCGGAGATCATGCCCGGTCTGCCGCCAAACACTGCCGTGACCAACCCCATGACAAAGGCTGCATACAAGCCTGTGAGTGGCGAAAGACCCGCTATAAGTGCAAAGGCCACTGCCTCGGGCACTAGTGCCAATGCCACAGTGAGGCCTGATAAAACTTCTGTTTTGTAATTGACCTGCTGCGAGAGGTCAAAGAGATTAAAATACTTTTTCATAATGGATGGACTAAAGACTGAACAATGGACATACAGACCGATCCAAACAGGACAAGTCGAAACGTGCGTCGATCAGCCGCTAGGGTGGCGTAAGCGCCGGTAAAAAACGATGGGGAAAATGTACAGACATGCTTGAGCATGCAAGGTTAGGCAAAAATGAGAAAAGACTGGCCACTAGAAGGAACTGCGACACACACAGAGAGATACCGAAACACGTCCGGCGAGGGGAGTATCCAAGGGCGAAAGACTTCCGAAGTTTTTGTACTATCAGAGACTCACTTGACACGGGAAGGAGTATCCTATAGCGAACGATTTGTGATGTTGGGAAACTTCGGAAGTCTCCAGTCTCCACCGTAATGAATCCGACCATTCAGCGATTGAAACGCTGCTATTGGCAGTCATCATAGAAATATCTACCTTGACTTACCTATGGACAAACTACCCGATGAACTGCGCGAGGCACTACTACGGGCTGCAAAAGCAGCAGCGCAGCGCGTGATATCCGGCCAGTGGATAAGTTGCCCTGACTTCATGGGGCTACTGGAAGCCGAGGGTGATCACCGCCTGACCAACAAACTGACGGTGGAGCGCATCTACACCGAGTCTTCCCACACCATGCCGCAGGAGGTGCACATTCTCTTGTGTTACAAGACCACTTATTACCTCGTGGCATTTCAGGTGTATCTGCCTGATGGCTTCAAGAATCTGCATCACTCCACGATCACTATTACTCATCTACCCAACCGATGGGCGGGGATGGAAAAGAGTATTGGGAGTTTGCTTGAGGAATGGGAGTGATTCTATGTCGACATCTGGCGGATTGGAGCCGCGCTGATGCGGGGTGCGCACGTTCCTAGGGCTTATACCCTTGTTAAAAGATTGCGCTTTAGGTTTAGAGAATGAGCCCTGAAAGGGCGATATCACTTAACAAAGGGTGATAGCCCTTTGTTACTTATGGCACAGATACATCAGCCCTGAAAGGGCGTAATCAGAGTTGAACAATGAAGAATGTCACAGATTATGGAAATGAACCATCTGTCAGTCCCACACATATCGCTCATCATACTCAACCTTATATTTCTTCAAGAAGGCGATGTACTCTTCTTGAAAGGTCTTCTTTTTGTGATGCTCGTGCTGATTTTCGATGTATGCTATGACCGTATCTATCTCTGAGGGATTTACAGAAAAAGCACCATACCCGTTTTGCCAGTAGAAGTCCTTGTATACATCTCCTTTGG
>CAZPST010000111.1:0-7956 GCA_964589185.1 uncultured Roseivirgaceae bacterium | reverse complement strand
GATTTGGAGAAACTCAAAACGATCGTGCGTGACGAGCTGCAACGAAAAAATCTATCTATAGGTCATGAGCTCATCTATCAATCTCCTGACAATCGAAATATTTCCACTGAAGAAAAATCAGGCAACTATACGCTCAGCACATTTGCAAAGAATACGTATCACAGTGGCAATGAGTCGCTGAAACTCAACTTCGAAAATGCCCCCATCCTGATCCTCAAAAGAGGCGCCTGGGATTTGGTCATATCTTTCGCCATTGTGTTTTCGGTAATTGGTGCCCTACTCTATCTCTACAGGGTGATCAAAAACCAAAAAGAACTGGCCATGATCAAAGATGACCTGATTGGGAATGTGACGCATGAATTCAAGACACCTATTGCCACAGTCACTTCGGCACTGGAGGGAATAGCCCATTTCAATGAGGCAAATGATAAAGAAAAGACCAAGCGGTATCTGGACATGTCGCGGGATCAACTCTCCAAACTCAACCTTATGGTGGAAAAGCTGATGGAGACTGCCACCATTGATTCAGGCAAACTGGAAATCAGTAAAATCGAAACGGAACTAACCTCCCTTACAACTAAATTGATTGAGAACTTTCGGATTCAGGCGAAAGAAAAGACCATTATCGCTGATGTACCCAATGAAAAAATTTGGGCAATGGTAGATCCTTTTCATTGGGAGAATGTACTCGCCAATTTGCTCGACAATGCCATCAAATATGGTGGAGATGAAATCACGGTGACCTTGAAATCCAGTGGTAAGCAAACGAAGTTTCAAGTCGTTGACAATGGAGGCAACATTGACAAAAACCAACAGACGCGTGTATTTGAAAAACTCTATCGCATTCCGAAGGGCAATCAGCACGACGTGAAGGGATTCGGTATCGGACTGTATTATACCAAAGCGGTGGTAGAACAACATGGCGGCACCATTTCACTCGATGTTTCGCCCGGACGAACCTGTTTCACCATTGTGCTATGAGTGCCAAACACAAAATCCTGCTGGCAGAAGACGAAGAATACCTAGGCATCATTGTCAAGGAGAGCTTGGAGACGCGTGGGTTTGACGTGATCTACTGCAAAGACGGAACCGAAGCGATGCAGCAGTACCAGATTTACGAACCGAACATCCTTGTACTTGATGTGATGATGCCAAAAAAGGACGGTTTCACCCTAGTGCAAGAAATCAGAAAAATGGATCAATACATTCCTATCATTTTCCTGACAGCCAAATCCCGAACAGAAGATGTGGTAGAGGGATTTGGCTATGGTGCCAATGATTATTTGAAGAAGCCTTTCAGCATGGAAGAACTGATCGTGAGGATCAAAGCGCTATTAGGCACCAGTGAAATGCGGAAACCGAAAGATCCGACCCGTATCGGAATGTATATATTCAACCCGGAGCGGCAACTTCTGACATTCAACATTGAAGAGCAAGTACTTACACACCGCGAATCAGCGCTACTGCTTGCCTTGGTTCAAAACAAGAATGAAGTGACCGACCGAAAGGACATTTTGAATACGCTGTGGGGCAGTGATGACTTCTTCAATGGCCGCAGTATGGACGTGTTTATCTCCAAACTCCGCAAGCGACTAGCAGATGATCCGTCTGTCCAAATCATCAACGTGAGGGGATTTGGGTATAAGTTGGTGTGTTGACATCCATTTTGCAAAATGTGAATATCATTCGCTAAATGCAGGTTCTAGACGCAATTTCGGCCGTCATTTTCTGTCAATTGGATACCTTAGCGCAGCAATTGTAACGAATCGACCGTCACTCCTTTTTTCCTAATACAGATAAGCAAATATGGCATCAACAATCATCTACACCATCACAGACGAAGCACCGGCACTGGCCACCCATTCATTACTTCCCATAATTCAAGCATTCGCCAAACCTGCAGGCATCAATGTGGAGACAAGGGATATTTCGTTGGCCGGGAGGATTCTGGCTGCTTTTCCGGATCGCTTGACAGATGATCAAAAAATGAGCGATGACTTGGCAGAACTTGGCAAACTGGCCACTTCTCCGGAAGCCAACATCATCAAATTGCCGAACATAAGTGCGTCTATGCCACAGCTGAAAGAAGCTATCCACGAATTGCAATCCAAGGGATACAATGTGCCCAACTACCCGGACGAGCCGGAAAATGATGACGAAAAAGTCATCAAAGGTCGCTATGACAAAATCAAGGGAAGTGCCGTGAATCCGGTGCTGCGTGAGGGCAACTCCGATCGTCGTGCACCAAAAGCCGTGAAGGAGTACGCCCGAAACAACCCACACTCCATGGGCAAATGGGCAGCCGACTCCAGGACGCATGTGGCCAGTATGCAAGCAGGAGATTTCTATGGAAGTGAAAAGTCAGTGACCATCGGTGATGCCACTGAAGCATCCATCGTGTTTGTAGATGTCACGGGCACTGAGAAAGTGCTCAAAGAAAAAATCAATCTGAAGGCAGGTGAAATCATTGATGCGTCAGTGATGAATTTGGGCAAATTGAAAGCCTTTATTGCAAATGAAATTGCGGATGCAAAAGCAAAGGATGTGCTGTTCTCGGTGCATTTGAAAGCCACCATGATGAAGATCTCTGATCCGATCATTTTCGGAGCAGTAGTAGAGGTGTTTTTCAAAGACCTTTTTGACAAATACGCCGACCTCTTCGAGCAATTGGCCGTGAATCCAAACAATGGAATTGGCGATGTGCATGACAAAATCGCCTCATTGGATGCCGCCAAACGCACGGAAATAGAAGATACCCTAGCGGCCATTTATGCCAAGCAGCCCGCACTCGCTATGGTGAATTCGGATAAGGGAATTACTAATCTTCACGTACCCAGCGATGTGATAGTGGATGCATCTATGCCGGCTATGATCCGCACGTCCGGGCAAATGTGGAATGCCGCCGGAAAACCTCAAGACACCAAAGCCGTGATCCCGGATCGCGCATATGCGGGCATCTACCAAGTGGTGATTGACGATTGCAAGAAAAATGGGGCGTATAATCCCGTGACCATGGGCAGTGTGTCCAACGTGGGGCTGATGGCACAAGCTGCAGAAGAATATGGCTCACATGATAAGACCTTCCAAGTTACCGGAGCGGGCAAAGTGAAAGTGGTGAATAAGGAAGGACACGTGCTGATGGAACAATCCGTAGAAGCCGGAGATATTTTCCGCATGTGTCAGGTGAAAGATGCACCCATTCAGGATTGGGTGAAATTGGCCGTGAACCGCGCCAAAGCCACCGGAACACCCGCCGTTTTCTGGTTGGATGATAACCGTGCACACGATCGTGAATTGATCAAGAAGGTGAATCACTATCTCAAGGATCATGACACTACGGGCTTAGAACTTCCGATCATGTCGCCGATAAAAGCCACTCAATACTCCGTCGATCGCATCCGTCAAGGATTGGATACTATCTCCGTGACAGGAAACGTACTGCGCGACTACAACACAGACCTTTTCCCTATCCTAGAGGTAGGCACCAGCGCCAAGATGCTCTCTATCGTGCCCTTGATGAAGGGTGGCGGCCTTTTCGAGACGGGTGCGGGCGGATCAGCCCCCAAGCATGTGGAACAATTCCTCGAAGAAGGACACCTGCGATGGGATTCGTTAGGCGAGCTTATGGCATTGGCCGCTTCTTTGGAACACTTGAGCACCATTGAAACTAATTCACGGGCAAAAGTGCTCGCAGATACACTGGACGCGGCTACATCTAAGCTTTTGCAAGAAGACAAGTCGCCTTCACGCAAGGTGAATGAACTGGATAATCGGGGCAGCCACTTCTATCTGGCCATGTATTGGGCAGAAGCACTTGCGGCACAATCACTGGATGCGGAACTGAAGACGCGCTTCATTCCTGTAGCTGCCGCTTTTCAGGCCAACGAAACCAAGATTGTGAGCGAATTGAATAGTGCCCAGGGCGCACCTGTGGACATAGATGGTTACTACTGGCCAAATGCCAAGAAAACATCAGAAGCCATGCGCCCAAGTGCCACGCTAAATGGGATATTGACTGGAATCTAACTCATCAATGCGGAGGATTTGAGACAGTGATTCCAACTCCTTCGTGTTTTTATTTCCACCGCCAAAAGTACCTTAACTCACCTTTCCCTTCTCACTTAGCATAATGGCTATTGGGCGTGTGGAAGGAAATTGGGCAAATATGATCACCATCATCACCGTAATGGGCACACTTAAAAACATCCCCGTGATACCCCAAATGGCTCCCCAAAACGAAAGGGATAAGATGGTCACGAGTGCGCTGATATTGAGCGAATTACCCATCAATTTTGGTTCGAGTACATTGCCCACCAGCACCTGAATGGCACCCACGAAAATGAGAATGACGAAAAAAGGCTGAAAGTGGCCGAACTGCAACAGAGAAAATATGGCAGGAAATACCGTGCCCACCAGCGATCCGATGGTGGGGATGTAATTCAGCAAAAAGATCAAAAAGGCCCAAAATACCGGCGAATCCACACCTACGACGAGCAGCACAATATAGCTCAGCACCCCGGTAATCACACTCACGAGCGTTTTCAATCCAATGTAATGCGTGATGGACTGCTCAATGCGCTCAAGCATTCCTTTTACTGAGGCATACTGCTCATCTGACGAACATAGGGCTCGAATTTTAGCTGAAAAAGAATTGGCTTCCAAAAAAACAAAAAGCAAATAAATCAGGATCATGAACGTGCTGCCTACCAGACCGGATAGCGACGAAAAGATGGATTGCAGAATGGAGCCAAAATCAAAATCTGCCATGAATTTGCTCAGCATATCTGCGGAATCAATCTGAAACACCTCATTCACTTGACTAGTCATGAGGGATATGTTGCTTTTGTATTGCTCGTATGACTTAGCCAAAGAGTTGATACTCACGGTCAAGACCGAGCTCACAAATCCGAGCATGGCAAATATGAAAACAGACGTCACTAGGCTTTTTAGCCAGCCGGGAAATCGATCACGGACAAAGGGTATTTTATCCAATACAGACTTGACCATATTCACCAAAAACCAGATCAATACGGCAAAAACAAAAGGAATCAGCAAATCTTGACCATATATCAGAATCACCACTAGGCCAATGGTGAGTACCAACGCGGACGCTGCACGAGTTACATTCATGAGGCTAAAGATACGATGCACGTATTAACTCATCCACCTTGCGCGACTATCCTTGTCGTACACTTTGAAATCAAATGAGACTAACCCACATTTTCATGCCCATACGGACAATGTCTGCATCCGCTCCCACAGCAGTAGCCTCTTTTGAGATGATATGCCTCTGTGAATACGACAAACCCATTTTCCATGTAATACATAGCCTCCTCTTTTCCCGACGGTTCATTGGCGCTCATAGGCGGATTGCGTAATCTTGTGGTACGAAAAACATATTCCCTCAAAGTTATGGCTGAAATGACAATGACTAGCTCTGATCTAATGGCGCTTGAAAACAAGCACGGCGCACACAACTATCATCCACTGCCCGTGGTGCTAGCGCGAGGTGAGGGCGTATATGTATGGGATGTGGAAGGCAAGAAGTACTTCGATTTCCTTTCGGCATACTCGGCGGTGAATCAGGGTCATTGTCACCCAAAAATTGTGAATGCACTGAAAGAGCAGGCCGAAACACTTACGCTGACTTCACGTGCCTTTTACAATGATGTGCTGGGTCGATATGAAAAATACGTGACCAAATACTTTGGATTCGACAAGGTGCTGCCGATGAACACCGGTGCAGAAGCTGTAGAAACGGCCATCAAAATATGCAGGAAATGGGGATATGAAAAGAAAGGGGTTCCTGAAAATCAAGCGCAGATTATTGTGTGCGACAACAACTTCCACGGGCGCACTACCACTATCGTATCCTTCAGTAATGATCCGGTGGCCAATAAAAATTTTGGTCCCTTCACGCCCGGATTCATCCGCATTCCATACAATGACCTGAAAGCACTGGAGGAGGCATTGAGTAGAGACAACATTGCCGGATTTCTGGTAGAGCCCATCCAAGGAGAAGCTGGCGTGATGGTTCCCGACGAAGATTTTTTGCCAAAAGCGAAAGCCCTTTGTGCCGAACATAATGTGCTCTTCCTAGCAGATGAAGTGCAGACAGGTATCGGACGGACAGGTAGCCTACTGCGCGTATGTGGCGATTGTACATGTGCAGGTCATTGCGAGCAGCAAAGCACCTATGTGAAGCCGGATATATTGATTTTGGGCAAAGCACTTTCAGGTGGTGTATATCCCGTGTCGGCCGTGTTGGCCGATGATGCCGTGATGAACGTGATCAAGCCGGGGCAGCATGGCTCTACCTTCGGAGGAAATCCAATAGCGGGCGAAGTAGCCATGGCTGCATTAGAAGTGATTGAGGAAGAAAAACTCACACAAAATGCCCGTCATCTTGGCAACATCTTCCGCGAGCGAATGACGCAATTGCTGGGAAAAACAAACCTCATGACGCTGGTACGTGGCAAGGGATTACTGAATGCCATAGTGATCAATGACACAGAAGATAGCTCGACCGCTTGGGACATCTGTATGAAGCTCAAGGATAATGGCCTGCTGGCCAAACCTACACATGGGAATATCATCCGATTAGCGCCACCTTTGGTAATGACCGAAGAACAAATGCATGAGTGCTGTGACATCATCGAGTGGACGATCCTGGAGTTTGAGAAGGCATAGTCTCATCTGCCTGCTTTTGGGCTGGTGTGTGGCTGCATGGTCACAGGAGTCTATTGTGGTGTATCCCGCATCTGACTATCAGCATATTGACCATACTTATCTCTTCAGCGATTCCACCAAGTCGCTCACGGCAGCAGACGTGCTGAACGTGCCATTAGCTAATTGGCAAAAAGGCATTTTATCCACCTACTCACAGGCGCATGAGTGGGTGCTAGTACCTTTCCGCAATCCAACAGACAGCACTATTTCCCGCGTGTTTTATAGCAGCAATGCCATCAGTCATAAGTTGGACATCTTCTTTTTGGTAAATGGTCAACTTCAGCAGCGCGTCATTGAAACAGGACTCGCCCGCTCTAAGCAGGTCAAACTCTACAATGATCCCGCGTACCCAGTTTTGGTAGAATTTCCCCCGAAAAGTGATGTGCACGTGCTCATACGGGTCATTGATCCACTCTCCAGCATTCAGGTACCCTTTCATTTGATTAGTCTCAGCCATGCCCAAGTCATTAAAGATCAAAACCTGACCCTACTCTTTTTCTGGATAGGCATAGTCTGTTTTTCCATTGTGCTGTCGGTGCTACTCTATCTCAACACCCGTGATCACATGTTTGGCTACTATGTGCTCTTTGCCATAGCCACGGCCATCATCATCACATCCACCACGGGCATGGTCACCATGTTTTTTGATGCCGATCCGTACCAAATCGTGACCAATTATTATCAATGGGGCGCTGTGCTGCTCATCGTCATCATGCCACGGTTTATCAATAGTCTGGTTCCGATTTTTAACCTATCACAGGTCAGTTGGAAAGTGATGCGCACGCTGGGCTATGTTGGTATCGGCATTGCAATATTTTACAGCACGCCATATTTCAAGTTTAGCTTTTTCTTCACGCGATTGTTCATCAATTGCGTGGTGTCACTCACAGCGCTCACGTTTCTGTATGTACTGGTGATGCTTTTGTGGGCCAGTTTTAAAGGGAGACGCAGAGCCATCCCACTTTTCATTATTTACTTGACCTACTTGTCTGTAGGGTTTGTGAATATCATTTTACCTCTTTTTGGGGTGCGCGAGGAAACGCTATCTGCTGTCCATATTGTGCTTATCGGTTCAGTCATTGAGATTTTTGCCTTTATGCTGTTTATGGGACAAGCCGCGCTTACCGTGTATAAGGATCGACAAATTTTGCTGGAACAAGTGCGTCAAAATCAGGAATTGGTGATGCAGGCCATCGTGAAAGGGCAAGAAGACGAGCGCAACCGATT
>CAZPST010000110.1:0-8039 GCA_964589185.1 uncultured Roseivirgaceae bacterium | reverse complement strand
AAAGTGCCCCGTTGCAAAGCAACCACCCTTCGGGAATATTCGTGTCAGGCCCACCATAGGCTACTATTGTGCCAACAGGAACCCCATTGCTTGCAGATCTTGCATATGGAACCGCTTGTAAAGCCTTATCGCTTATGGTGGTATACACACCTCCTACGGTCTCACGCACTTCGACGCGCAGACTAAAATCAAAATTATTGAAATCTAGGGAGCTAAAAATAACTGCACCAGAGGGTGTGCCCTTGCCTACATTGGCAACAAACACACCGTAGGCGTCTGTAGTAAGACTGTGCTCCTCTACATACGAAACGCCGGTGCGATACACCGTGAAGCGCACGGTCACTCCCTTGGATGCCAAGGCCTTGCCTTCTCCATCAATGGCATAGCCCTGAAAGGAAAAGCCTAGGTTGCTGTATTGAGCTGTAGCACTAAGTGCACACAGGGTCAAAACAAGAACAAATAGAACAGACAGGTGCTTTGCACCCAAAAGGGAGTTTTTTGATAGGAATCTCATAGCGGTTTTCGTTGGTGTTTTACAAACAATATTCTCAGTAGCTGATTAATTTAGGTTACTTGGTTTGCATATTAAAAGTCGTGAACTACAGCTTACACACCAAAAAAATGGTGAGAACGAACGCTTTTTTGGTGAGTTTGGTAGGTAAAGTTCCGGAAAGACCCCCAAATGCAGCTTTGTTCAGATGCGTGTGCCCAGACTATCAAGGATGTCTTGCTTGTATTGGCGTGAGATGGGGCACTTGTGTTTGCCCACATACACATACGAATCTCGGATGGCCTCTAGCTTCAGTATGTTCACGGCGTATGATCGGTGCGTTCGCACCAGATTTGAGTCGTTCGCTTCTTTCAGAAAATTATCCAAGGTATTGCGCAAGATGTAATTCTTGCTCTCGGTCTCCACCTCTATATAGTTGTTATCAGACTTGATATAGATCACGTCCTTGGTATTGATCCGGATGAAATCTCGTCCTTCTTTGAGCAAGAGTTTGCTATTGTTCACGTGGTTTCTGGCACGCATCAATTCGATGGTGGAGTACAGATCCTCTTGACTAAAGGGTTTGAGCAGATACCCGGCCGGATCCGTGGTGGCGGCTCGTTGGATGGTGGTGGGGTTGGAATAAGACGTAAGATAAATATGCGGAATCTCCGTGTGCTTATTGAGATAGGTAGCCAAGTCCACGCCATCTTTTGGTTCATTCAGATTGATGTCCAGCAATACCAAATCAATCGGCGTGGTGCCGAGCAATAAGCGCATAGCCTGTTCATGATTTTTTGCTATGCCCACCACTACGTAATTGAGTTCCATGAGCATTTCTTTGATCATCTCTGCAATGATCAATTCATCCTCTACGATCAATATGCGGTAGACTTTCTTCATTTTGGAATCAAAAACTGAAAGGTGATTGCATTTGTTCCTGAGTACATCATTGTCGCATTGATTTGGTTGGTCAAAATGCCAATCAGCCGAAAGCCGAAACCTCCGGAGGTCTCAAAATTAAAATCGGGGGGTAATCCCGGCCCATTGTCCGAGTAAATTAATTCAATCTGCCCCTCCTTTTCAGCAACCGAAACAAATATTTTACCTTGAATGCCGCTTTGAAACGCATACTTGAATGAGTTCGTAATGAGTTCGTTCAATATCAATCCAATAAAGATTGAGCGATTCATGTCTATCTTCTGGTTGCCCACCGAAATGGCTATTTCGGCATCTACTGATTCTTGATGAAACATCTCCTGAATCTGCAGATAGAGATCCTTGAAAAAGGTCTCCAAATCCACTTCAATGGTCACTTCTTCATCATACAAATATTGATGAACAATTGACATAGTTTGTATCCGTGACTGAGTCTCGTTTAATATAGATTTTGCCTCCTCTACCTGTGTGGACTTTGATTGAAGGTATAATAATCCCTGCAAAAAGGTAAGGTTGTTCTTCACACGGTGGTGAATTTCCCGACGCAGCGCCTCCTTTTCTTCAATTGTCCTAGATAATAGTGCGTTTGCTTTCCGCAATCGGAAGTAGCCCCACACCAAGCCACCACTTAGTGCCAATCCACAAAACGCAATACCAAGGGTGTAGTTTAATTGCCGTGTTTTCTGTTGATTTTCCAGCATCACCACCTCCTGAGCATACAGCGTCTCGGTCAGTTGTTTTTCTTTTTCTGAAAGGTCAAATCTTGCCTCTATTTCCAGCATGGCCTTATTCCACTCCGATTCGCGGGCCTTCAAGTATGCTTCGTGATACCGATCGAAGGCTGCAAATGCACTATCGGCCCAATTCAATTTTCGGTAATTCAGATACAGCACATAATGGAGTTCCGGTTCTGCTTTCAGCCATTCGCGCCCATGGCACAGCTTCAGCCCCCTTTTTGCATAGGCCATGCTGGCATTTATTCTGCCAAATTCAAAACTTGCCCGAGCCAAATTGCTGTAAACACTCGCCTCATAGCGCGTATTACCCAGTTGGTCATACAATTTTCTCGCTTCATTGTACAACTCAATTGCTTCTGTATTCTTTTGAATTTCATAAATGAATCCCAACTCATTCAGCGAACTCGCCTTGAGATCCATATCCCCTATCTCCTCCGCCATTTCAATTACTTGACGTGTGTAGTGAATCGGAAGGGTTTTATCATCCCCATCCTCATTCAATACGGCCGCATACCGGTTATAAAAATAGGCCTTATTTCTCGTGGAGACCACATGCCTGTTGAGAATCTCATCTCCTATTGACAATACTTCCCGAGCCTTATCAAACTCAAATAAACTACGGTAAAATTCGGCCAAGGCTGCTACCCCAAAAAGCTCACCGTTTGGGCAATTGCCGGATTGAAACAACTCCAATCCGCGCTTATAGTGGATCAACGCAGAGTCATACTTGTCTTGTAGATGAAGCGATTTACCAAGATACACATCCGCATAGGCCATTGAGCTATCTGCACAAACTGACCGACATGAATCGAGTTGATTTCTAAAATATCGTTGCGATCGGACGTAATCCGACTCCAACAACAATCGCTTGCCCTGCGCTAAGAAAGCTTGTGAATGCGCAAGTGACCCTGCCAGCGTACAACTGAATAGCAGTAAAACTCGAAACATGATGATGTTTTTCACCTGAAACACGCAATTGAAATGGTCAAGGTATATCGAAAACGCGCACCAAACAAAACAGATATGTAGCCATCTGCTGAGCACTTTGGCCGAACAATGTGCTAGACAGCACCATCAGCTACCTTTATGAGTTATCGTCTACACAACCAAGCGGATGACATAGATTCTCCTATTGCGCAATAATTCGCTCCCCTCAATCTCCTCACCTGTTTATATTTGCCTTGTCCAATTAAACTGCTTGCATGAAATACAAACGCGTGCTCCTCAAACTGAGTGGAGAATCCCTGATGGGTGACAAACAACATGGCATAGATTCAAACCGACTGGAAATGTATGCACGTGAGATCAAAAAAGTGCATGACGCAGGATTGGAGATGTCCATAGTGATCGGTGGAGGCAATATTTTCAGAGGAGTAGATTCAAAAAATCTGGGAATCGACCGTGTGCAGGGTGACTACATGGGCATGCTGGCCACCGTGATCAATGCGATGGCATTGCAGAGCACATTGGAAAAACACGGACTCTATACCCGCTTGATGTCCGGCCTAAAAATGGAGCAAGTATGTGAACCGTTCATCCGACGCAGAGCCATTCGACATTTGGAAAAGGGCCGTATCGTCATTTTCGGAGCAGGTATTGGCAATCCGTATTTTACCACTGACTCCACGGCCAGCTTGCGCGCCATAGAGATAGAAGCCGATGTAGTGCTCAAAGGCACGCGTGTAGATGGTGTATACACCGCCGATCCTGAAAAAGATCCTACTGCCACACGCTACACGTCCATCTCATTTCAGGAAGTATATGAGAAAGGGCTGCAAGTAATGGATATGACGGCATTTACCCTTTGCCAAGAAAATAAATTGCCCATTATTGTGTTTGACATGAACAAAGAAGGCAATCTGGAGCGATTGACAAAAGGAGAAGATATAGGAACGCTAATTAGTTGATACTATGGAAGAACTAGATTTTTACTTGGACAATGCCAATGAAATGATGGACAAGTCCATCCAACACTTGCGGGATGCGTTGACCAAAATCCGGGCAGGAAAAGCATCACCGGCCATGCTGGAGGGCTTGTATGTGATGTATTATGGCAATGCCACACCCCTAAGCCAAGTAGCGTCTGTCACTACACCCGATGCACGTTCACTCGTGATCAAGCCGTGGGAAAAATCAACCATCTCTGAAATAGAAAAAGCGATCATCAATAGTGACCTAGGACTAAACCCTCAAAACGACGGAGAAGTGGTGCGCATCAACGTGCCCATGCTCACTGAGGAGCGCCGACAGGCCCTAGTAAAGCAAGCCAAACATGAGGCAGAAAACAGCAAAGTGAGCATCCGCAATGTGCGCAAAGAGACCAACGAAGCGCTGCGCAAACTGAAGAATAACGGAGTAGCCGAAGACGCCATCAAAACGGCCGAAGAAAAAGTGCAAAAACTCACCGACAGGCATACGGCTTTGATAGATTCCATCCTTGAGACGAAGGAGAAGGATATTATGACGATATAATCTCAGTCCCCAATTTCTTCACAATCGGCTTCAATCTCACCAACAGTTCTGCTCTGTCTTCATCCGAAATGAGAACGACCATCTTGCTCTCATCCAGCAGCAATTGTGCTTCATATTCCTTCCACCTGCGTGTGTGGCCTATACCACTACGGCTAAACATCGTTTGGGAATAGTTTGCCTCACGAATCGCCACCCCTCTGATCTTATCAAAACGAACGACTTCTCTGAAAAATGGCCTCCCAAGAATGGCACTACATGATTGGTACGTGCGTGCCGAAACATCCACTTCCAGCATATAGAAGGAGGTCCACACCAATAAAAGCAGCATGGCCAAAAGGATTGAGATAAGAAATCCCACTTCGTTGTTTACATACACGGTCATGGCCACTATGCCGCCCACCACCATGAGTGTGAGCAAAAACCTGAACTGACTCGGAAGAATACGGCCTTGATTGATGCGGATTTTATTCATTCCTCAAAAATTAGCTTCAATTATTGAAAACATACTAAATATTTGATCATTCTGCTTCATTAAATCCAAAAAATACGAGTTTTGTCCGCATTGTCAATCATCTAGTAGTAGCAAAGTAAAGATATGTGTGGAATCGTATGTGCATTTGATCTGAAGGTAAACGCCGAAGACCTTCGTCCTCAGGTTTTGAAAATGGCCAAACTCATCCGTCACCGTGGGCCGGACTGGTCGGGAATGTACGCCAATGATAAGGCGCTTTTGGCACATGAACGCCTCGCTATCGTTGATCCGGTATCAGGTGGGCAGCCCATCATCAGTACGGATGGTCAGCTCGTGCTAGCTGTGAATGGCGAAATCTACAACCATCAGGACATCCGAAAAACGCTGGATTACGACTTCCGCACGCAATCAGATTGCGAAGTGATCATGGCACTGTATCGTACGGATGGAGTCAATCTTTTTGAAAAACTGCGCGGTATGTACGCCTTTGCGCTGTACGATCACGCTACGCAATCGTACCTGATCGGGCGAGATCACATGGGCATCATCCCTTTGTATATCGGGTGGGATGGATTGGGACAACTTTATGTAGCCTCCGAATTGAAAGCACTGGAAGGCGTCTGCAACATCATCGAGCCGTTTCCTCCCGGACATTACATGACGCAAGCCGACAAAAAACCGCAGCTGTGGTATACACGTGATTGGTCAGATTTCGAACATGTCAAAGACAATTCGTCGAGCATTGATGTGCTGCGCAGTGCGCTGGAGGATTCAGTACACAGTCACTTGATGTCTGACGTACCGTATGGAGTGCTCCTATCCGGCGGGCTGGATTCATCCATCATTTCGGCCATCACCAAAAAATTCGCCCCGAAGCGCGTGGAGTCAGAGGACACAAAAGAAGCCTGGTGGCCACAGTTGCATTCCTTTGCTGTGGGGCTGGAAGGTTCGCCTGATTTGGCTGCCGCTCAGAAAGTGGCCGATCACATTGGCACCATTCATCATGAAGTGAAATTCACTATTCAAGAAGGTTTGGATGCCCTTCGCGATGTGATTTACCATTTGGAGACGTACGACATGACGACCGTACGGGCTTCCACACCCATGTATCTGCTTGCTCGTGTGATCAAGTCGATGGGCATCAAAATGGTGCTCTCCGGCGAAGGGGCCGATGAGCTTTTTGGCGGGTATTTGTATTTCCACAAAGCGCCTAATGCGCAGGCATTCCATGAAGAAACAGTGCGCAAACTGAGCAAACTGCACCTTTACGATTGTTTGCGAGCGAATAAGGCGCTATCGGCGTGGGGTGTAGAAGGACGTGTACCATTTCTGGATAAAGACTTTATGGATGTGGCCATGCGCCTGAATCCGGCAGATAAAATGAGCGGCAATGGGAAAATGGAAAAATGGATTTTGCGAAAAGCCTTTGAAACGTATCTGCCCGAGAGCATCGTTTGGCGACAAAAAGAGCAATTTTCCGATGGGGTAGGCTACTCGTGGATTGACACGCTGAAAGCTACCGTGAGCCAATTGGTAAGCGACGATGAGATGAATGCCGCTGCGATCAAATTTCCCGTGAATCCGCCACGCAACAAAGAAGAGTATTACTACCGCAGCATTTTTGCGGAGCATTTCCCTTCCGAAACAGCTGCCCGAACCGTACCGTCAGTGCCGTCGGTGGCTTGCTCCACACCGGAGGCATTGGCTTGGGATGCGTCTTTCCAAAACCAAAATGACCCATCAGGCAGGGCTGTGAAGGTGCATGAGAAGAGTTATTGAGAGTCTAATTTCCTGATATTAAGTACAGAATCAATTTGGACATAAATTGGTAAATTTGGTCTACTATCATTTGATATGCCTGAAATATCTAGATTTTATGGAATCATCATTAAAATGTACTTTAATGAGCACAATCCTCCGCACTTTCATGTGGAGTATCAGGACTTTAAAGCAAAAGTCGAGATACAAACAGGCATATTGGAGGGCAAAATGCCCAAAACTGCCATTAACCTTACCATGCAATGGTTGAGCGAACACCGACAAGAATTGCTTGATAACTGGGAACGAATAGAAATGATGGAGCCTTTAAAGAAAATAGAACCATTAAACTAGAAACGATGGCATTGGTATGGATAACTCATGCTGAATACGTAAATGACTTCAAGGTGCAAGTCACCTTTAATGATGGCGTTTCCGGAGTAATTGACTTTAAAAATCAACTTGTAGGAAAGGTATTCGAACCGCTCAAGAATGTTGAATTCTTCAAACAATTCAAGCTTGATAGTTGGACATTGACTTGGCCAAATGATGCAGATTTTGCACCGGAATTCCTTTACGACTTGGTTTTAGAACAAACAGTTGGTATTCGAAAAATAGGCTAAGAAATTCCGATTTCCGTTAAAATCCATCGAAAATGAAGGGATAAATCCCTTTCCCGTCTAACTTTCCCCAATGAATGCAATCAGCGGATTTGGCACCATTCTTTTGTTCCTGATCGGAGGGTTGGCGTTTGTGGTTGTCACGCTACTGGTTGGGCGCATCTTACGTCCTGTGAAACCCAATCCTGAGAAACAAACCACGTACGAATCAGGTGAAGATCCAGCGCATCCGGCCTTGGGGCAGTTCAATGTGCGATTCTATGTGATTGCCCTTATTTTCATCCTCTTTGAGGCCGAACTGGTCTTCCTTTTCCCTTGGGCCATCGTGTTTGGAGATGCCCAATTGATCGAAGAAACCAATGGGCTGTGGGGGCGGTTTTCGCTTGTGGAGACATTTATTTTCATCGGTATCCTTGGATTAGGACTGATCTACGTCTGGGCGAAAGGCATGCTGGATTGGGTGAAACCAAAACCGCGCGTATCGGATTATCAAAGCAAAATTCCAGACCAAGCGTATGAGCGATACACCCATTGATTTGAGCAAAACCGGG
>CAZPST010000109.1:0-8081 GCA_964589185.1 uncultured Roseivirgaceae bacterium | reverse complement strand
ACCATTCGCGAAGGGCTTCACCCCTCACTCTGTGGATTTCGCCCTTGCAGGGCTGTAATGCACCTTCGTCTAAATCGCCTTACAGCCTTGCTATTTTTTTATCCACTTTGCCCTGCATTCCCACGATCTACTTTATACCCTTTACTTTTCCCAACCCGCACTAGGAGAAGTAACTTCACGGCATGATCCAAATCCTACGCAAGTTGCTCTCTCCTGCCCCACTGGTGCATGCCTATCTGCGCAAGGCTACTCGCAAGCGCATATTTTCAGGGCCGTTTCAGGGACTGTATTATGTAGGCGAAAGCGTGGGAAGTAGCTATTTTCCTAAACTTCTCGGTACGTACGAAAAGGAACTCCATCCGATTCTGGAGGCGCACAAGCAAGTGCGATACGACAAAATCATTGTGATTGGAGCCGGTGAAGGATACTATGCTGTTGGATTTGCCAAAAAATGGAAGCGGCCTATCCTAGCATTTGAAGAAGACCGCAAGGGGCGCGAACTGATGACACGACTGGCACTGATCAACAAGACGAGTGTGTTTGTGAAGGATCGGTTTGAAGACGGCACAGATACGCAATCGGGCAAAGATTTTATCCTGATGGATGTGGAAGGAGCCGAAAAACAACTGCTCACACCCGAGCGATTTCTGGAATGGAAAGAAGCGGTGATTGTGGTGGAGATGCACTCCGAGCCAATCCGTGGTTTGCTGATAGAGCGGGGCAAATACACGCACCACGCCACGTTTATCCCTGTAGTGCCGCGTACCATGCGTGATTATCCTTTCAAGCCGCCGTTTGCTTGGGTGCTGCGTCGGTGGTGGTGGGCATGCTTGCAGGAATGGCGATCAGACTCCATAGGGTGGGTTATTTTTGAGCCAAGGCAATGAACATTTTCTACATCCCATCTTGGTATCCATCGGCGAATAATCCTATCTACGGCACATTCGTGCAGGAGCAGATTGCGCTGCTGGCACGGCTAAACCCCGACTGGAAGCTGGGCGTGAGCACATGGGGTCAAGGTGACCCTGAGCACATGCTATGGGTGCGCGATCATGTGATGAATGTGGGGAAAGTGCTCAATCATGGCGCTTTCAAATCCTACAGTGAAACACACGAAAATCTGTATCATTTCCACACACCTACACTCACGTGGACGCGCAAGGTACTACACGGCAACTTACACGGACTGATCCAATCCAATTTGAAAAACATGGAGCTGTTTCAGCGGCAGGTTGGGAAGGTGAATGTGTTACATGCGCAAGCAACCTATCCCGGGGCACTGATAGCACAGGCATTGAGTGAGAAATATGACATCCCGTATGTGGTGAACATCCGCATGAGTCCATTTCCCTTTCCTGAATTTTTGGATAAAAAAGGGCACTTAAAACCAATCATTGCGGAACCATTGAAACAGGCCAATCGATTGATTGCTACCAGTTATTCCCTTGAAAAAACGCTTCGTGGTTTTGGATTGGACAAGGTAGATGTGGTACACAATCCGGTGGATACGGATTTCTTTTATCCCATTGATCGCAAACCCGAAGGACTCCCCTTACTCAGTGTTGGCCGAATGGAAACGCAAAAAGGATTTGACCTATTGATCCGGGCGGCAGCTCAATTGGGGGATGATTTTAAGGGAACCGTGCGGCTGGGCGGAGAAGGAACGTTCAAAAAGGAGTATCAGAAATTAGCTCAAGAACTGGGTGTAGCAGACAAATTCATCTGGTTGGGCGAATTGTCTAGAGAGCAAGTCAGGGACGAAATGCAGCGCTGTTCGTTTTATACGCTACCAAGCAGACATGAGACCTTCGGCAATGTGCTTCTGGAAGCAATGGCCTGCGGCAAACCAGTACTAGCTACCCGCTGTGGCGGCCCGGAAGACATAGTGACAGATGAAGTGGGAATATTGATAGCGAATGAAAACGTGGATGCGTTGACAAGTGGAATTCAGTTAATGGTAAAGCGCTTTGCGACATTTGATTCAAAACAAATCCATGCGGTGGTTACCCATCGATTCTCACCTGAGCATTTCTCCAAACAAGTGAAAGCCCTTTATACTGATCTACTAGTCAACTAGTTAACCAATTAACCAATAGCCGCTTCATACCCTTCATCCACCAGCAGATTCCTACCCTCGGCGGCTGCCACAGCCAACTGATCGCACCGTTCGTTTTGCGGGTGACCTGCGTGCCCCTTTACCCAGTGAAACTTTACCTTGTGGTGCTTGGCCACCTTTAGGTATCGTTCCCACAAATCACGATTTTTCTTGTCTTTGAAATTCTTTTTGACCCAACCATCCAGCCAGCCCTTAGTCACCGAATCTACCACATACTTAGAGTCTGAGGTAACCAAGACCTCCCACCCCGGTTTTTTGATAGCTTCCAATCCGGCGATGACTGCCAGCAATTCCATGCGGTTATTGGTCGTGAGCCGAAAACCTTCGGATAGTTCTTTGCGCTTGTCACCAAACTCTAGCACAGCACCATATCCACCCGGCCCTGGATTGCCCTTGGCCGCACCATCAGTGTACAATCGGATCATAGAAACCAGTGATTCTTGAAGAGTTTGATGGCAATTGAAAGCAATATGATACCGAACACTTTTCGGAGAATATTGAATCCGCCCTGCCCGATTTTACGCTCTAGCCAGCCACTCGCTTTGAGCACGATGTAGACGAATACGAGATTGACCACAATACCAACCAAAATATTGGCCTCTGAAAATTCCGCCCGCAATGCCAGCAAAGTGGTCATAGTCCCTGCCCCTGCTATCAGCGGAAACGCAATAGGCACTATCGAAGCAGTGGCTGATGCCTGTGGGTCTTGCTTAAATATCTGGGTGCCCAATATCATCTCCAATCCAATAAGAAAAATGACGATGGCACCTGCTATAGCAAACGAACCGATATCAATACCCAATAAATGCAGGATACTTTCACCCAAAAATAGAAAGACAATCATGATGACAGCCGCTACCAGTGTGGCTTTCTCCGATTGCACATGACCTACTTTTTTGCGCAAATCGATGATAATAGGAATGCTACCCAATATATCGATCACCGAAAAGAGAATAAGGGAGACTGTTAAGATTTCTTTGAAATTGAACATCCTGCGGATTTTAACACAAAGCTAACCGCCCGAATATAACCCAACTCGTTTTTTAGCACCACTTTTGCAATCCGAAAGAAAAACTACTCAAAATGAAGCATTTTTTCACGTTATCGCTACTCGTATTGTCTGCCTTCGCTTACGCCCAAAATGGCTGGAATTGGCCTACAGAAGAAAAACTTTTCAAGGAAGCTCAGGAAAAGCAAGCATACTACAAGGTACTGATGGGGCAAGACAAGTATGCAGAGGCCTTGAGTGCGTTGCGCTGGTTGTATATCAACAATCCCGACCTAAACCCCTCTATCTACATTGATGGTACCAAGTGCGCCGAAGAAGCAATAAAAGGCGAAACAGATGCCAGTCGATTGACACAACTCCAAGATACAGCTCTGTGGATGTACGACATGCGAATTAAATATTGGGGAAATGAAGCCTCGGTGCTCGACAGAAAGGTCTACACTGCTTTTAAATTCTTTTACAAAACACCCAAAAAGTACCCTCTACTGATCGATATGTACGCGCAGACTACAACTTCGAATGGCGCTGACATATCAGGTTTCAATCTGGTGCCCTACATGACGGTGGCCAAGTACGGATACGAATGGAAACTCAAGGAGATGCCCGGCGATAAAGTATTGGAGATTCATTCGCAGCTATCATCAATCATAGATGAAAAAGAAAGAGCAGGTGAGGATATGACTGATACGCGCAATAAAGTAGACGCACTGTTGAGCTCTATTGAAGGCCTTCTTAGCTGCGATTATATTGAACAAAATCTGGTACCACGTCTGAAGGCGAATCCATCCGATATCGGCACAGCCAAAAAGATATTTGCCTATTCATTGCAAGCAAAATGTTCGGACAAGGATTACTTCCTGCTTGCTGCCGAAATCATGGTGAAAGAACAACCGGATTTCAAACTATTGAAGGTACTGGGCGATAAATGGCTAGCTGCGGGTGAGTATACCAAAGCCATGGAATTCTACAATCGAGCAGTTCCTTTGGCTTCCAATAATCAGGACAAATACGAACTACTCATTGGCCAGGCAAAAGCGGCGGCTAAATTGGGTCAAAAATCCAAAGCAAAGAGTCTAGCATACGAAGCTTTGGCTGTGATACCGGGCGAAAAGGAACCGTACAATCTTATTGGTAATATGTACTATACCAGTTTTGATGATTGCGCTTCCAAGCAAGACATAGTGCAAGATCGAGCCGTATATATAGCCGCCTACAACATGTACCAAAAGGCCGGAAACACCGCTCAAATGGAAGCCGCCAAGGCACAATTTCCATCAGCAGAGGAAATATTCAGTGCCAATTATGAAGAAGGCTCCACCATCACCATTGGCTGCTGGATCAATGAGAAAGTGGTGCTAATGAAGCGATAGTAGTCTCAAGGATACGTATTGTCATCTTCTTTCGTCTCTGATTTCGTTCTGATAACCACTCGAACTATGCGGTCATTTCTTTTTCTTGGATTGCTTCTTCCACTGCTTGTGGCAGGACAAAATTTTCGTCAGGCGGTTATCAAGACCCAAACCGGCGGTTATTTGGTCTTTTCGAATGATCAGCATGCTTTCACGATCCATCTAGACACGGCTGTGATAGAACCGTACGGCGATCAGTCCACTATGTATCTGCTTATAGACAGCACGTTTGTGTTGCAGCTTTTTTCAATTCCCTTCAATAATCCCGATAATCAGGATCTGCGTGACGATGATGTGCAGAAGCAATTCTTGGCGCAATACATGAAATATGAAACGGCGTATTTTCGTGAAGAAGTGAAGCTGAGCGTAGAAAACTTGCGTACTAAATGGGGCACCATCAATTTGCGTCGATTTCTTCACTGGGAATTTGATACGCCCGAATTTGAAACCGTAGAGGCGCAGCTGCATCTCACCACCATTTGCTTTGACAATTTTGTAAATATAAATGTGCCGGTGACACCCGGTATGCCGCGTGAAGAGGCATTCGCATTCATTCAGTACGTAGCTTCCAGATTGGAGCTGCGTGACGCACCTATCGACTTTGAAGCTTTTGCCAAGGAGGTAAACGGCGTAGACTAGCGTGCAAACAATCGGCATGGATAAGCGATCGCCAAAAAATTATTCGAACGTTCTTCACGAGCCGACTACCTACATTTAGTGCCTCATTCGGATTGAATGCACTATTTGAGCTAAAAAAATGACGCCAAAAACAAGCAGCGATCACACAGAGACCATGACTGATATCCGGGCACATGTTAGTTTCCTAAGGTATTTCGCCCTACCTTACGGCCATTATTAAGCAGCGGTCATCCAACTAATACATCTTTCGAGTACTATTATCGTTGAATTTCCACCGCTTTTTAGTTTGAGATTTCGAGGTTCGGCCCGTCATTTCGCTTTTCATTCTTTAGTATCCCCGATCAGTTACCCCGGCATTTAGGCCAATGTTATACTGCTCTAGGAAAAACAGTATGACATTTTAAAATTGGTAATTGATATTTATGACAAATCACAAATTTGCGTCAACGCTAGACGCTGATTTTTCCCAATCGTTAAAGCAACGTGTAAATGCTTTTTTTCAAGAAAACAATCTAAGCCGCAGTGCCAATACCGAAATGGTATTGAAGACCGTGAGCGCATTGAGCATTTATTTACTTCCTTTTTTGACCATCGTTATTTTCACACCTACATCCGTCCCTATGCTCTTTCTGCTGTGGATGATCATGGGATTTGGCATGGGATTTATCGGTACAGCTGTATTTCACGATGCATTGCACGGATCATATCACAAAAATCGAACGGTGAACTACCTACTGGGTGGCACAGCATGGATGCTAGGTGCCGACCCGACTATCTGGAAAATGCAGCACAATGTGCTCCATCACACCTATACGAACATTGAAGATGCAGACGAAGACATACAACCACGCTTTGTTATGCGTTTTTCACCGCACCAACCACGCCGATGGTTTCATCGCTACCAACATATCTATGCGTTGTTTTTCTATAGTATTTCCACGGTATTGTGGGTCACTATCAAGGATTTCAGCAAGGTCTTTCAGTATAAAAATCTAGGTTTGATCAAAAGCGGTGCGCCATTCAATAAGAAATTGGCTGAGATCATTTTGCGCAAGCTCTCGTATCACTTCGTCTTTTTAGTCATTCCCATTTTAGTATTGCCGCTTCCCGTATGGCTAGTTGTGCTTATGTTCATCTCCATGCACATGGTAGCAGGATTCACTTTGAGTATGGTTTTTCAACCTGCACATGTGATCCATACATCTGATTACATTGATACAGACGAAGTGGAGATCCAACGCAATTGGAACGTACATCAGCTAATGACTACTACCAACTTTGGTATGGACAGCAAGCTTTTATTTTGGTTTACCGGTGGCTTAAACCACCAAATCGAACATCATCTTTTTCCCAATATCTGCCACGTGCATTACAAGCACATTGCCCCTATTGTGAAGGAAACAGCGGCCGAATTTAACCTGCCGTATTATCATCAGACCTCCTTCAGACAGGCCGTAGCAGGCCACTTCCGAATGCTCAGAGACCTTGGGCGGGGTACTATTTAATTTTATCGAAAACATTTTTAATGCAGTATAATAAGTTTAAAACAAAGCATCAGTTTACCAAAAAGAACCGATCCAAAACACCCCCGACATCATCGGGGATTGACATCAATCAGTACATCAGCAAGAGCAAGAATGTGAAGGAAGTAGCGCAGTATGTGCCCGAATTCGAATTCGTTGATTTTGACTTGCACTCTGAACTACTACATCGCATACTTGCTAAAGGATACACACATCCATCGGAGGTGCAGGACAAATCCATAGCGCATGTACTTGAAGGCCGAGACCTGATTGGTATAGCCGGAACAGGCACGGGAAAGACCGCTGCTTTTCTAATACCAATTATCCAGCGTCTGTTAGAGAAAAAGCAGGATAATTATGCACTCATCATTACGCCTACACGCGAACTAGCCAACCAAATACAAGATGAGTTTAAGTCACTTACTAGAGGACTGGGCTTGTTTTCTACCTGCTTGATTGGTGGCAATGCCGTGTATGAAAGCATCAAATCACTGGGACGAACAAACCATATTTTGATTGGAACGCCCGGTCGTCTGCTCGATATGAACGAGCGGGGACATTTGCCCTTTGATACATTCAACACCCTTGTGCTAGACGAGTATGACCGCATGCTGGACATGGGCTTTTTGAGTGATATCAAGAAGATTCACAATCAGATGCATGGGAAAGAACAAACCCTGCTTTTTTCAGCCACATTGGATCCTTCGCAAGAAGCGATTGTGACACAGATGACAAAGGCACCCGTAAAAGTAAAGGCAGGAACGAGTACGGAGAAAACCCATGCCATCGATCAGGACATCCTGCATGTACGTGGCTTGGACAAGCTCCAAATGGTGCAAGATCTGATTCTTGCGCAAGCAGACCAAAAGGTGATCTTATTCTGTGAAACCAAGCGAAAGGTAGATAAGGTTTGGAAAAACCTACAGAAGGCTAATGTAAAAACGGATGTGATCCACGGTGACAAAACGCAGCGCGCCCGAGAGGTAGCATTGCGCAAGTTTAAGCAAGGGCATATCAATGTACTGATCGCCACAGACGTGGTGGCACGTGGCATTGATATCTCAGATGTGTCGCTGGTGATCAACTATGAAGTGCCGCGCAGCTACACAGATTACATTCATCGTATTGGTCGTACAGGCAGAGCTGGAAAAACAGGCAAAGCCATCACATTAATTGATTAATAAATAGAAATTCATCTATGGCAAGATCGCAGAATAGTTTTATCAAAAACCAGAAGGCGCAGAAAAAGCGCAAGAAGCAGCAAGAAAAACTGCAAAAGAAAATTGAAAAGAAAGATCAGTCTACCAGTGGAGACTTGGAAGATATGATCGCGTATGTGGACGAGTATGGCAACATCGTGGATACACCACCGCCCCCACCAAGAG
>CAZPST010000108.1:0-8092 GCA_964589185.1 uncultured Roseivirgaceae bacterium | reverse complement strand
TCACGAAACATGCACTGCTTTTAGGAAGACTTCCGAAGTTTCCCTATCTCTGAGGTCTATCCTCCAAAGAGGATATCAAAACTTCCTAATACTGCACCAAAAGGCACAAAACTCTGGAAGTCTACAAACCTTTCCTCAGCACCACATGAGTAGCCTGCTCCCCATAGACGGTTTGTACGTCCGTAAAACCCAACTTGGGCAAATCAATACCAGCAAATAAATGCTCTCCCGAGCCGAGCCGGACGGGGGAGATGGCTAGATGCATTTCGTCCAGATGCCCTGCCTGTACATACTGACGAATGGTGGATGCCCCACCGCCTACGCGGATATCCTTTCCTTTGGCCGCCTGCTTGGCTCGCTCCAACGCTACCTCAATACCATCCGTAACAAAGTAAAAAGTGGTTCCACCTTTCATAATGAGCGGCTCCCGCTTGTGGTGCGTGAGTACAAATACCGGCACATGATACGGCGGCTCTTCACCCCACCAACCTTTCCATTCGTCATCCGGCCAGGGCCCGCGTATGGGGCCAAACATATTGCGCCCCAATATCCACGCGCCAATGTTTTCAAAGGACTTTTTAGCAAAATCATCATCTATGCCTTCCGTGCCATCGGATTTGTGCATGACCTTGATTTGAAATGTTTTTGTGGGAAAAATCCATTTATGCAGCCCTTCACCACCCTCACCCAGCGGACTTTCCAGACGTTGATTAGGCCCTGCTCCAAAACCATCCAATGATATGGAGTAGGCTGCTACTTTGACTTTGCTCATAGCTTGAAGATACTACGGGAAGTTGATTGGTGCAATCCTTACCCGCCATTGAACCGCAATTACGGTAATTAGAAAGAGAACAAAGACTTGGCGCAATAGTTGATATAATATAACAATTAGAGTACATTATTTAACTATTTCAATATGCCTCACACATCACACTACCTCACCGTTTTTCTTGTTTTGGTTCTACCAGCCTTTGGTTTCGCTCAAGATTTTGAGGATGATAAGGTCTTATCTCCATACTTCTATATACCCGGCAATACAGAGCGATTGGATCTGCTTCCCGTAAAAAGCATCGCTGCTCAAGTTCAGATTGCAGGTGTTATCGCGGATGTTCGTTTATCACAAACGTTTGTTAATCAGGGAGCATTGCCCATTGAAGCAGTGTATGTCTTTCCTGCTTTCACTAAAGCGGCTGTATACGGCCTCACTATGAAAATAGGAGAACGTGAAATCGTGGCGAAAATCGAAGAAAAAGAAAGCGCACACGGTAAGTATACCAAAGCTAAGAATGAAGGTTTCAGAGCCTCACTTTTAGAGCAACATCGTCCCAATGTTTTTCAAATGAATGTAGCCAACATCATGCCCGGCGATACCATCATCGTGAACCTCAACTACACCGAACTTATTGAGTCAACCAACGGCAACTATGCGTTTGTCTTCCCTACCGTTGTTGGACCCAGATACAGTGAGCGAAGTGAAGCTACCGGTGATCGCAGACATCAATGGGTTTCCAATCCATATTTGGAAGAAGGTCACTCTGCCAGCTATTCATTTGATCTGGACGTTCATCTCAACAGTCCTGTACCTATCAAGAATGTGAGAAGCACCTCACACGATACCGAAATTACCTTTTTATCGGCCAAATCATGTGATATCTCCATTAACACGGCCGCACATAATGTGTCATCAAAGGATTTTGTGCTCAATTACTCGCTAGTAGGTGATGCAATACAATCCGGCATATTAATCAATAAAGGAGCAAAGGAGAATTTTTTTGCGCTGCTACTTCAGCCGCCAGCACACGTACAGAGCTACGAAATGCCCAGTAGGGAATATACGTTTGTCGTGGACGTGTCCGGATCTATGGCGGGTTTCCCGCTGAATACGGCTAAGGAAATCATGAACAAACTGCTCGGTTCACTGACAGAGCGGGATCGTTTCAATGTGGTTCTTTTTGCCTCTGAATCAAACAAACTGTTCAAATCTCCTGAAGCAGCTACCCCTGCTAACATCAGGGAGGCCATTCATTTACTAAGTCGCAGCAGGGGAGGTGGCGGAACGCGCCTATACAGTGCTTTACATGAGGCCATTATGAATCCGAGTGAAAACGAATATTCAAGGACGGTTGTCGTCATTACAGATGGGTATATTGATGCCGAAGAGGATATGTTTGACTTAATTCAAGACAACCTTGATGATATCAATGTGTTCTCATTTGGAGTGGGCACCTCCGTCAACCATTTCTTGATTGAAGGAATGGCTAAATCTGGCAAAGGCGTTCCATTCGTAGTGGGTTCTGAATATGAAGCAAAGGAAAAGGTCAATGAATTTATCAATTATGTAGGAAATCCTGTCCTGACTAACATTCGCCTTGATTTTGGAGACAATGACGTGTATGACGTAAGCCCCGGAAAGATTCCAGACGTGTTTAAAGACCGATCCATATTAGTATACGGCAAGTTTAGAGGTGAATTTAAGGGAAATGTCACTCTTACTGGGAATTATGGACTTGGCACGCTTACTTCTACTATTTCGCTTGACAGCACTTCAGTAGACCAAACGGACGCACTTCCGTACTTGTGGGTGCGTAAGCGTATTGAAGAACTGGAGACTGATAAATCCAGAATAGCCAAGAAGAATGAAATCACCCAATTGGGCTTAGACTATTCATTGATGACCACTTATACTTCTTTCTTGGCCATCGATACAGATACCCTTCAACGACAGAAGCGTTTGACGACTGTCAAGCAACCGATTCCTTTGCCAACTGGCGTAAGTGCTAGCGCTATTGGAAATTATAGACAAAACATGAATGCAACAGGCGGTATAAGTAGAGGAACTTCCGGGGATATCACATTAATGATGTTTGGAGAAAGTACAGAGGTAGCCAATTCGATCTTTGCACTTCGATGGGAAAAGGCACAAAATATTGTGACGTATGATGTGGTAATCAAGAATCTTATGGATAAAGTGATATGGAGGCAGCAAGTTCAGGGTACGTCTATTTGGATTGACTTAAGTCTTCCTGAGTTTGCGAATGATCAATATGGTTTGTTTATTTTAGAGGTTTCAGGCGGAGGTCTTAGCTCTTTGCCCATTGGCATTAAGCGGATGAATGTTGCTGCAATTCCACTTATCAATATGGAGCAGTTGATGCCGTGGGAGTACTTTGCTCAACTTGCCGAGGCATATGAAAAAGGTGGATTACTCCTCGACGCAATGACCGCCTATGAAATAGGAATCCATAACTATCCTGACAATGACCAATTGATGGAAAGGTATAAGGCATTTCTTATTGAGAATGGCAACTACTAATTGAGGACACTTGCAGCCTTCCGGAGTTTTGAAAACTTGGGAAGGCTACAACCTCGAGAGACTTCCGAATCAGAGAAGACTTCCGAAGTTTCCAAACTGCTCAGGTCTATCCTTCAAAGTGGACTGTCAAAACTCCGCAAGACTGCACCAAAGGCACAAAACTTCGGAAGTCTAGAAATCTACACCACACATAGGAGAGGGGCTCACCCACATTTCTGGCCGGAAGGTTTTTGCAGAAAATCAGCAAGATTTTATCTTTGACCGAAACAACATCATCATGGGAAAGGAGATAAAAAAACCAGAAGAGGTAAGATTGCTTCCAAAACCTACGGAGTAAGACGACCTAAGAAAAACGAGAAAGCCAAGACTGAATCACCGAAAAAGAAGTGACATTTGGTCTTTGCCAACTAAAGGAAAGCAGTCGCAGACTGCTTTTTTTATTTCGCTCTCATCAATCTTCATAACTTCGCGTCGATCAATTACGTCCCCCTTGACACACCAATTTACAGAAGACCAATGGCTCCAGTGGGTAGACACACTGTCGGATCAGGAGTATGTGGTCATTGATGATTTTTTGTCGGAGGAGCTGTACAAAGGCATCCGAGCCTTTTTTGAGGAAAGGCAACACCAAGACGCATTTGACAAGGCGGCCATTGGGGCACTCCAAAATAATCAGATCAATACTGCCGTGCGTGGCGATTTCACCTATTGGTTGAGCAAGGAGCGCGATACCCAATTGCAGCAATTTTGGGAGCTACTGGATGAACTGATGTTCGTAATGAATCGGTATTGCTACCTGAGCCTATCAGATTATGAGTTTCACTTGGCACATTATCCGGTGGGTACGTTTTACAAGCGGCATTTGGATCAATTCGTAGGCAGAAACAACCGCATGATCTCGGTGGTGATTTACCTCAATGAAAACTGGACAGAAGGAGACGGAGGGGAGCTGCAGGTATATTTGGCGTCCGGCGATGTGAAAATTCAGCCCAAAGCCCGCAGATGTGTGCTTTTTAAGAGTGCCGATGTGGAGCATGAAGTGCTGGCCACCCACGTGGGGCGCGATAGTCTCACAGGATGGTTGCTGTATAAGCCGGCAGGGTTAGGGCTGCTGGCATAAAAAAAGCCCCGAGTATCTCTCAGGGCTTCCAAATTTGTGGCGTGCCGGTGATTACACGTCAAAAAACTCTAGTTGCTGTTCTTCTAAGATCGTTCGCAATTTGATAGTGGCATCTTGCAGGGTAGCGTCTTTGTTTTTCAGCGCATTTGCAGCGATGAGTTTGAGCAGATGCGACAGATCACTACCCAATTGCACGCGGAATTTCTCACTTTTTGATTTCAGAAATCGGCGGTTAGAAAATGTAGTGGTCAGGTCATCGACAAAGTTTTGCAAATCAGTGCTTGCCAATTCATCATCTTGTAAGCCCAAAACGATCTGGGAAGCAGTCACTTTCAAGTGTCTCCTCAGTTCTAGTTCGTAAAGGCGTCCAAGTTCAATCTCTTCTTCTTCATCATCAAACTGAAAATTGGCTTTCAGTGGCAGCAAACCCGTGTAGATGGTCAGGTAATCGGCCGGTTGGGCAAATTTGTCAACAAGGATCGTGTAGCCCTCTTTGAACAAATCATAGTGACCTGCCGAATACATCAACTTGATCAAATGGAGCATGCCATTCATTTTGATAGAATCGCTGAGTTCATCATGCTTCAGGAAATAATCCACATCATACTCCAGTAGCTCGGCCCAGTTGGCCGACGTAAATTCACTTGTGAGGGTGTCTAGTGCATGGCTGATATCGCCACCTTTCATGGCATGGGCATCCAGCATAAGCTCAAAGGCAATAGCTTCATGTCCCATATCGGTCTGTTTGGCCGATCTCCAGGCAGACGTTCGGTCTTTGGCCAAATCAATAATTCCCATATTTGGAAATAGCGTAAGGTTGGCGAAGGCCAACAATCCAAAGGCGGCAAAGAGGAGTAGGAATAAATTGATAAAGTACTTGAAGATTCTTTTAGGAGAGAAAAATTTGATGTTTTGTTCCTTCAAAACATACTTTTCCTCCTTGTTGTCAGGAGAGTTCATAAGTGTTAGGTTTGGCGTGGTTAGTTAAATTTTGATAAATCTAATAAATAGTAGGATTATCTACATGCTTTAGCGATGACAATGAACAGGCTAATTTTTCAGGCAAATACACCACACTATGACGCTAATTCAGCTTAAATACGCCTTGGCGCTTTTGAAATACGGTACGTTTAAGTCAGCAGCTGAAAAGCTAGGCATCACACAGCCGGGACTGAGCTTGCAAATCCAAAAGCTAGAGGAGCAGGTGGGGTTATCGCTGTTTGATCGATCTACCACACCTGTGAGTGTGACCACCGAAGGACGGCTGTTTTTGGAAAAGGCCGGTGAAATAGTACTGGATTTTGATCATTTAGCACGTTTTTCACAGTTAAATGCCCAAGGATATGATGGTCGTCTGATATTGGGCATCATTCCCACATTATCGCCGTTTTTGGTTCCACTGTTTGTAGACGATCTCCGAAAAAGCCATCCTGATTTCAAGTTGGACATTCGTGAGATGCTCACCGAAGAAGTGGTGAATGGTGTACGTGATGGCGCCTTGGATGCGGGACTGATCTCCACACCGGCACGATTGCCAGGCATCCGAGTTGATCCGTTGTTTTACGAGCGCTTTTTTCTCTACAGTTCCGGTCACGATCTCTCAGTGGATCTGGAATTGAAGAACATCAATTACAGTAAGCTGTGGCTGCTGGATGAAGGCAATTGCTTTCGGGATCAGGTGAATAATTTCTGTGATTTGAAGAAGATACGCATGGACAAGGATTTTATCTACCGGAGCAATTCGATCGAATCGCTGATACGGATCGTAGATACCATGGGTGGTCTGACGATTTTGCCGGAACTAACTACGCTGATTTTGAGTGCATCTAAAGAAGAGCAGTTGAAGATGATTGACAACAAGGCGCGGGAGATTAGCTTGATAGCGCGGAAGGCTACCAACAAAGAGCGATTCCTGACAAAGTTGATGCATCACATCCAAACCAATATACCCACAGGTATGCTAAGCGCAGATGGATTGGATGTTGTTGATCCCGGAATCAGGCTTTAAAAAGGATTGGATTTCAGTTAAAGTAGGTATACCTTATTTTGGAAATACGTACCTGTCAGACCATTTTCTTGCGTAATGAACTAGGTGAGAATGGGAAATGCTGCAAGCATTAATTGCAGATACAATTAATCTCTATCCACAATTTTGTGACTGTAATTTTCTGATTCTAATTTCGTCCAGTACCACTTCAGCGCACGGTTCGCAAAAACTATGAGAATAAAATTGGTAATTATTGTTGATTGGATGATGATTATTTACCCATTCATTTGAGGATGTACGTACTTTGTGACAAGACGAGCAAATGACAATAAATTGGATGTTTCGCATCTTTTTTTCTGTAAAAAAAGTCCAATAAATGCGTGAATGATTGGTATTTCATGCCGAGTCGTCTAAAAGCGTTACTGAAAGTTCTCTATCAAATGCCCAAGCATATTGTCTTTTGTAGTGAGTTTTTTTACAATCCAGATCTCGGCAGACGCCTCATTTCCAAATAAAGAAGCTTAAGATGCATCTTTTGCTGTTTTGGTACATTTCAGGTTGGATAGCTAATCCAATTTCCTGAATCTTGCATCATGTCCAAAGCTGAAAAATACCTTCCTTTTATTCTTGCTTTAGTTGCACCGGCCATTAGCCTAGTAAGCAATAATGCGCTGAGTTTGGGGAACAAGGAGTTTTCATTGACACTAATGAGATATGCAGAAGCAAGTATTTTTCTTCTTCTGCTTTGGTTTTTAAATAAGTACCTTATACATAGCAAGGATGCACTCAGGCAAAGAATCGACTTAATCACCTATTCCTTCATTGCCAATGCCTTATTGATTGCCACGATCTGTTTAGTTGACTTCTATTTGATACCGAATGGCATTGTAGGAGAGGTGGGAGCGACTGTCCTCGTAATTAGGCTGGCACTGGTCAATTTGATCTTCATCTTCATACTCAGGATATTCAAAACCCAGAGGGAAAGGGCAGTATTGGAAGTACAAAACCTGGAACTGCAATCTGAAAACCTCAAGTTTCAGATGGAAACGTTAAAGCAACAGATCAATCCTCATTTTTTGTTTAACAGCCTCAACACCCTACTGAACCTAATAGAAGAGGACAAAGAAGCCGCCATAAAGTACGTTCGCAACTTTTCAAACTTATACCGCGTGGTTTTGCAAAGCACGCATCACGACTTTATTCCCTTGGGAGACGAAATCAAATTTTTGAATGACTACTGGAATTTACTGAAAGTGAGGTTTCATGATGCGATTGATCTGAAGTTGGAAATCGAAAATCATAAAAACGGACATCTGATACCCCCATTGAGCCTTCAATTTTTAGTGGAGAATGCTGTCAAACACAACCAGGCCACAAAGGAAGATCCGCTAGTTATTTCCATTTATGAGGAGAGCAATTGGTTGATCGTAAAAAATAGGATTAAGCCAATTAGTTATCCGGTGCAGGGTGAAAAGGTGGGTTTGAAGAACCTGCAACAGCGATTTACCCTTCTACTTAGCCCCATTGAATATGGGCCTGAAGCTGATTATTTTATTGTAAAAATACCCCTCAAGACCCACTGAAGATGTCAAGAGCAATCAAAACACTCATCATTGAAGATGAAGGTTCAGCAGTTAATCGCTTAAAAAAAGAGCTCAGTCAATTGAAGGAC
>CAZPST010000107.1:0-8105 GCA_964589185.1 uncultured Roseivirgaceae bacterium | reverse complement strand
TCTGGTGGTGCATATTTTAGCCGCCGAAGATAAGTTTACCATTGACAACCGACATTTGGAGATATCACCGTTTGAGGTGGCGCAGGTGTAGGGAGATTTGGATTGATTGACTCTACAGGAGTACTAATTTAATAGCCTTTTAAGTTCTTCCTTACCAAGAGTGCGTCTCTTGAATATCCATACGTCACCGTAATCATCAAAGACCTCATGAGTTATGTCATATACTAGATTATCATTTACATAATCAAGTTTGTAGGTGTCGAAAAATGCCTTTGCATTCAAATAATAGTAACTACCAGCTTTCAAAATCTTGAAGCCATCATTCTCATTGACCTTGTCGTAATCGATTTGGACATAAAGATTACGGTCATCTACATCATCCGAGTTTAAGAATAAATAAGCCGTCTTAGCAGTTTCCAATCTCATTTTCTTAGCAGCTTCGGATGAAAAGCCCAGTTTTCCGGTCTTATGAGCCGTTGCTTTCAGATTCTTATCTAAATTATTTGGGTCTATGCGCTTGAGTTTCATAACGAGTGCGAAGATAGGGAGACAATAAGAAAAAAGCAATGAAATGACATTACAATTTCGATTGTTAATGTTTCTCAATTTATTTTCGTAACATCTCTCATCATGTTCAAGAATTTTTTCATACTTTTGCTTTGTGAGAATAAGAAAAGTGCTATTTTATAAAAATAAAGGCCACCTGTTTACAGGTAGCCTTAATATTGAAGAATTTGTATTGAGGTGACTCTCAGTCTAGGTCGATCTCATTAGTCGGCAAAGCCACATGGGTGCAACCATGTGAGACCAAGACACGAGAACTCATTTATGAAGCCCCACACTTCCGCTCTTGTTAGGCGGGTTAAGTCACTGGGGTTTTTTTATTAGGTCTAATGTAGGCCATAACAGAGACTTTGGCAAAGAATAGTTACAAAAGGTGCTGAAAAAGGTATGTCAACGGTTGGATAACAATTACGACCTATAAATCTCAACCCTCATTTCACCCCCACTACTCCTACACGCCCTATACATCCCGTCTGTATTGAACGACATGCAGATGTTTCCGGCATGATCCACGGCCACTAGTCCGCCATCACCGCCTATCTGCACCAGTCGGCGCTGCACCACTTCCTCGCACGCTTGCGCCAAGGTGTAGCCTTTGTATTCCATCAGGCAACTTACATCATAAGCCACCACCCCGCGCAAGAAATACTCGCCACTGCCCGTGCACGAGACGGCACACGTGGCGTCATTGGCATAATTCCCCGACCCGATGATGGGCGTATCGCCCACACGCCCAAACAGTTTGTTGGTCATGCCACCCGTGGACGTAGCAGCCGCCAAGTGCCCCTGCGCATCCCGCGCCACAGCACCCACCGTCCCAAACTTATGTTCCTTCAGCGGCGAATGATCTAGCAGCATACTGCCCGATTTCAGTGCCTCCTGCCACTGCCTATAGCGCAGTTCGTCATAGAAATACGCCTCGTCCATCGGGGAGATGCCCTGTGTCTCGGCAAAGTGCATCGCGCCTGCGCCAATGAGCAATACATGTTCGGTGCGCTCCATTACCATACGCGCCAACTGCACCGGATTTTTGATGCCCGTCACGGCCGCCACGGCACCCGCTTTTCGGCCGGTTCCTTCCATGATGGAGGCGTCCATCTCGTGCGTGCCGTCATGGGTGAAGACCGACCCTTTACCGGCATTGAACAGCGGACAATCTTCCAGCACAGTGACGGCTCGCTCCACGGCATCCAGCGAAGAGCCGCCCTGCGCCAGTATGGCATAGCCTGCTTCCAGCGCCTCGCTGAGGGCTGTTTTGTATGCGGTTTCTTTCTCGGCGCTCATGTGCGCCCGGCTGATGGTGCCTGCACCTCCGTGTATGGCGATGGATAGGGGATGGGTCATGATGGGTCAGTTCTAGTAGGCAAGTTTAGCGATTTGATGTGATGATGGTGTAATTAGCTGATTTGATGATGAGAAGTTTGGGAGCGGTAGAGCTGGGTTATTTAGTGGCTGTATTCCCGCTTTCGGCTTTACTGCGTATCGCCTCTATCGGGGCTGATTCACAAGCTGCAAGGCGCTTTAGTACCTCTTCAGTTATTCTTTTGAGTGTACGCGTGTACTGTTGGTAGCCGTGCTAGAAAGCTGCTGAGGACGCACGCATTGGAAACGCACGCTCGCTAGGGTAATTGTTTCAAAGATGTCAGGGCACAAAAAAAAGACCCGAAGGTCTTTCAAATCTGAGTGTGTGAGGCGCTTATTGCCTGTACACGTGGATATTGATGCCAAACTCGCAGGCCATGCAGGCGGCATAGTCGCTTAGGTCTGAGCCTTTTTCAGCGCGGCAGCCTTGGGCGATTAGCTTGGCAGCTAGTTCCTTGCCCGGCTTCAGCGTTTCAAAGATTTCCTCACCGAAGTTGCCCTTCACCAGTTTGTCATAGTACGAGGATTTTAGTTTGATATCCAGTTTTTGGTCGGAGGTATTTTTCACCTGCATTTCGTAGTGGCAGCCTATTCCTTTGCGTGCTACCAGTGCCACGCGGTACTCGATAGTAGCTTTGGTATTGTCGTCAAATTCGGCCTCTACAGATGTCCATTCGGTGAACTCACCAATAGCACCATCGTCTGGTGGACGAACGCCGGATACAATCTGACCAGAACAAAAAAATGGCACTAGCCCGGCTAGCACCATCGTAATCTTTATCATTTTCATAGCTTGATTTTTTGAGTTACCAAATTACTGATTTTTATGAAATGTAAAACTTTTTGGTTGATCGGATGTATCCATAAAATGGCTTATTACTAAGTGAGATTTTAGCTTTTGAATTGCACGGCTGCTCGTGAACTAGCCCCGATCCCGTATGGACGGGAGCGGGAGTACAGCTTCCAAACTCCGAGGCAATACCGCTCCATATTAAAGACCGTCCCGAGTTCCACTACTTACCAAAAGGAAAGCATCGCTTGAACCATTCTATTGCATTTCGGGATTATATTAGCCATTATGCTACGTATGATATGCAACGAATACTGATCCTTTTTGCGCACCCTAGGTTTGAGCAGTCGCGGGCGCAGCGTGTGCTTGTGGAGGCTGTGGCGGATATGCCGGAGGTGAATGTGCACGATTTGTATGAGTTGTACCCTGATTTCAATGTAGACATAGCGCGTGAAAAGGAATTGCTCGTGCAGCACGATATTATTGTTTGGCAGCATCCGCTGTATTGGTATAGTGCACCTCCCTTGCTGAAGCAGTGGATAGACATGGTGTTGGAGTTTGGCTGGGCGTATGGGCCGGGCGGTACGGCATTGCGCGACAAGTGGGTGTTCAATGTGATCAGTTCGGGTGGGGCAGAGGAAGCCTATCAATTGGGCGGTAGAAATCGCTATCCCATTCACGAATATTTGCGTCCGTTTGAGCAGACGGCTCGGCTGTGCGGCATGCATTTTTTGCCGCCATTTGCTGTGCATGGCACCCATAAGTTGGGCGATGCGGAGTTAGCCGCGTTGGGCGCACGCTATGGCGCTATCATGCAAGGCTTGGCCAGTGGAGCATTTGAGTTGAGCGAGTTGCAGCAGCTTACCTATCTGCACGAGTTGGTTGTACCTAAATCCACACACACATGACAGACGGGTTTCTTTTCCAAGCCGTGATCTACCTCACCGCTGCGGTGGTGTGTGTGCCGCTGGCCAAGCGGCTTGGGCTGAGTTCGGTGCTTGGTTATTTGCTCGCGGGTATTGTCATTGGGCCGTTTGTGCTGGGATTCATTGGCGAGGAGGGCGAGGACATCATGCACTTTGCAGAGTTTGGTGTGGTGATGATGCTCTTCTTGATCGGGTTGGAGCTGGAGCCGGCCAAGTTTTGGCGGATGCGCAAAATGATCGTGGGCATGGGCGGCATGCAGGTGCTTTTTACGGTAGTGGCATTTATGCTGGTGGGACTAGCCGTAGGGCTGAAATGGCCGGCAGCTTTGACGATCGGATTAGCCGTGTCCATGTCTTCCACTGCCATCGTGTTGCAAACATTGAAGGAAAAAGGACTGATGGGTAGTGCCTCGGGGCAGTCGTCTTTTTCGGTGCTGCTGTTTCAAGATATAGCGGTGATTCCCATGCTGGCCTTGATGCCGATCATGGCCGTGAGTGCGTCGAAGCATTCAGCGGGTGATCATGGTTCTGCCACGATTTTCGATGGACTACCTGCTGGTGTGCAGACGTTGGCTGTGTTACTCGCTGTGGTGGTGATTGTGCTGAGCGGGCGTTACCTCATCGTGCCACTGCTGCGGATTATCGCCAAGACACATTTGCGCGAGTTGTTTGCGGCGGCAGCATTGCTGATTGTGATAGCAATTGCCTTTTTGATGCAATTGGTAGGGTTGAGTCCTGCGCTTGGGGCGTTCTTGGGAGGGGTAGTATTGGCCAATAGCGAGTTTCGGCACGAATTGGAAAGCGACTTGGAGCCATTCAAAGGGTTGTTACTTGGGTTGTTTTTCATTGCTGTAGGTGCCTCCATCAATTTCGATCTTATTTCTGCTCAACCATGGACGGTGGCCGCCGGAGTGATTGCGGTGATATTGGTGAAGACATTCGTGATGTTGGGTATTGGGGGAATGTTCAAAATGAGCACCGATCAGAACATTCTCTTTAGCACGGGACTATCGCAGATTGGCGAGTTTGCTTTTGTGTTGCTGGCTTTTGCTGCGCAATTGGGCATCATCACCTCAGATATTTCGGGCATTCTCTTGGCTGTCACGGCACTCACCATGACTGTGTCGCCGCTGATCAATATCGCCACGGAGCGACTCGTGTTGCCGAACATTGGCACTATTGAAGAGCCGCAGCGTGAGATGGACACCATCGATGAATCCAATGCGATCATTTTAGTTGGGTTTGCGCATTTTGGCAATACGATTGGCCGATTTTTACGGGCACATGGTGTGCAGGCCACCATTCTCGATAACGATTCGGACAGGGTGGATTTGCTGCGCAAAATGGGCTTCAAGGTATATTATGGAGATGCTACCCGCGCTGATTTGTTGGAATCGGCAGGCGCAGCAAACGCCAAAATTTTGGTATCGGCCATTGATTCGCCGGAGATCAATTTGCGACTGGTGGAGACGGCCCAGAAGCATTTTCCACACTTGCAATTGATGATTCGGGCAGAGAATCGGACAGATGCCTACGAACTGCTGGATATGGGCGTAAAGGACATTTACAGAGAATCGTTGGACACGTCGATCCGTATGGCTGCCGATGTGCTGAAGCGACTGGGTTTCAGGAGCTATGCTGTCACGCGATCGGCGCAGAATTTCCTGAAATACGATGAAGCGAGCTTTCGCAAACTGGCGGCTGATCGGCACAATAGCAAAGAGTACATTGTGCGGGTGAAAGATGAAATGAGCCAACAGGAGCAATTACTTAGTGAAGATCTAAACGTGATTTTATCTTCAAATGACCATGCGTGGGACAGTGAGCACATGCGCTCGGTGATCAATCCGAAGGAGGAGGGGAAGGGGTGATGTGAAAATTGCAAGTAGCCTCCAATTCAAAAATCACAAATCGTTGATCCTTGTTCGTTATTCGTTTGATTTAAGAACAAGGAACTTCGATTAACGATTGAGGAAGCTCCGCTCTGACGCTTCGGTTATCATTTTTCGACTAAGGCAAAAAAAAGAGCCCGTCTCTCGACGAACTCCTGCCAACTCCACGTCCCAACTAACTTATCTTATGATTTCTTTCGTAGTTCGTATCTGTCTGTGATACCCGCTCGGTGGCGTGTGAGAATCAGCACATTGTCTTCAGTGATGCCGGCGTGCCATTCGCCTGAGAGTATCAGTGTCCAATCAAAATCTGCTGTCCAGTAGCAGGTGTCTTGAAAGGTAACGATCGATTCTTTGATGCTGTAGGTGCCTTGGCATATGGCCGGATAGCGATGTTCCGAACTCATGCCTCGGAAGGTATTATCTTCCAAAATCAACGTGACATCTGCCGTCATGTACTTGCCGGTGGGCGATGAACGAATAAATGTGCCCTCGAATACGGCATTTCCGGCTTGCATATCCATCATCACATCGTCGCTGGTGCAGGCACCTAGTGCTAGTCCAACGAGTATCAACAGTGCTAACTTGTCCATTTTGTTTTTGCTTTGACCACCATGACACAATGAGCTACAGCTTGGTTGGAATGCGATAAAAAAAGGAGCCCGCAACTGCGAACTCCCTGATAATGTGTGGATTGCGTCAAGTTTTCGTCCAAGTGAAACAACCCAAAAAAGAGGGGCGAAAAAGAAAGGAGTTCGCTAACAATCGAACGCCTGCTTCCGCCCCAACTAACTTATCTGGCACCATGACACGCCGGTTGTGCAGATGGTTGGAATGCGGATGGATATTTTTTCATTTTTTTTGAGCACAAAAAAAGGAGCCCGCTAACAATCGAACTCCTTTGTCCCCGCCCCCCAACTAACTTATCTGCGCCTTGCGGCAATTTCTTTGCAATTTCCGGCAACTAACCACTGGTGGTTTTTGCGAATCGGGCGCAAAACAAGGAAATTTTTCTCAAAAAATCAGAATACAATTCTGTTTTAGCTCTCTTTTATTGCATTTTTCCGAATTAAATTACTGCTATACTGCTTTTCACTCAAGATACAGCTACCTTTGCCACTCATATTAACATCTTTTCTTTGAATCATTTTTCTAAACTCGGACTCTCCGCATCGGTGCTTGAAGTCCTTGAGCAGCTCGGATTCGAGCAACCAACCCCTATTCAGGAACAAGCCATCCCACAATTGCTCTCCCAAGATCCTACGGATTTTATTGGATTGGCGCAAACAGGTACCGGTAAAACGGCTGCTTTTGGCTTACCGCTGATTGATCTGGTGGATCAGGACGATCTGACCACCCAGGCGCTCGTGATGGCGCCTACACGCGAACTAGGTATGCAGACTGCCGCACAGCTAGTGCAGTTTTCGCGCAACCAACCCAAGCTCAACACCGAAGTGGTGTATGGAGGAGCAGCCATTGTCAACCAAATCAAGGCACTGAAGCGTCCTACCCAGATTGTGGTGGCCACTCCCGGTCGTCTGTTGGATTTGGTGAAGCGCAAGGCCATTAAGCTCGACACCATCCGCTATGTAGTGCTCGATGAAGCTGACGAAATGCTCAACATGGGCTTCAAGGAAGATATTGACGAGATTTTGTCGCACATTCCCGACGAGCGTGCCATTTGGTTGTTTTCAGCCACCATGCCGCAGGAGATTCGTCGTATCACGGCCAAGTACATGAAAAATCCCATCGAGGTGGCAGTGAACGTGGGCGAGAAGAGTAACAAAGACATTGCGCACAAATACGTGATCACCAAAGGCTCCAACAAACTGGCTGCCATGCGTCGGTTTTTGGATATCCAACCCGATATGCGCGGGATCATGTTTTGCCGCACCAAAATCGAAACACAGCAGATTGCTGATCAACTAAGTGAAATGGGCTATGGCGTGGAGGCACTCCATGGCGACTTGTCACAGGCACAGCGTGAGGCAGTAATGAAGCGCTTCAAGACGCGCGCCATGCAACTCGTGATTGCCACCGATGTGGCAGCCCGAGGCATTGATGTGAATGACCTCACGCACGTGATCAACCACACCTTGCCGGATCAGCTAGAGTCCTATACACACCGAAGTGGCCGTACCGGACGAGCAGGTAAGAAAGGCGTTTCGCTTGTGTTTATCAATCCGCGCGAGACTCGACGCATTGCCGAACTAGAGAAGCGAATCAATGTGAAATTTGAGCGTATCGAAATTCCGTCATTTGAGGCGATGAAGAGCAGCCGCATCCAGCATTGGGCCAACTTGATAATCAACACCAAGGTGGATAAGCAAGCCGATACACTCATGGAAGAGCTGCACGATCAGTTTGCACACCTCAGCAAAGAGGACGTGCTACGTCGCTTGATCACAACCCAGCTCGATCACTTGGGCATCAAAGAGGGCGAAGATTCCAACCTCAACGAAGCAGCCGGTGGCTCACCTGAACGACGCGATACGTCAGGTTTCAATCGCTACTTCATCAATGTGGGCTCCATCGATGGCATGACCAAAGGCGATTTGATTCACTTCATTT
>CAZPST010000106.1:4938-8144 GCA_964589185.1 uncultured Roseivirgaceae bacterium | reverse complement strand
TTTAGACTAGAAAAATTGTTCGCCTAGTCCCCAGAAAATTTACCTGACCCGTTTTTTTGGCCCCTAAATTAGTCCACCAACTAGTCCGAGTTTGTCCATTTCGTTGGTTCGGATTTTAACCCCCCTCTAGTCCAAGCATGTGAATAAAAGAAAACTAGCGTAAGTGTCCACTTGTGCTTTTTCTTTTAGGGACTTCCCCTCGCAAGCCTTCCAACCTACCTAAAGCGTTGACGTGACTTGCACGTGTCTTCTTCCTCGCCCTTTGTTGGGGGCATTGCTTCTCCCGTCTGTACGGGATCGCAATGCCGGTAAATAGTGAGCGGCTGGGCTGTTTAGAAGTCGGTGGAATCTTCTTGAAACTTGGCGAATCCAAATACCTCGATTCGCTCATGGGTAATCCGAAATACAACCGTGTATCCGTTAAAAATCAAGTCTCGTATTTCTGAGTCATCAAAGTAGATCGACTTCCGGTAGCTATATGGTCGCTTTGGAATTTCCTTTATTTTGGTCATAAGCTCTTTTCTGAATTTCTGAGCTCTGGCAGGAGAATCACGAGAAATGTAGCGTAGTTGTCGTGCCAATCGCACCAAAAAGGAATCCTTTACTACAACTCGCTTCATTTAAGCATTGCGTCGAGTATCTGGTCTACTTCTTCAACCGAATGAAAGATTGCCTTCCCTTCGGTAATTTCATTGAGCTCTGATTGAAGATGGCGCTGGGTGCTTTCGAAAGTCGCATCTTCATCGAGAATTTCCACCTCAGATTTATCCAATTGAACAATGACATGCATTAGCTTGTCATACATCCGATCACTCACTCGTAATTTTAAAGTATGCATACTCAAATATAGAAAATCCTGATCAGATAGCTGTGTACGTTGGCGGTAGGTAGACATCCGAAGTTCTTGAAACTTCGGATGCCTGTACAATGAACCACTTTTCTATTTGGTACGAATTTGTAAATTCACACGACACCATTCCCCTCCTCGGAGAGCCTGTCCCGACCATTCGGGAGGTTAGGGGTGGGTCAAAATGAAGCGGAAAATCATTCCATACAATCCTGAACATGTCAGAGGCCTAAATAGGGTGATCTTTCAGCTTATTTGATCCTTCTTCCAAAACATGATTTAGTTGCTTCTGAAACATGCGGTAGTTCCCTGATAAACAAAGCGTAGTTTAGCTAAAAACATGCGCTAGTTTCCTAAGAAACATGCGGTAGTTTTCGATAAAACATGCGGTAGTTTTTTAAAAACTACGCCTTGTTTTTTTGACCCCTTAATTAGTCCACCAACTAGTCCAAGTTTGTCTGTTTCGCTGGTTCGGGTATTTCTTTCAGATGGTCTGATTAAGCCCCTTTACTGCTGACATTAAGGCCGGAAAACAAGCAAACCTTTTGAAGAGTGTATAAGGAAATTGACCCTATTTTAATGGGTACACGCTTCAAAATCACACCAACCCTGAGGTCGCCCTTTGTTGGGGATTGCTTCGTGCTTCCAATGCTGCAAATAAAAGCGATTAGGTTGTTGCTCAGGGGTAATCCGGAAGACTACCGTATATCCCCTACTCGCGCAAGCATTCACATTTGCTGCATTCATTACAGTTTGAAATTCTTCCACATTTCCGGTCAATTACACCCAATTTTCAACCAAAAAAAAACGTGCGATTTAGGAATAGACGTGTTTTCAGCCGGGAAACTTATGTACTTGATAAGCTACTTCGTTTGGAAGACCATACAACTTATGTTAGTAGTTTCGCGCTCAAGTAATTTTAAAAAACTGAAATAGAATGAAATTTAACATCATTACAACACTTTTAATCGGCCTACTGATAGCCGTTTCATGTACTTCACAGGTTAAATCGGACAAATCAGTCACCATGAAAACCAATATAGATTCTGTGAGCTATGCACTGGGAGTAAACATTGGCACCAACATTAAAACCCAATTCAAGGACATTGATCTGAATATTTTGGCAGCAGCCATCAAGGACGCCTATGAAGGACAAGAAAAAATTGCCAACGAGGAGTGCATTCCGATTTTGAGAACATACAGCGTGTCTGCCCAGAAGAAAATGGCAGATGAAAATAAGGCTGAAGGCGAGAAATTCCTCGCAGAAAATGCAAAGAGAAGTGAAGTAAAAACCACACCAAGCGGACTGCAATATGAAATTCTGAAAGCAGGAAATGGACCTATTCCAAAGGAAACTGACCGGATAACCGTTCATTATCACGGGACGCTCATCGACGGAACGGTGTTCGATAGCAGTGTGAACAGAGGACAACCTGCCACCTTTGGCATAACGCAAGTGATAGCCGGCTGGATTGAGGCTCTACAAATGATGCCGGTCGGATCCAAATGGAAGGTGTATGTTCCGTCAGACCTGGCCTATGGAGAAAGAGGTAACGGAAGGGATATCTTGCCCAATAGTGTGCTCATTTTTGATATTGAACTGATAGAAATAGCCGGTAACTAAATCTAAAAATTCCATACCAGTAGAGCTAAAAAAGCTGTCTCACAAAGGGCAGCTTTTTTTGTATATTCATGAATCCGTTAAAAAACCTTAATTGCTTCCTATCGCGCTGTAATTGCTAGACTTTTGGTTTGTGCAACGCATCACCGCCATAGCCCTCCTCCTACTCTCATGGAATGTGTATTCGCAAGACCTACGAGGGTATGTGACAGATGACACTTCGAAACTCCCGCTGCACGGGGCGCACATTCGGAATCTTACTAAAAAGCAACTAGTCACTACGGCAGCTGATGGCGCTTTTGAGATGCCCGTGTCAATTGGTGACACCCTTGCGATCACGTTCGTGGGTTATCAGGACTTTTTCATGGTGGTGATTGATGCTCATCTACAGAAAACACTCACCATTCAGCTGTACGAGAAAGAAGTGACGCTGGATGACGTGGTGGTGACGCCCTATTCAGAATATCCGCTAAAACCGCGCATTGAGTTGGATTCGATGGAAGCCGTGCCGCTCAAGCTGCCGGAGGTGAAGTACGCATATGCGTATGATCCGAGAGAAGAACCCATACCGGATAAGATGGCGCCTACTTTTGGCGTGGGTATTGGCTTCAATTTGGAAAAGTATACCAAACGACATAAGGAGAAAATGCACTATGCGGAAAGCCGTGATCAGGATGAGAAATGGAAAATAGCCGAGGCAAAATTTAACCGCGAATGGCTCACGGAAATCACCAAGCT
>CAZPST010000106.1:0-4838 GCA_964589185.1 uncultured Roseivirgaceae bacterium | reverse complement strand
ACAATGCAGGTGTTGTCATCTGCCAAAAACGGACAGGGCGAGCCCTTGAGCACAACGTCACCCTCTTCGTCCACACGCAGGTATGTCTCCGTGAATGCGGAAGGTTTCATGCGAAATACTTTGGCCAGGCGGTCAATGTCGGTAGGGATGAAAATAGGTGAAGTAGTCTTGCAGCAGTTGGCACATGCGAGGCAGTCTATTTCGGCGAATACTTCGTCGTGGAGGGCATGAAAGCGGTCGTCTAAGTCTTTCGGGCGGGTGCGCTTCAGCTGCTGCAACTTTTTGCGGTTTTCGGCTAGTTGCGCGTTGGCTCTTTGCACATCGGACGTATACTGCATGCGGCAAAGGTATTGTACCCTACTCATCAATCACCAGCTTGTACCCCACGCCATGTATATTCACTATTTTCACAGCGGGATCGGCTTGGAGCTTGCTGCGCAATTTTGAAATGAAAACATCGAGCGTGCGGCCGATGTAGTTTCCCTCGTCTCCCCACACTTTATGAAGCATGTCTTCTCGTTTGACAGGCGCGTTGACGGAGGCGTGTAAGAGTTGCAACAACTCGGCTTCTTTGCCTGTCAGCTCTGTCTTCTGCTCTGCCATGATCAGCACCGAATTGCGCATATCAAATCGGAATTTCCCTAGTTTGACAATGCCAGCATGATTGGTCGACTTGCTTTTCTTTCGCCAATAAACGCCTGACCCTACGAGTAGCAATACAAGCACCCCTGTAAGTACGGACAGATACATCGGTTTATTTGTTTTTGCCTCTTTACTTTCAGGAATAGAGGATGATGCAACTCGTGGCGCTTCGGAAAATGTAAACAACAGAGTGTAGCATGATTTGGGTTGTTCTCTGGATGAGCAAGAAACAATGTCCCTGTACGCGGCATTGTTTATTTCAAAACTGTAAACCACTTCTTGGGTCTGGCATTGCACCACTTCTAGGATATAGGCCGTGTGTATATTGGCCTCCTTCATCACACGACTCACAGTCAAGACGAGTGCTTCAGGGCTAAAACCAAATTCGGATTCAAACTGAATCGTATATTGATTGCCCGCAACTTGAATGGGCATCACTCTAGACGTGCTATCACCGGCATGGAACAGCACTTGATGGCCGACCATTCGAAGCGACACCTCTACGTGTTTTTGGTCAAATGTTTCCTGCTCGGTACCCTTAGTGGCACAAATAACCAGAATCGCTAGCACGAGTAACGTGTATCTACACAACTTGAAAACCATACCTCAAAGCTATTTGAATACTGAGCAGCCCAACCTCTTTTACACAACATTTACATCTTTTTACATTTCATTGAATAGGTCTGGCGTCACTTCACCGTAATCTTGGCTGGTAGTAAAACATTTAACAAAAACACATATGAAAAAGCACCTTGTACTTACGAGCACAGTTATCGGAGCATTGAGTTTGACGGCATTCGTCTTTATAAACCAGACCAATGACCAGATGTTAGTATCCACTGAGCTAGCAGACAATGAAAAAGATTCGGTACGAACAGACACTTCATTGTCTTGTTGTGCTAATCCTCGTCCTTCTTTTCGATCGGAAATACGGCAGCCCTTTATATACGAGATTGGCTCGAGATTCATAGCTACAGTCACCAAAGAACAAATAGCGAATGCTAAGACGGTACAAGACCTGTTGCCGGTGGATGCCGATTGGTCTACATACCCAGTAGAGCGATTGAATGTGACGCTGGAACGTGAAACCAAAAAAACGGAAATCGGATATGACATGACGCTCACTGACGCCCAATTGGGACTTTTGAAGTCCGCTCGCTACTCCGACAATTTTAGCCTAGTGGCCAATGGAAAACAAGAGCGAGCTGACAGAAGATTACATGATCTGGTCTATTACATCAGTGTGATTCCTGAGAAGGAAGCTGCCTACACTGATGGCAAGGATAAATTGATGGCGTATCTTAAAGAAAAGAGTGAAGAGTTGGTAGCTGGTGTGGATGATGAAAAGCTAAAACCGGGACAGATCTCCTTTACCGTGTCTACCCAAGGAACTATTACCGATGTAGCACTGGAACAGACCTCAGGCTATATTGGGATTGACATCATCATGATCGAACTTCTGAATGACGCACCAGGAAGTTGGAAACCGGCAGAAAATGAAAAAGGAGAAAAAATAGAACAAACGTTTACCTTTTTTTACGGGCGTATGGGCTGTTAATAGTGCTCAGTAATTCAGACACTATTTAAAATACGAGCGTCCTGAAAATTCGGGAAGCTTTTTTTTAAGGAACGAGCACGCGCCACATACAGCTATCATCGTATCGCAAATATTCTTTGCTCTACCTTCGCCAAATGCCCACCATCCATCTGGAAACCAGCATCCATGCGCCTATAACTCGTTGTTTTGATTTGAGCAGAAGTATCGACCTGCACAAAATCTCAACAGTAGGCACTCATGAAGAATCAATAGCTGGCGTCACGCACGGACTAATTGGACAAGGCGAATCGGTGACATGGCGGGCTAAGCATTTTGGTATCTACTTCACCCTTACCAGCAAAATCACAGCATGTGAACCGCCATATCGGTTTGTAGATGAGCAAGTCACAGGACCGTTTCAGTCCTTTCGGCACGTTCATCTCTTTGAGGAAATCAATGGTGCTACGTTGATGAAAGATGAATTTCAATTTACAACTCCATTTGGCATCTTGGGCAGATTGGTGGATGCCTTATTTCTCAAGCGATACATGCATCGCTTTCTGGAGAAACGAAATGAGACAATCAAAGCATTTGCAGCGTCTGCACGTTGGAAGGAGTTCTTGTGAGTTCAGTGGCATTCGCAATTGAATCTTGAGCATCCATAACTTCTGGCGCCCAAAATACCCTCTTCACGGTATTCCATTGCAATCCCGTACGTAAGAAATTGGCGCAATGAAAACGCTGCTAATTACCATCACTTGTATAATCACCGTCGGTCTGTCTGCCCAGGACTGGACTCCCGAACAAAAAGCAGCGGCCTCTACAGCGGCCTCAGCTGATTATCTGTCTCAAGCAGAAAAAGACGCCATCATGTACATCAACTTGGCGCGGTTGTATCCGCAAGATTTTGCCCGCATTGAACTGCCAAACTATGGTGGGCCGGCCAAATATGGAGGCTATGTGAAAAACTCCTCGTACAAGCAGTCGCTCATCCAACATCTGCAAACGATGACTCCCGTGTCTGCACTGGTTTTTGATCCCGCGTTGTACGAAAACGCCAAATGCTTTGCACGTGAGCAAGGGCTCGATGGAAGTACCGGTCACACGCGCAAGTCGTGCCCAAAGGGCAACTATGCGGAAAACTGTTCCTATGGCATGGATACAGGACTAGACATTGCCTTGCAGTGGCTCATCGATCATGATGTGCCTAGTCTGGGTCATCGGGTGAATAGCCTGAACAAAAGCTACACAAAAATCGGATTGAGCATTCACCCACACAAAACGTACGGTACGTGCGCGGTGGCGGAGATTATTTGGTGACAAAATTCAACCCATCTGGGCGACTGGTGGTTTTTCGGAATCATTCAACCGCTCAGAACTGCGAAGAAGGCGTATTCACATAATTCAAGAACTCATTCTTGATGTTTTGATCGAGGAATTTGCCTGCAAAGAAGGCTGTGCCTGTGCGGCTGTTGGTATCACCCACCCCGCGAGAAGACACGCACATGTGGGTAGCGTCAATCACCACAGCTACGTCATCCGTTTTCAATACTGTTTTCAATTCTTCGGCTATCTGCACACTTAAGCGCTCTTGTACCTGAGGCCTTTTGGCAAAATATTGCACGATTCGGTTGATTTTTGATAGACCGATCACCTTGCCACTGGAGAAATACGCTACATGCACTTTGCCGTAGATGGGCACAAAATGATGCTCACAGTGAGAATAGAACGTGATGTCCTTCTCCACCAGCATTTGGTCATAGTTGTACTTGTTGTCAAACAGACGGGCTTTTGGCTTGTTGTCCGGGTTCAGTCCGCTGAAGACTTCCTTCACATACATCTTGGCCACTCGATGGGGCGTACCCTTGAGACTGTCATCTTCCATATCAAGCCCCAGAATGAGCATGATCTCACGAAAATGCTTCTCGATCAATTCAATCTTGAGGTCATCGTCTTTTTCAAAAGCATCAGGACGCAATGGCGTCTCGTACGAACTAGCCACGTGATCATCCTCCATGTCCTCAGGCAGGATATTCGACAAAGTTTCTTTCTGTTTCATAAAGGGTTACTTTCATGTCCAGCCGAGGGTCAATGTGATCTCGAAGGATTTTGTAAATCACGACAACAATGTTCTCTGCGGTTGGGTTCAACGACTTGAATTCGGGCACATCCAAATTAAGGTTTTTATGATCAAAACGCTCACAGATATGCTCCTGCATGAGGTCGCTGAGCTGCTTCATGTCATACACAAAGCCCGTCTCAGGATCTATTTCGCCCGTCAAGCGCACGATGAATTCATAGTTGTGTCCGTGCCAATTCGGGTTATTGCATTTGCCAAACACTACGTCATTCTCCTCATCGCTCCACGCCGGATTGTACAACCGATGCGCGGCGTTGAAATGCTCCTTTCGAAATACGGCTACTTTCATCTGTGAATGACTGATTTTTTTATGGTCAGATGGAATCTCGCAGGTTTAACACTATGAATTCTTTCGTCATGCTCGATTTCATTGGATGCAAAAATAGGTTACTCGGCTACTGTGCGCTCGATTGTGAACACAACAATGGAATAATTAAAAAGATTCTGAACCATTTGGTTACAAATATGGTATAATTCGTATATAAATTTGTATTTATTAAATATATCTAATCATGCTAA
>CAZPST010000105.1:0-8266 GCA_964589185.1 uncultured Roseivirgaceae bacterium | reverse complement strand
GGTGAATCGTGGCTGGAGTCAGACTATGCCGCAGTGCAGTTCGGGCTGAAATCAGAAAAAATAGATGGAAAAATATGGGTGACCGGGCGCTATAACGACTGGCGAAAAAGCACCGCCAACTTGATGAGATATGACGAGACCAATGGTATCTACATCGTGACGCTCAGATTGAAGCAGGGATTCTATGATTACCGATATGAGGTGGAATCGGCCAGTATGCCTGTATACGGCATGGAGGGCTCACACTATCAGGCAGAAAATGAGTATGACATTCTAGTCTATTATCGTGCACAGGGCAGCATCAGAGACGAGGTGGTCGGACTGACGAGTTTGAATAGTGTGGATTTTTTCTAGTGCCAATTACTTCCCGAGCATTCCCTTCAAATCCGCAGGTGAATAATTGATTGATTTCAGCGTCTTGTTGTCACCCACACGATACACGAGGTATTTACCATCCTCTTCGCGATAATACGCCTTGGTGCCGTCCTTTTTATTGTAATGCTCCACGGTGGCTTCTGCTTCCTCTACCGTGTTGCAGGCTTTGCTCATGTTTGATCGCTGAACTTCATTAAAGAGGTCGGCAAATTTATCCCCAAGACCAAATTCCAGAATGGCACCTGAAAGTACGTATTGAATATCGCACAGTGCATCTGCCACTTCTACTATATCCTTGTCTTTAATAGCCTCTCGGAGTTCGTCCAATTCCTCCGCAATCAATGACACGCGTAATTCGCAGCGCTCCTTGGCCGGAATCTGAGGAGTCTCCAAAATGGGGTGTTTGAATGTGCGATGAAAGGCAGCTACTTGGTTGAGCGGGTCAATTGGTTTCATGTGTCCAAATTATATATCAATACTCAATTATTTGCCTTGCGTTTTTCATGACGCATGGCTTTCAATAGAAAATACACGAATCCTCCGATGATAATACTCAGATTCAGAATCATACTCACGATGGATAGGGTGCTCATTTTCGTACAAATTTTCGGTAAAAAAAGCCGTTTAGAACTATTCCAATAAGCAACACCACACTCCATTGGGTGACAGTGGAGGCATTGCTATAAATACCCATCCAATCCCACGACCCATTGGCATCCAGCCAGTTGGCACTGTAGTCTTGCGAAAGCCACCAATAGATCAAAAACATGGCAATGGGAATATTGAGCCACATGAAAAATCGGAAATACGTAGGAGATACATGCAAATCAGAATCTTCATCTACCATGTCGGTCTTGAATCGCCTAGCGCCATATTTTACCACAGCGAATAGGATAAACAAACCGGACAGAATCAGACCAACACCCCACACCCAGTCTTGATTGGAAAAGAAATCCAATGACCAAGCTGACGGGAATCCGAAAACCAAAAACATAGTCACCACCAAGGCAAAGGCACGTTTTCGGGTCAAGCCAAGATCACCCAAATTTCTTTGTAATAATTCTACCATGGGGAGAAAAGAGGTGAATGCCGCAATGGTGAGAGCGGCAAAGAACACGATACACAGCAGCTCTCCGGCAGGCAATTGACTGAACAGCTTAGGAATAATAATAAATGTAAGCGCTTGATTGCCACTTTGCAGAAATGCTACAGCCTCAGTGTCGCTTGCTGATAAGGCAAAAACAGCCGGCAAAATGGCCATTCCTGCCAAAAGCGAAGCGGTATTATTGCCAAATGCTCCAATGAACGTATTGAGCGTCACATCTTCTTTGCTGCGTGTATACGACGACAGTGTGAGCATGAGACCCCACCCCGCCCCGGTAGACCATGCCGATTGTGAAAGCGCCTCTATCCATATTTTAGGATTCTGAAAATCTGTCCATCGAATGGCAAACATGTAGTCCAGTCCCTTCACTCCATTGTCCATACGCAGCACCACTACCACGATAATAATGAGGAGTACAAACAAACTTGGAATTAGAATGCGATTGGCCTTTTCCAAACCGTCTTTGATCCCACGCACCAATAAAAACACCCCACCTATCACCACACATGCAAATACCGCTATAGTAGCCCAACTACCCGAAGACATACTTGTCCAGAAGGTAGATAAATACGTGGGGTCTTGGATTAGTCGCTCATCCAAAGACACACCGCTTGTCCAAGTGTTATAGGCATTCCCAACAGCAAAACCGAGATAGCGCACAGCCCACGCGGTGACTACCGAATAATAAAATGCAATACCAAGCGTGCAAATGGTGATAAACACGCCCATGAAGGTGTAGCGCTTGCCTGTCAACTGCGCAAAAGAACCAATCACGCCGGCTTTGAAGCGCTTGCCAATGGCAAACTCCGAAAGTAACAGGGGAATAGACCAAATGAAGAGAAAAAGTATCCAAAGGAGAATAAATGAACCTCCGTATTGACCCGCCAATCGTGGAAATCGCCAGAGATTGCCGGCACCAATGGCCATACCTAGCGCTGCAAGGATGATTCCCCACCGATTACTGAATTGTTCGGTTTTAGACATAATTGGCTAAAATAGACAGTCGGGACTTAGTTAATGGAAACAGTGAGGACTTTTTCGGATGCTATGTCAAAAAGTATGACGACCGTTCGCTGCATATTGGGTGCCGCTTGCAGGGTGATGTTATAATTGGCATTCAAAGAATAGTCATTCTCCTGTAAGACCTCTTCCCACTCGCCTTCATACATGACCCAATTTTGTGCGCTGAAGGTATAAATGCCCTCATCCACTTTCAAAACATGGCTATTACGTTCCGAATTCCTTGCTACAGTTGATTCATCTAAGTAATTGCCATCCACGTGAAACACCATTTTGCTCTGATGGTCGTATCCTTCAATGACATTTATATATTGCCACTCAAAAACGACAGTAGATGACTGTGCTGCAGTGTGGCCACAAACGCCCATCACTACTACGAATGCAAGGAGAATTCTCATAGGATAATTTTTGCCCCAAATTAGGTGGAAAAATAATCTAACCAATGGATTTGCGTGCAAGCTCTGCGAGCAAACGAATGGCTTCTTTCAGGTACGGATCTTTTGACAGCCGATTCACTTCTTCCTTTTCTTGCACATCACTTGTGGCTATCTCGGTATCCAATTCGTCATCCATATCAGAAGATACGTTTGCACTTCTTCGCTGCTCAAGATTGAGCGAAATGGACGTGGTATTTTGCATTTTTTTGGCTCGTTCTATTTCTGCCACTAGTTTCTTTAAATCAGGGTCTTCATTGAGATGTTGTCGGTAGAGTTCGTTCAGTTGATCCACCATCTTTTGATCGATCTGATTAGTAGGCTTGAACTGTGCACCGAGTATTTCGTCCCAAGGAAGGGCATTTACTTGTCTACTCTCACCCACTTCATTGGGGTCATAGGGTGTAGGGAAATGCACATCTGGCGCCACACCTATGCGCTGCGTACTGTTACCGGTGACGCGGTAAAACTTGGCCATTGTCATTTTGAGTTGTCCTAAATCGATCTTGTTGGTAAGAAGGTATGTACGCAATTGCTTTAGTTCATCGGCTGATTTTTGATCCCCTCGTTGTAGATAGAGCGTGATCATGCTATTCATCTGGCGTTGAAGCTGTGGCCCCAAATCCACGATGTTCTGCACCGTTCCTTTACCAAATGAATTTTCACCTACTATTACTCCTCGCTTATAGTCTTGAATGGCTCCTGCAAAAATCTCCGAGGCGGAAGCGCTGTATCGATTGACCAACACAGTAAGCGGCCCATTGTAAAACACCTTTCCATTGTCAGGGTCGTCCATTTTTTCCACTTGATCGCGCATGTCGCGCACCTGCACCACCGGCCCATCTGGAATGAACAGTCCTGTGAGTTCAATGGCTTCATCCAGCGATCCACCTCCATTGTAGCGCAGATCTATCATCAATCCATCAATGTCTTGGCTCTGAAGATCAGTAATAAGGTTTTTGACGTCTCTGGTGGTGCTTTTGTAGTCTTTTACGCCTCTATTTCGCTCATCGAAATTGATGTAAAAACTGGGTATCGTGATCACTCCCAGTTTATATTCTTTGCCATTTTCAGTAGTGGTAATTACCTCCGCTTTGGCCTCTTGCTCTTCTAGTTTGATTTTATCCCGCACGATCCTGATCGTATCCGGCAATGCATTGGCTCCTTTGCTTTGCTTCAAGACTTGCAGGCGCACTACTGTACCCTTTGGTCCTCTGATTTTGCGCACCACCTCGCTTATTCGCCATCCGATCACATCCTCAAATACACCTTCATCTCCTTGTGCAATTCCGATGATTTTGTCATTTTCTTGCAGTTCCTTCCCTTTGAAAGCCGGGCCACCCGGTACTATGTCTGAGACTACTGTATAATCTAGCTGCTGCATAAGTCGGGCGCCTATTCCTTCCAACGAAAGACTCATGTCTATTTCAAAATCTTCGGCATCTGTGGGCGAAAAATAATTGGTGTGCGGATCGTACGCCGTGGTGAAGGCATTCATGTAAATCTGAAAAGCATCTTCGCTGGTGTACTGCGTAAGTGCCTTTTCCACGCGCTGATAGCGATCGGTTAGTGCCTTTGAAATATCTGCCCATTCGCGTCCCGCCAGTTTGTAGGGCAATGCCTGATTCTTGATGATTTTTCTCCAAAGGTCATCCTGTTCACGTTCGTTTTTCGGCCAAGGGGCATTTTGTCTGTCTACTTCAAAATACTCGTCCTGATCAAAATCCAACTCCTTCTCTAGTAGTTTGTAAATGAACTGGAAACGGGCAATAGCTTTCGCGCGATAGAGGGTGAACACCGCAAATCCAAACTCAAGATTACCGGCAGGAAGTTGCTCGTCAATCACATATCTATATTGTTCAAAATCATCCACTTCCTTTTGTAGAAAATAGGCACGTGTAGGATCCAAATCATTGAAAATATTGTCAAAAACTACGGATGAGAGCGAATCATCAAGTTTGATTTTGTTGTAATGATATCCCGCCAAAAACTGTGTAATTAAAACCGCTTCTCTAGGCTGCTGTGGCTGTGGCTGCAAAGCGGGCAATTCCTGTGACGGAGGGGTAGTTTGGCCAAATGCACCAATCCAGATAAGTATACCCGCTGAAATCAACATCATCTTCTTCATAATACGCTTGAATTTGTTCTGCAAGAACGCAATAAGTATACAAGTGATTTTAAAACTAAGGATTTTTTTATGAGCGGCAGAAAAGCGCACACGAATCTTTACGGATTTCTCATTCACCGTAGACTGCCCTCCCATTTTCGTAACCTAGGACTAGCAAAGGAACCTGACAATGGCTATCATTGACACAAAAAAATGAAAAAGCGAGTGACAGGTATAGGCGGTATATTTTTCAAATGCGAGGACAAAGAAATGATGCGCAAGTGGTACAGCGATCACCTTGGTATCCATACCGAGACGTGGGGAGGCCAATTCGAGTGGCGTGACAAGGATGATCCCTCAAAAATCTGCTTGACAGCCTGGAGTCCATTTGATAAATCATCTAATTATTTCGGGCCAAGTGACAAAGAGTACATGTTCAATTATCGCGTAGAAAATCTGGTGGAATTGCTGGATACGCTCCGTCGGGAAGGAGTAGAAGTTGTCGGTGAAATAGAAGAATTTGAATACGGAAAATTTGGCTGGATCATGGATCCCGAAGGCCGCAAAATAGAATTGTGGGAGCCTGTAGACGATCCGTTACTACGGAAATGAGCTATTTCTTGTAGGGTTTAAATAAATTGAGCCTAAACAACGCCCGCATGATACACATCAAACTCCTCCATTTGCACTGCTTGCTCAATGACGAAAGTGATCAGGACGAAGTATTTTTGAAACACAAGGGTAGCCGTATCTGGCCCGATCACGGACGCTATCATAAAATGAATTCGGGAGATAGAGTGGAAATCCAGACATCCCTTTCACATGATCCCGCCACTGATCTAGACATTGAGCTTTGGGATTGGGATTTATTTAGCAAGAATGACCTCATTGGCACCTTTCATATCCATCTGAATCAAGGGGATTATGGAAAATTCAACTCATCATTGCGCAAGTCAACCATGGAAAGCACAGCCAGCTACATGCTAGAGTGGGAAATAGTAGAAAGCTAACGAGCCATCATTTTTTGCACGTATTTGCCCAATATATCAAATTCAATATTTACGGCATCACCCACTTGCAACTGTCCAAAGGTAGTATGCGCATAGGTGTATGGAATGATGGCCACTGAGAAAGAGTGGCCGGTGACATCAAAACACGTGAGACTAGTCCCATTTATACAGACACTGCCCTTCTCCACTATCAAGTTGGTATTTTCCACATCAAAAGTAAAAAGCCAACTGCCGTCCTGCGAATGAATAGAACGCACCATGGCTGTAGTGTCCACATGTCCTTGCACAATGTGTCCATCGAATCGACCATCTGCCTTCATGCAGCGCTCCAAATTGACCGCCTTTCCATCAGCCCAGTTGTTCAGATTAGATTTAGCTAGTGTTTCCGCAATCGCCGTGACCCAGTGGCTATCGGCCTCTACTTGTGTGACGGTAAGACAGACGCCTTCATGCGCCACACTTTGATCCACTTTTAGTTGTGGACTAATGGCAGACTGTATCTTGAAATGTTTGTTTGTCCCCTCCGATCGAATTTCCCGGACATGCCCTACACTTTCTACTATTCCTGTAAACATTCAAACTGATTTTGTACGAATTTAGCACCATCTTGGAAGACAGCTACAAACATCGGGGCATGCGCCGACAACTTGTGAAGGAAGTTGCGGCCAAAGGCATCACATCTCAGCGAGTATTGGAGGCCATTGGCAAGGTGCCAAGGCACTATTTTTTCGATAAAATATTCGATATCCACGCGTATGAAGACAAGGCATTTCCGATAGGCGAGGGTCAAACCATCAGTCAACCCTATACCGTTGCGTTCCAAACCGAATTATTGGATGTGCACCCCGGGGACAAAATTTTGGAAATTGGGACCGGGTCCGGCTATCAAGCCACCATCTTGCTGGAAATGGGTGCCAAGGTGTATACCATAGAGTATCAAAAAAAGCTTTTCGACAAAGTGGTGAAATTTTTACCTTCCATTGGCTACAAAGCACATTTTTACTGTGGTGATGGTTCCAAAGGACTCCCTGAAAAGGCGCCTTACGATGGCATTATAGTGACAGCCGGGGCACCCACCGTACCCGAAGAATTGATTGCTCAACTGAAAATAGGTGGACGGCTGGTCATTCCGGTGGGCGACAGCAAAAAACAACGCATGCTGCGTATCCAAAAAATTTCCCGAACTAATATCCTCAAAGAAGAATTTGCGCATTTCAGCTTTGTACCTTTGCTCGGCGAAAAAGGATGGTAATGAAGAACGCAAAAAATTGTAAGGAATCACATGTCACCATGACAGAAATGGTGCTTCCGAATGACACCAACACATTGAACAATCTGATGGGGGGCAAATTGATGCACTGGATGGATGTAGTATCCGCCATAGCTGCTCAAAAGCACAGCAACAGCATTGTGGTGACCGCCTCTGTAGACAATATTTCGTTTTCACAACCGATTCAATTAGGCAATGTGGTTACACTTCAGGCCTTTGTAACACGAGCATTCAATTCGTCGATGGAGGTATATATAGAGGTGATGGCCGAAAACATACCCGCCGGCGAGTCTGAGCAGACCAATAGCGCCTTTTTCACCTTTGTGGCCGTGGATCAAAAAGGAAAACCCAAGCAAGTGCCGGAAGTACTACCCGAAAGTGAGAAGGAAATTGAACTACACAAAGGGGCTTTGCGTCGTAGGCAGCTACGATTGGTATTGGCCAAGCGCATGAAGCCATCAGATGCTAATGAACTCAAATCCATATTTGAGGAAGTGTAATGGATAATTTGTCTCATTTCATTCACGAAGAGCTATTCATACTAGGTGAAGCAAAAAGCACCACGTCAGAACTGAAGTCTGCAGATTCAAAAAAATACACTCTGGGTGTAGTGGCAAACACGCGCAATGAGGACGACAAAAAACTACTGACAGATATTCTACGCGCCATCAAACTCGATTTTGCTGAGATAACCTTTGAAGATAGTGTTTCATCGAATAGCGATCGCTGGGTAGTTTTCGCCGATTCGCTTGACATGGAAGGCGCTGAATGGCAACCTACTCGAAAAATACTGACTCAAAGTAGTACCATATTATTGGCTCATCCTTTGGAAGTGCTGCGCGATTCAAAACAAGAAAAAGGAGCCTTGTGGCTAATCTTGAAGGAAGAGTTTAGCCTCTGATTGATGAAATCCAATGCTCCTGTAAGAACAAAAAAAGCGCCCCG
>CAZPST010000104.1:0-8296 GCA_964589185.1 uncultured Roseivirgaceae bacterium | reverse complement strand
TGTTTCGTCCAGTTGATTCAGGAGTCCTGTCTTGGTGGTATCATCCAGTGCGGCAGATTGTATATTGATGCGTAGGGTAGTGAGCATGGGGCCCAGTCCGTCGTGCATTTCTTTCGAAAATCGGGAGCGCTCTTTTTCTTCTCCATTTACAATTGACTGCTGGTTTTCTTTTATCAATCGAAGTTCGTTTTCTTTAAATTCTTTCAGTTGACCTTTCATCTGTAGCAAAGCGGCTCCTAGTTTGTCCTCTGCGCTCAGCGGTTCATAGTTTGCTTCAAAATCGCCCGAACCGATTTTTCCGGCAAAAATGATCGTATTACTTAGGGCGTCTATGAGTTTGTCCAGTGCTTCAAACATGCGCCCGATCTCATCTTTCCGATCATGCATTTGTTCGGACTTTTCCAGCACCCCCTGCGACATGCGCATGAGTTTCTTTTCCATTGTGATCACCGGACTCACAATCATTTTTGACAGCATGTATGACGCCACAAGAATGAACAGAAAAATGAACAGTACAATAAATATCAAATTTGTACGAAGGGTTTGGAGTGGTGATAGTGCTTCGTGCATGTTTATTTCACTTAGCAACACCCATTTCAACCCATTCATTTCTATTTTTTCATACGCACCAAATACCTGAATGCCTCGGTAGTCTGTGAAATCGTCTTGTCCGGGCTGTCCGGCAAATGCGCGAGTCACACCTTGTGATTTCACAAGTACATTACGCGGATCTTCGTTTTCAAAACGAGACTTTGTAAGCAATCTAAAATCTTCGCCTACCAGATAGGATTCTCCCGTTTCGCCCAGTCCGGTGCGTTCGAGCAGCACGGCCTGAATGTCAGACAGTTCGGCAATTCCGATTAAATACGTTTCACCGACATGTCGCACAAAGCAGATGACAATGCCGCGACTGGCATCTTGGGTGGTAAGGTCGATCAACTGAGTGCCCGTACGTTCAGGATCAAATCGGCTGAGGTTGAATCCATTCAGGCGAGTTGGTATCTGATCGTGCGAACCGAGATAAAAGAAATCTTCAGATAGTGGCTTATTGGCATCCGCTTCTTGAAAAATACTGATGCGATCATTTATTTCGGCGCGTATTTTTACAATCTTCAATTGCTTCACCGAAGAAAGCTGTAACAAAACCCGTTCTCTCAGGGCTTGATCAAACTGGAGATAAAATGAAGTCGATAGCAATGTGGTGATTGCTACCGCAAAGGCAATCATGATGAGTGCCAACTTATTGCCAATGTTCATGCGCTTTAGCATGGTGTAAAATTATCGGGTATCTACTACAACTTCATCAGGAAAAATACTGACCAGTTTTTAGGTATTTATTTTGACAGATTTATACCAAATAGCACAGAGGTATTGCGCTTACGGGTGTGCGTACTTTTGTTGAAATTTCACATCAATATGAAGCGTATCATTACAGTCTATCGCGTTTTCTTTTTGACCCTAATTATGGCTCTGTCGGTGGGTACTAGGGCACAGTCAGCAGATGTGAGCATCGAGCATGCCTATGATGTACTTACTGAAAAATGGCTTGCAGTATCTGAAAATCTCACCCACTATGAAGGGTTATCTTCATTTTGCTTGACACCCGAATACAGAAAACACGCTGTAGAGATTTTGACCATGCTTCACCATTATGATTCGGTGGTCTTGGCCTTCCTCAATGAGCCAAGTACAGAGGCCATCATTGGTCATCATGAATACAAGCGCACACTCGCAGAGATTCAAAAATTTGAAAAGAAGTATGATATAAAAAGTTTTATGACTTTTCTAAAGGAGAGTTGTATTACCCGCAATGATTTGGAGAAAAATAAGAAAACTCTTGTGTTGGAATCAGGCATGTATTCGTATGATGGGCAGATCACCATCCTAGAGTCTGATCTTTCGAAATTTTTGCATCATATAGATAAGCGCGTGGTATCCATAGATACCCATTTACATCGCATTCATCCGGATCGATTTCAGTTTGGTGGGGAGCTATCGCAGAATGACTAGCGTTACTTAATCACCACTTCCAGCTTCTTGGATTTGGTGCGTACTTTCAGCCATTCTTCTATTTTTTGTCGATCGGCCGTACTCGGTGATTGTGCAAATTTGGCTAACACCAGGCATACCGTGTCCATTTTGGCCTCTGATGCATTGAATAAATGTGTGTTGCTGATAGCGAGTGATTGCAGGGTGGCATATTGGACCCTCAGCTCAGCGCTGATGTCTGCTGTAGGATATTCGGCTTGCTTGTATTTGTATAATTCCTCTTCGAGCAATTGTATTTTTTGATCCTTGTCTCGTATCACACTTTCACTACGCGTATACAAATCTTCAAATACTTGCGTGCGCATTTTTTGGGTCAATTCTTCTAGTTGTAGTTTATCATCTTCGTCATACCCTTGATGCAATATGAGCGCCGTTGACTCAAGCTTGTACTTACTCATTTTGGCTTCCAGATTGGCAATTTCTTGCGCACTCAATTGTTTTCCATACAGCGTCAAACTGATCGTCTTTTTTTCACCTGAAAAACTGATCTGACTTGAGATGACTTGTGTTTGGGGAGATGTAAATTCATTGGAAATAAATGAACGGGCATTTTCTTCAAAAATGGTCTGACGCACCAGATTGTAGGCCAAATAGCCACTTGGTACTACGGTGATAAATACCAACAAGGAAATGAAAAATCGGACACGTTTTCCCACGTTTTGATCAACAAACGCGTGCTTGGGGAATCGTAAGAACCGTACAATTAGAAATGTAGATAAACTAATGAAAACACTATTGATCACAAATAGGAATAAAGCGCCCATAAAGAAATACCAGTTGCCATTGGCCAGTCCGTATCCTGCCGTGCAGAGTGGTGGCATCAGGGCAGTGGCTATGGCTACACCCGGTATGGCGTTGGATTTTTGACTTCTGGAACCGGCCACTATGCCGGCCAAACCTCCAAAAAAGGCAATGAGCACGTCCCATAAAGTTGGGTATGTACGAGCCAGTAGTTCAGATTGTGCTTCGTGTAGAGGTGTTACAAAAAAGTACAGCGCACTGGTGATGATACTGATGCCTGCAGCCACCATCAGGTTTTTGAATGCACGTTTTATGAGAGTCAGGTCATTGATACCGGCACCCAGACCGATACCCATGATTGGCCCCATGAGGGGTGAGATAAGCATGGCGCCAATGATCACGGCTGTGGAGTTTACATTGAGACCAATAGAGGCGGTGAAGATGGCAAAGATGAGAATCCACAAGTTGGTACCACGAAATTCCACGCCCTTGGTGATTTCCTCAATGGTGACTTCATGCTGCGCCTGATCGGCACGCAGATCAAATCGGTCGCGCAAGAAAGCCCTTACCGCCGCTATGATACGAATCTGATTTTTGTCCATAGGCGAAAGATAGGTGGTGATTGGAAATAAAAAAACCAAATGTGTCGGCAATAGTATTGCAAACGAAGAGCGGATGTTTCCATTACCTTTTGTAACTTTCAAAACGCATAACCGTCTCAACCAGACTATGGCCGGCAAGGAACCTACCGCAAAGAAGGAACTCCACTACCTACAGCATGCTGCGCATGATCTGAAGTCGCCACTCAATACCATCTTGGGCATGTCCAACCTACTGCAACACATGCTACAGGACGACCCGATGGACAAAAAGGAATTGGCCAAAATTATTGATTTGGTAAAAACAAGCTGCAATCAGGCACTCGATCTCACATCCGATATTTTGGAAATGGCCGAGCTCGATTCGGATCACTACGAACTGCCCCTTCACCCCATTATTTTGCACGATTTTGTGCGTAGCTACATCTATACACATCGGCTTATGCTGCTAAAGAAGCGCATTCATTTGCAATTTGAGGCTGATACATATGCCTCCATTTTGATGAATGAATCTAAAATCACCCGAGTGCTAGACAACATCATCAGCAATGCGGTGAAATTCAGCTACCACGGCACCAATATCTGGATACGCCTGATCGGGGCAGGCACACACGTACACTTGTCCGTTCGCGACGAAGGAATAGGTATGTCAGAAAAGATGGTCGAGGATATTTTTGAGCGATTTAGAGGACATCAACGCCGTGGGCTGGATGGCGAAGTATCGCACGGGCTCGGCATGACCATCGTGAAACAAATTATGGATTTGCATCAGGCCGACACAGAAGTGCGAAGTGAAGAAGGCAAAGGCACAGAGGTGATCTTAAAATTCAAAAAATTGCCATCATGAAGCGTATCCTCATTGCCGATGATTCTTTCTATCAGCGCAAAGTGCTGGGCGACATGGTACGTGAGCTTGGCCATACATGCGACACAGTGGCGTCAGGCGAAGAGTTATTAGATAAGGTGGATAGCAGCTACGATTGCATTTTCCTTGACCTGCTCATGACCGGCATGTCGGGCATAGACGTGCTGACCGAAATGCAAAAACGCACCGATATGCCACCCGTGATCGTGATCACCGCCGATATACAAAAAGCCCGGCGCGAAGAAAGTATGGCGCTTGGTGCTGCTGCTTTTATGAACAAAGTGGTCTCAAAAGAGGCCTTAGAACAAACATTAAATGAGGTATTGAATAACGCCTGATAGACTATGCTAACCAACCAACAAATAGACACCATCACCGAAATTGTCAACATAGGCGTTGGCAAAGGATCAGCCTCGCTGAGTCAAATGATCGATGGTGAAATATTACTCAATGTGCCGTATGTAAATGTAATCTCCTTTGACGAAGTGCTAAGCGAACTGCAAAAACTCAAAGTGGCCGATGTGCATGCCGTAGAATTACAATTTTCTGGTGAATATGAGGGTAGTGCCAATGTGATTCTCTCCAGCGATAGCGCTTCGCAACTGGCCTCTTTGCTCATCCAGGAAGATCCCGATTCGGCAGCTATCAAAGAAATGAAGGACGGCTTGATGATAGAAGTGGGTAACATTATCCTTAATGCCATCATGGGCTCGTTTGGCAACATCCTAGATGCCCCGCTAGACTACCACATGCCCAAGAGTTTTCAAGGCGACATTTCCGGATTGTACAGTCTGCTAGACAAGGAGCGCTTCAATCAGGTGTTGATTTGTCGCACCAATTTCACCATACGTGGCAAAAACATAAGCGGCGAAATTTTGATAATGTACGAAATGAAGTCATTTCACAAACTGCGCGCCATGCTCGACAAACTAGTGGGGTAATGCCAGCACAGATTCATTTTCACAAAAAAAGTAAGCTCCTCATGCGCTATTCCTTTGGCCGAATCATCCGATTGTTCATTTGGTCACTCTTGTTGTCTTCTTGCGCACGCACCTGCACTGAGTCAGCATTGTCAGATGTAGTGCTCACTGATCCCGAATTGCTGATAGTGGAAATACAGCTAGGTAAAGACGTGTCAGACCCGAAAGCTCCACGTTCGGACATACGCGTGCGTGTGGGGGACAAAAATGGACAAGCACTTTCACTGCTCAATGGTGGTGTATCGGCTAATGGACGTGCATTGACAGTGCAGCGCACACTTCTCACAAAGCTGCCTTATTATTTTGCGGACGAAGCGACGATTGAAATCAGCGATGATATGACGTACGATATCAGCGTGCAACTAGGAGATGGATCGGCCTATTCGTCACTTTTGACATTACCCAAAGGCAATCTGACGGAATTCGATGTACCAGCTGATCATTCCTCAGCACATGAACTCACCGTGAATTGGAACAAGCTAAATGGGGCGTATGACGCGTGGCTCACATGGGAAAAAACGATGGTGCGCGATACCGTGTCACAAATTGTGAGCGAACGAATGGTAATTACGCCCGGCACCACTCAGAAGAAGTTTCCCGCTTCCTTTTTTCAAGATGATGAGTTTCGCGTGACAAGCGTAGATTTTACACTGGAAGTGCAGAACCGGGGTGAAGTGAATGCGCATTTCAGGGCAGGTAGTTTTTTCAGGTCTCGATTTTTTGCATCTAAACGCGTGCGCGTGGATTTTCCCGAGAGTTAATTGGCTTTATTTTTTTTCAGGCTTTCAAATTCAAACTATATTTCTTTGCTTTGACCACCAGCGATTTTCATCGAATGACCAGTGACCATCAAACCCTTCTGTTAGAAAAACTCCACCTTTTTGAGTCGCATCTGCAATATGCGTGGGTTAAATGGTCAGGAGGGGAGACCATCGAGATACTTTCCAAGTCATCGGGGCTACCTTTTTTTGTGGCGGGTGCCACGTACGACCTACCTACCATTATCCACCGGATGGACAAAACCAGGGTGCAGGAGCACTTTGATCATTTGGGATCCGCCGTTTCCAAAATTCAGTTTACCGTTTATCAGCCCAAAGAAGACAACCTGAAAATGCTCTGTTCGTCTACCAAAACGGACGATTTTGTACTCAGCTTGTGGATTTTGCTGCCTGACGAAAGCAAATCGCTGGGGCTATTGGCCATTGCTGCGCACGATCTGCGCTCTCCGGTTTCTTCGGTCATTGGTTTGGTCAATCTGATCCAAATGATGATGATGGATGGAGACATACCGGCAGAGGAGCTATCTAATCTGATGGAGATGATCAAGACCAGTAGCAACAAGGCACTGCAACTCACCGATGAAATTTTGGAACTAGCCGACATGGAATCGGATGGCTATGTGCTCAATACCCAACAGGTGATCATGCGCGAGTATGTAGAGCGATATATCAAATCGCATGGCGCTTTTAAGCTCAAAAAGCGCATCGAAATAGTACTGGAGGCACACACAGATGCAGTAGTGGATCTCAACGAAGGAAAGATCACCCGTGTGCTGGACAATTTAATTTCTAATGCCGCCAAGTTCAGCTACCCGGATTCACAAATAGAGATCATAGTGGAAGAGGCGGGCAATCAGGTGATTGTAAAAGTGCGCGATCATGGCGTGGGTATGCCTCAAGAAATGATCGATGAGATTTTTGTAAAATTTGGCAAGGCGCAACGCCCCGGACTCGAAGGTGAAGATTCGCATGGGTTGGGCATGAGCATCGTGAAGCAGATCATGACCCTGCATGGAGGCAACATCACCGTAGAAAGCGAAGAGCGCATCGGTACTACCATGAACTTGTTTTTCAATAAAGCCTAAGACGCAGCGCGATTATCTGTCGGGTCTGTTTCCATATAAATGAATCTCCACCGCTATATTTGTTTGCCACAGGTTGGTCTACTATCAACCGTGCGCTAATCCAGTATCAAACGAAACACGACTATGCCAAGACTTAGACTGATCTCTATTAAATGTGCCGTGCCTGATGAAATAGACAAGGACGAAATGTACCTGAAGTTTGAAGGGGAGAAGATTTGGCCCCAAGGCTCACTTTATTTTCGAATAGACGTAGACGAAGTAACCGAGGTGGATCTTACCATAGACGTAGAAGAAGGGTGGGTAGAGATCGAATTGTGGGATTATGATTTTGTGAGTAGAAATGACCTATTAGGCACGTTTCGCTTCAAAGTAGACAGCACGCCCGGCGAGTACTCCACTAGCTTGAAGCGCAACGAGGACGAAACTGAATCGGCGAGCTACTATTTGAAGTGGGAAATTCTAGATTAGCACAGCAAGCTTGGTGGGATTCATTGCCTTTTTGTTACTATTTCCCCTGCTGCTTGTGTGGGGTGAAAAGCGCATCAAACTTATTCATTGGATTTCTCCAATTATCATTTGCTACGCCGTTGGGTTGATGCTGGCCAATGTACCTTTTTTGAATCTCGACAAATCCATCGCCACCACCGTGTCTGAAGTAGCTGTTCCGTTGGCTATTCCGCTGTTGCTTTTTTCTACCAATATCCGTCAATGGCTCAAGAGTGCACGGGGAGCAGTTATTTCCTTCGGGTTGTGCATTGTGGCAGTAGCCATCAGTGCCACCGTAGCGGCTTTTCTATTCAGCAATCAATTATCGGATACCTGGAAGCTCTCGGGCATGGTGATGGGTGTGTACACAGGCGGCACGCCAAACATGAGCGCCATTGGGTTGTCATTGGAAGTGCCTGAGGAGGTGTTCATTTTGCTCAATGCAGCAGACTTGGTTTGGGGTGCATTGTACCTGCTCTTTTTGATGACGGTGGCCAAGCCCTTGCTAGGTCGTATTTTACCTAAATATGAATCCACAACCGTGCAAGAATCGCCCGTAGAAGGCACTTTATCCATTCAGCAAAAAATCAACTCCTATGGTCTTTTCTTTGGCTTAGCTGTCCTCATTTTGGGAGCAAGCATTGGATTGTCCATGCTAATTTTTGGGAACATAAAAGCCGTCGTTATCATTCTCACAGTTACTACTTTAGGT
>CAZPST010000103.1:0-8623 GCA_964589185.1 uncultured Roseivirgaceae bacterium | reverse complement strand
CCGCCATAGAAGCTGCCCAAGCGGGAGATGCCGGACGGGGATTTGCCGTAGTTGCCGAGGAAATCAGAAAATTGGCCGATAGTACACGCACGTCTACTTTTGAGATCAATAAGCTCATAGATGATGTAAAAAGTGATACCCTACGTGCCGTCACGCTCACACAGCAAATGAGCAAGCAAATAGGCGAAGGCGAAAAATTGACCATAGAGACCACTGAGATGATCAAAGACATGTCTGCCGCTTCGCACGAAACACTCGTGTTGTCTGAAGCCATCTTACTGGCGGCACGCGATCAAAAAATTGGAATTGAAGAAACAGTGCGGAACACAGAGAGCATAGTGGTGATAGCCGAGCAAACGGCTGCCGGTACAGAGGAGTCGGCTGCTTCTGCAGCTGAATTATCTGCAGGCATGAATACCTATACCGAGAAAGTCTATAACCTATCCGAAATAGCCCAATCACTCAAAGAGGGTGTGTCCAGATTCAAGCTGGTGGGGCAAGAGAAGAAATCGAAAAGCAAAGAAGGTGAATGGGAGGAGATGTATGCATAGCTGCCTACCCCTTTAGCGGTGTAGACTTCCGAAGTTTCAATAACCTCGCAACTCTTTCGCTCTTGGATATTCCCTCCTGTGTCCAGAGCGTCTCTACTAGGACAAAAACTTCGGAAGTCTCACCAAATCTGTGGGTTGTACCGGACATTGAAATGACGAACCATTAGTCAACCTTTATTCGCTCTCGAATCTCCTTCCAAGTGAGGTATTCTTCGGATGTTGTGTTTTTGATTCGTTCTCTGACGATGGATTTATGTGCTTCCGGTACGGAGATTTCAATTGATTCTTCTATTCCTAGGCTTTGGAGCATTTCCATGAAGAGCTGGTACTTGTTGTCAGGAATGTGTAATGTCACTTGCTTCACAGTTCAAAAATAAGAAGTTTTTAACAGACTGTAGTCGTGTCTAATTACTCGAATCATGGCTACAAGACTTCCGAAGTTTCAATAACCTCGCAGCTCGTTCCCTCTTAGATACTGCCTCCTGTGTCGAGAGAGGCTCTGTTAGTACAAAAACTTCGGAAGTCTCTTGCTTCGGAAGTCTCCGGCAGATCAGATGTACGCTCCTAGACACCCATGCAGCAGCGCCTTAGCCCCGACAAAAGCGGCACGTAGTACAGCGGATGGCGGGAGTGCAGCTACTAAAATGCCTTGCCATCCCGCTCCTGAACTTTTCTCCTTACATCAAAAACCCATTCTGCGGCTGCACGGGTCCGGGGATGTTGGTGTCTTGAATCATCTCGCGCATGTCTATCTCTATGGCGCGTGCGATGGAGGTGATGGGCACATCGTTGTAGGTGCCTTCAAAGGGATTTTCGGAGTAGTCGCCGATTTTTTCCATGAGGAAGAAAATCCAGATGATAAGGCCGGAGAGGAAGGGCGTGAGCCAAAAATGCCAGTCAGATGTGTCTTTGAGCACGTCGAGCAGACCGAAGGGTACAAACCCGCTGAACACGACGGTAAGCCACAGGGCGGTGGAGGCATATTGGCGTGGAAAGGGGAAATTCTTGATGCGTTCGCTTTTGCCTTGCTCGTCATAAAATGAGCGAACAAGCTCATGCAACTGCATGTGTCGGAAGTCATTGAAAGCGCCTTGATCGAAGAGTTCTTGTAGTCGCTCGGATTGTCGTCGCATGATCTGCGTGGCGCGGTTGCTGTTGTCTTTCAAAGCGGCGATTTCTTGCGGCGAGAGAAAGGTTGCCAGCTCGTCTTCCAACCGTTGGTGGTACTCATCGCAGATGGCCGCCGAGTACATAGCGTTGAGCCTATCTTCCTGATGCTCCCACGAGCGGCTGAGCCGCAGCTGATGTCGTAAGGCGGTGAGCCACGCCACATGTCGATAGATGAGTTCCTTTTTGATCTCGTCTGATTTTTCGCCTTGCACAAAGGAGACGACTGCCGCTCCGAATGAGCGGCTATTGTTTACGATAGCTCCCCAGATTTTGCGTGCTTCCCATGTGCGGTCATAGGAGCTGTTGTTTTTGAAGCCCAAGTAAAACGCCACCGCTATACCAATGACGCTGATGGGTTGCCATGGCACGGAGTAGACAAAATCAAGAAAATAGACGGGCAGGCACAGTGCCAATGCGTAGAGGAAGCCAACGATAAAGGGCTTTTTGGACCAGCGAAGGGTCATCCAGAAGCCGTAGTGTCTTTGTACAAACATGCGGGAGAATTTTGAGCTAAAATAACCCAAAACGCTTGTGAGTTGTTCCCGTGCAGGTAATTTGAGCTAGTGCTATACTTTTGGGACAAAAATGAAATCATGCTAGACGGCACACAAGGAAGCGACGTACGCGCAGGACAAGTGGTGGAGATCATCCAAAAGCATCACCAACGATCCGGCGAATTGACAGAAGGTGTGGTGAAGCGAAAGCTTACAAAAGCGGCACACCATACGCGCGGTATCAAAGTGCAACTAGAAACCGGTGAGGTGGGACGAGTGCAACATATTCTGGAAGATGCCGAGGATTTTTAACCGTATTTTTGGGAAATGCGCACCGTGCTGAATCAACCGTATCCATTTTTTCACAAGGGCAAAGAGCTGCTGCGCAACACGCTGCTGATCCTGGTCATCGGCTTTTGCTTCGATTACTTTTTTGAGCCGTTCAATGTCAACCGTGCGGAGCATTACTATGCCTATTGGGTGATATGTTTGGCACATGTGGGTGGTGCCACAGCCATGTATTTTATTTACTCCTCTGTTGTCAACCAGTTTGTGGATGAGGATGATTGGGTGATTGGAAAAGAAGTGCTGTATTCCGTGGGATTATTGTTGCTGATCGGCGTGCTCAACTTCTTCTGGCGAGAGGTGATATATGACAATCCGTACAATGTATCGCTCCATTATTTGTTGGAAGAAATCCGGAATACATTTTTGGCGGGTTCGCTGATTTTGTTTGTCATAGTTTCGATCAATTTCAACCTGCTTCGAAGAAAAAATCAAGCCCAAGCCGATCATTTTCATCCCGTGCAACAAGAGGGTGTTTCTGAGGCACTTGTGCCCATTCAAGCGGCCATTCCATCTGACAATTTTGAACTTGATCCTGCCCGAGTGCTCTGCATCCGATCGGATGGCAACTATGTGGAGTTCTATGTGCAGGAAGGGGAACAAACGAAGAAATTGATCAAACGCCTCACACTCCAGCGAGCCGCTGACCAACTGGCGGATTTTCCTTTCATTCAAAAGACACATCGGGCTTTTTTGGTGAATACACGCCAAGTAAAGCGTGTGGATGGCAATGCCCAAGGCTACCAACTTACCGTAGATCAATTGCAGTTTCCGATCCCTGTTTCGCGCAAGCACATGGGGCAATTCAATGCGGTGATGGGGTAATTCCCTTGTCAATCGTCCCTCCGGTTGTCATTCGCCCCAAAGGTTTGTCACTCATCACATGTCGGTAGAATGTCGTGTTCATAAGGCCGTGTCAATCGTTAGGTTTGGTTCATCAAAAATTTAATCAAATGGAAAAAATACGCAGATACGATTTGGATTGGCTCAGAGTGATCGTGTTCGGATTTCTCATCTTTTATCATGTGGGCATGTTTTTCGTGCCATGGGGCTGGCATGTCAAAAACAACATAATCTATGATGGCTTGCGCTGGCCAATGATGTTTGTGAATCAGTGGCGGTTGCCCATCCTATTTGTGATCTCGGGCATGGGCACGGCCTATGCGCTTTCGTTTCGCTCGGGCGGACAATTCATTTGGGAGCGGGTGAAGCGACTACTGGTGCCTCTAGTTTTCGGTATGCTCGTGATCGTGCCACCACAAGTGTATATAGAGCAATTGGCCAATGGCCGATTTGCCGGTTCGTACTGGGATTTTCTCACAGGTCCGGCGTTTACCACAGGTACATATCCTGAGGGAGGTATCAGTTGGCATCACCTCTGGTTTTTACCTTATTTGTTGGTTTTCTCGATGCTACTCACGCCTGTATTTCTCTATTTCAGGAATAATCCGACGGGCAGTTTGCTCGAGGGCTGGCGCACGCGACTGGCCAAGAATCCTTTCCATCTTTACTGGTTTGTGATTCCCCTGTATTTCTACGAGGCATTGCTAGAACCGTTTTTTGACGTTACGCATAACCTCACGTCTGACTGGTTCAATTTCATCAGCAGTATCACGTTTTTCTTCTTCGGTTTTTTCCTGATTTCCATCAAAGAGCCATTCTGGAATGCCATTGATCGTAGTTGGAAAAAGAGTTTGGTCATTGGCATTGTATGCTTTGTGACGCAGGGATTCATTTGGGTCTATTTGGAAGACGGGTATACGGTACACTTTGTCGAAGCGGCGCTGAAAGTGCTGAATCTTTGGTCGTGGATTTTGGTGCTCTTTGGTTTGGCGTCAACCTATCTCAACAAGTCGAGTGCAGCGCTGGCCTATAGCAACCGAGCCGTGTATCCATTCTACATTCTGCATCAGACGATCACGGTGGTGTTGGGTTATTTCCTAATGAATTTGAATTGGGGATTCTGGCCAAAATTCAGTCTGCTAATAGTGGGCACCTTCGGTATCAGTTGGCTGCTGTATGAGTTGCTGATCCGACGGATTGCGTTGCTGAGGCCGCTGTTTGGGTTGAAGTGAACTCACATGAACATAAAAAAACCGTCCAAGGACGGTTTACTTTTTCTTTCTTACACAGCCAGCCATTTAAACTGATACTGCTTCTCGGGCACTACTAGTCGGTCAGCGATGCGCTCTAGGCGGGCGGGCAATGCCATCACATAATCTCGGGCGCGTTCAGCAGAGTCATTCAGTTCGGTCATTTTTTCTATTTCCCAATCCTTCAGAAGTCCTTTCAATATTTCGACATAGTCCTGCGTGGTGTACACCATCGTGCGCTGCGCTGCATCCGAGAAGTGCGTAAACAAGTCGCCAATCTGACCGCCTGTCTCACGCAAGAAGTGCGCAGGCATGACGATCTTTTTCTTCATCATGTGCTCAAAGGCCAGCATCATTTCGCTGGGATCTACTTCAAAAATGCGCTTCACAAAGTGCTGATACGCCGTAGCATGTCTTGCCTCATCTGATGCGATCAAGCCACAGATTTTGGCCAATAAGTTATTGCCAGCTTTTTTGCAGAGTGTAGCTACGCGGCGGTGTGAGATATTGGTGGCCAATTCCTGAAAACTGGTGTAGACAAAACTTTTGTATGGATCACCTGCCGTCTGTATGTCGAATCCGTCATTGATAAGGTAATGCGTTGATCGTTCCATCTCGCGCATATTCACCCGTCCTGAGAGGTACAGATACTTATTTAGCAGGTCACCGTGGCGGTTTTCCTCGGCTGTCCACGCCCGCACCCAGCGCGACCATCCCTTTGGATTCTGCTGATCCACACCATCCATGTCCATCAGCCACGCTTCATAGGTGGGCAATGCCTCTTCCGTCACCGTATCGCCTATCAGCACCGTGAGCAGATCGTAATCTAGTTCGCGCGCCAACTCTTGGATTTCCTTTATTGCATCAATAAACTCCGGCGTGGTGGAGTTTGGCAGTAGATCAGCCGGCTGCCACATGTCTTCGATGGGCTTCAGGTATTTCTGCACGATCTCGTCCATCGATTGCTCCATGGACTGCATGACTTCACGCCGTATATTGGCAAGTTTCACTAATTGACTTTCTAACATAGTGTAAAGGTAGGTCGGAATGGCTACAATGGTGGTTTTTTTGGGTTCGGGTCATAGAATATCCCATTTCATCTTCATTGAAAACAAAATTTGGAGAGGCACTCTCTGGCTTTTCGGCTACTGTACTCCCGCTCTAAGGATCGGGTCTAGGTTGCAGATGCATGGGTATTTGGGTCTGTCCAATAGTCCACCGCAATCAGTCCACAGTCCACCGCGGTAGCGCAAAAGGTTCGGCGCAAAACACCTCCGTGTCTCTCTGTGCACTCTGTCGTTATAAATGAAAGTACTTGTGAGCCGCTATTTCAAATTCGGAATATCATTTAAACTAAACGCATGCAATCGGTTGGCTTCTTCTTCTTTGAACTGCGACACTTGCGCCAGTGCATCAGGAATCACATCTGAGCAAATGATGATAAACGAACCATCCTTGGCGTTGGAGATGGCGTATTCAATCGCCTCTTTTTCGCGTGGGATGATCGTCACTTTTTTGTTCGGATCCACCTTTTTGATGCCCTCATGCAGCATATCGATTATTTGCTTTTCGGTTTTGCCACGGAGGTGCTTGTCTTGCCGGATGATGATCTCGTCAAACATCTCAGCAGCTACCTGCCCAATGCCAATATTGTCTTCTTCTCGTCGGTCTCCTATACCCGCTATGATGCCCACTTTCGGACTGCCTTCCATATTCTCCAGCATATTTTTCAGCGCCTTCAGTCCGGCAGGGTTGTGCGCATAGTCCAGCAGCACTTTAAAGCGCTGAAATTCGAACATGTTCAATCTGCCCGGTGTTTGTCCCGGTGACGGAATGAACGATTCGAGTGCCACTTTGATATCCTCAATACCGAGTCCTTGAATATACGCCGTGAGTGCGGCGGGCAATACATTCTGAATCATAAAGGCTGCTTTGCCTCCATAGGTGAGTGGCACGTTCACCGCTTTGGTAATGCGCATTTTCCAGTCGCCACGGCAGATAGTGATATACCCATTTTCGTAGATGGCCGACAGACCCCCCACTTTAGCCAAGGCCTTGATGTGCTGGTTGTTTTCGTCCATGGAGAAGAGTGCCACATTAGCCACCACATTTTTGCGCATGCCATAGACCAACTCATCATCGGCGTTGAGGATGGCATGGCCACCAGGACGCACCGTCTCCGGCACCACCGCCTTCACCCGCGCTAGTTGCTCGATGGTGTGAATACCCTTCAACCCCAAATGATCTGGCGCCACATTGGTCACCACGGCCACATCGCAGTGGTGGAAACCAAGCCCCGCACGGAGTAGTCCGCCACGAGCTGTCTCTAATACAGCAAAATCTATCGTCGGGTCTTTCAGTACAAACTCCGCACTGGCCGGACCGGTGCAGTCGCCTTGCATAAGCAGTCGGTTCTGAATGTACACCCCATCGGTGGTGGTGTAGCCCACTTTTTTGCCCTTCATGCGCATGATATGGGCAATGAGTCGGGTGGTGGTTGTTTTGCCATTGGTACCTGTCACAGCCACTATGGGGATGCGCGATTCGGTACCCGGCGGATAGAGCATGTCCACCACATGAGCGGCCACATTGCGAGGCAGTCCTTCGGCAGGGGCGAGGTGCATTCGGAAGCCCGGTCCGGCGTTCACTTCCAATACAGCGCCTTTGGTTTCAGGTAGGGGCGTACTGATGTCAGACGTCATCACGTCTATACCGCAGATGTCGAGCCCGATGATGCGCGAAATGCGCTCGGCCATAAACACATTGTAGGGATGCACTATGTCTGTAACATCTGTTGATGTTCCGCCTGTGCTGAGGTTGGCTGTGTCTTTGAGTTTCATCCATTGCCCGTCCGGCAACACCGTGTCCAGCGTCATACTAGCCTGTCGTATCAACCCTTTGGTCATGTCGTCTATGGTGATTTGGGTCAATACTTTTTCGTGACCGTACCCTCGGCGCGGATCAGCATTCACATGATCGATCAATTGTTGAATGGTCGATTTGCCATCGCCTGTCACTCCTGCAGGGGTGCGTTTGGCGGCCGCCACCAGTTTGTAATCGATCACCAGTAGTCGAAAATCTTCTCCCGTAATATAGCGCTCCACAATGACGGAGCGAGACACGTCTTTGGCCGCTTGCAAGGCGACCGCTGCATCTTCCCATGTTTGGATATTGGTAGTGATGCCCCTGCCATGATTGCCACTGATTGGCTTGATCACGATGGGGAAACCCAGTTTTTTTACTGCATCTTCCAGTCCGGCTTCTGTGCGCACTATTTCTCCTTTTGGCACAGGTATTTCGGCTTGTTCTAGCAGGTACTTGGTGTCTTCTTTGTCAGATGCCAGATCCACACCTATGCTGCTCGTTTCGCTGGTCACGGTGGCCTGAATGCGCTTTTGATTTACACCATAGCCCAATTGGCACAGCGAATATTTATTCAATCGAATCCACGGAATGCCACGCGACACGGCCTCATCGATGATGCCTCCTGTGCTTGGCCCCAAGCGCTCGGCTTCTCTGATTTCGCGCATGGTCTGGATATCAGGAGCCAAATCATACGGTGCGTTATCTACCAGTGCTTGTGCAATGCGCACAGATGCCTCGGCAGCATAGCGTCCTACTTTTTCTTCCACATAGGTGAATACCACATGATACACGCCCGGCTCGCCATAGCCGCGGGTGCGCCCAAATCCGGTATCCATGCCGGCCAGCGATTGTATCTCCAATGCGATGTGCTCTATGACGTGCCCCATCCACGTGCCTTCTTCTACCCGTTGGAAAAATCCGCCTTCTTCACCTACCGAGCAGCGGTGACCGTACATGGTCGGGAACATTTTTTTTAAGCGATCCAAGAAGCCGGGGATGACATTCGTGGGGCGGTCTTCCAATTCTTCCAGATCGAGTACCATCACAATTAGTTTATGGCGTCTGATCGACCAGTAGTTGGGTCCGCGCATGGCGTTTATCTCTC
>CAZPST010000102.1:0-8624 GCA_964589185.1 uncultured Roseivirgaceae bacterium | reverse complement strand
TCGTTTCTATTTTAAGGAAAAGAATTTGGCTTTATACACTCCCTACATACTCCTCAATGCAATCCCTGATCGTGTGGAAAATGTATTCGAGACGCTCAGGTGTATTTTCAAGTAAAGTCACGCGGAAACCCATGAGGTCAGAGCAGAAGGACGACACAGGCACCACGCAAATGCCCTTGGCCGCCAGTAAGTAATAGACAAATCGCTTGTCGGCAGGTAGGTCATCGGTGAGCCAACTTTCGAGTAGCCGTTTCACTTCTGGATTCTTGATTTTCAAGTGCTGGCCCGGTTTGAGGGCGCCCGCTTTGAAGATGATGGTGTTGTAGAATGCGCCGTTCGTCTTGTTGAACGTGATACTCTGCACCGGCGATAGTATCTCGGAGATGCGCTGTGCGCGTTCGCCAATCTTGGCGTTGAACTCTGCCCTGAACACAGGGTAGCGCGGGTCGGACATGATTTTGGGGATGGCCAATTGGGGCAATTTGGTCGAGCTCACCTCGATCATCTTGGCATTGTCCAGCGTCTGGCACAGGCGGTCAAATTCAGCATCTTTTCCACGGTTGTAGTATTCGGCCCAACCGCAACGAGAACCCGGCCAGGGGAATTCCTTCGAAATGCCTTTTAGCGCAATGCCCGGCACATCGCCGATGTACTCGCTCAGGGCATGACTCGGCTGGTGGTTGTAGGTGATGTTCAGGTAGATTTCGTCGCAGATAATGAACAAGTCGAACTCCCGAGCAATGGCCACCATCCGATCCAGAATCTCACGCGGATACACCATGCCCGTGGGGTTATCCGGATTGATGATCAGTATGCCCACGATCTGTGGGTTGTACTTCACTTTGTTATACAGATCGTCTAGATCGGGATACCATGAATTGTTCGGATCCAGAGTGTAGGTTATGGGCTGATGATTGGCATGAGCCGCCTCGGCAGATGAGTGCGTGGAGTACGCCGGAGACGGGCCAATCACGCGTGAGGTGGGCAGCAGGTACTGGTAGATTTTGCCAATCGCATCGCCTAGTCCATTGAAAAAGGTGATGTCTTCGGCGGTGATGTGCGCACCTTTTCGATCATTGGTGAGTTTGGCTAAAAATTCTCGAGTCGCTAAAAGTCCTTTGGAGTGGCTATAGCCGTACGTGTTGTCTTCCATGAGCAACCCGGCGATGGTTTCTTTCATCCATTGTGGCACTTCCTGATGCTTGGCGATGGGGTCACCGATGTTTTCCCAATGGATTTCGGAGAGATAGGGTCGCAGTTGTTCGGCTTTGCGCACGATCCCACGGATTTCATAGTTCAGCTCGTTGGCGCCATCTCGCAGCAGCTTTTGTCTCATGGTGTGTACGGTTGCGTGGTAGTGAAATTTGCCCGCAAGCTAGTATTGAACCACATAGGCACATAGGAAAGTGTATAATTTCTCAATCGGGATGATTTTTTGAAAGTCATATTACATTATGAAATCTGATTTTACCATTACCAGTGATGTAAGATTTAAGGCTGAATGCCTCACTTTTTACGTGATTTAATGATCTTGCCGCTTCACTTCTATTGACTCAACACCCCACATGATGAAATTATCATTTCCCTTCGTCCTTATGTTGATCGGATGTATGTTCTACGGCTGCACATCGACCAGCGCAGACGAGGCGAAGAACGCTTCGGATGAGCAGCTGCAATTACCCGAAACTACACGCGAATTTTGGCAAAATTTGACTGCCCTTTGCGGACAATCATTTGAAGGAAAACTAGTGGCCGGAGGTGGAGGCGCAAGCGACACCACATTTACCAACAACCGCATGGTGATGCATGTGAAAGCCTGCGAGCCCAATCGCATTCGCATTCCGTTTAACATAGGCAAGAACCGCTCGCGCACGTGGGTACTCACCCTCACCGATACAGGCATTTTACTGAAACATGACCACCGCCACGCAGACGGCACCTCAGATGACGTGACCATGTACGGCGGCCACACCACCAACGCAGGCACAGCCTCACGGCAGCTTTTCCCTGCCGACCAACAGACGTTGGAGGTAGTGCCCGGTGCAGTGAGCAACGTGTGGTGGATAGACGTGGTGCCGGGCGAACAGTTCACCTACAACCTGCGCCGTGTCACCACTGACCGTGTGATCTCCATCCAATTTGATCTTACAACTCCTGTGGAAACACCCGAAAGTCCGTGGGGCTGGGAAGACGGTACGCTGTGAAAAGGCGCTGATTCCCTATCTTTAGGAATCAACCGAACCTCTGCACACATGACCCACCGCCGCGATTTCCTCCAAAAAAGCCTTATGGGCGCACTTGCCCTGCCGCTATTTAGTTTTGATAGCAAAACGCTCCCATCACTTGAGCCACTCAGAGCCGCCAAACCCGATACGGATGATTATTGGCGTATGGTGCGCAAGCAATTCCCGCTCAAAGAAGGTAAGACGTATTTCAACAACGGCACCATGGGCCCAAGCTCTACCTATGTGTTGGAAAAAATGATGCACCACATGTTGTACTATGGCGAGCATGCAGCAGAGATAGACTACAAAAACGAATCTGGGCCGGAGCTACTCACGGGCTACTTTCCGTATGTTTCGCTCAGGCAAAAAATCGGGAAAATCATCAATGCCGACTACAAAGAAATCTCGCTTATCCAAAATGCCACATTCGGGATGAACTATGTGGGCATGGGCTTGGAGCTAAACAAAGGCGATGAATTACTGAACACCAACCAAGAGCATGGAGGCGGATTTGCTGCGTGGCAACTGCTGGCTAAGCGGCGTGGCTGTGTGTATAAGCAAGCCACCATGCCCGAACCCGCCAACGATCCGCAGGAGGTGTTTGAAGCCATTTTTAAAGAAGTGACAAAGAAAACGCGCGTGATCGCCATACCGCACATTGTGTCTTCCTACGGCACGGTGATGCCCGTGAAGGAAATATGTGCCGAAGCAAGAAAAAGAGGCATTTTCACCATTTTGGATGGCGCCCAAACGGTGGGACAAATAAAAGTAGATGTGAAGGACATTGGCTGTGATGCGTACTACTCCAGCTTGCATAAGTGGCTGCTTGCACCGGCTGGCAGTGGCATTTTGTATGTGAACAAAGACGTGGTTTCAAGCATTTGGGCGACTATACCAAGCTATAACTGGGAGAATACTGATGATCATGGCTTCCGGCTGATGCAAAATGGCACAGGCAATCCGGCCGTGATGACGGGCTTTGATGCAGCTGTAGATTTCTTCAACACCATCGGGCACGACCGCTGGATAGGGCGAGTGAAGGAACTGGGAGACTACCTGCGAGCGGGACTGAAGGAGATGAAACATGTCACCCTTCATTCGTCTGTGCATCCGGCCATGTGTGCAGGCATCACCACCTATGAAGTAAAGGGCGTGAGCGGTCCGAATGTGCAAAAAACACTTTGGGAGCGCGAAAAACTACAACCCCGATCTGTCGGCGACACGCTGGTGCGGCACTCGGTGCATATTTATAATTCAAAGGAGGAAATTGATCGGGCAATTGGGGTGATTGGTAGTTTTGGTTAACTGGTTAATTAGTGAAAAGTGATTTGTGATAAGTTCCGACAACTAAAACTAAACATAGAAGTAGTTGTGAACTAATCCGTGAAATCTAAAAATCCGCTCAATCCGTGATTCAGACAATTGTCGTCTGTTGTCCGTGGACTGTCGACCCAAAATCCAAAACCTAATCCCAAAAACCTACTCCCCAATCAAATGCTTGTACTTATTATACAAAAACGAAATGATCAATAGCAGCACGCCGAGTGTCACAAATACGATCGTTTTGGAGAGGGTATTCAGATGCGAAATGTCATACAAAAAGAGCTTCAGTAGTGTAGCGCCAAACAGCACCATAGCACTAATGCGCAGGTGTTGCTTCTTTTTCCAAATTCCTATCGAAATGACCGCAAGCGAATAACTACCCCATAAAATGCTCAGCGCCAATTTATATGCAGATTGACTGTCATTCATTGCCATCCAATGTAATAGTTCGCTGCTGCTTATCCATAGGACAGAAGTGAATAGCACAAATTCAAATCCACGTTGGAATCCAGAATTACGCATACATTCAAGTTGCACTATTCGCCAGGTGAGCATCAAAAGAAATCCGCCAATGGCAAGCATCACATAGCGGTAACCAAGGCTTGGAGAGCTCACGGCAAATCCATCGGATGGATGTAAGTAGAGGTCGCGCAATTCGCTCAGCGCATACAGTCCGGCCGTGAGGAAAAAGAAAAGTGCCAGTGCATTGAGCACGAAAGTCGTTTTAGCAAAAGCCGCATTTTTTACACCCACCAACTGCACCACCGATAGCCCGGCAGCATACACCATAGCATATCCGATCAGCCAGCAACTTTTGATCAATTGAAGGTGATGAATTTGCTCATACGTGTCGCCTCCACCGTCTTGCACCGCATGGCGTATGGCATGCACGCGGAGGTTCCAATACAGCTCTATTTCCTGAAAAAATGTATTGAACAAGCCCAAAATCAATACGCTTGCCAAGCCAATGTTAATCAGCCCATTCAGGTCGGGTAGGTGTTTGTATGCCGCCCGCTCGGCGGACTGCTGATGAATGTAGTAGATGAAACCAAATAGCGCCATCACCGCCAGCGACGTGAAAAAGCCCATCGATGCGAATGGCTGAATGGCCGGAATTTCTTTGTCCCACGTGTCGATGCGGGCGGCTGACCAATCCTGAAACAGGCTGAGAGTCGCCAGCAACATAAGCGGATAAGCGAGCTTTTCGTACCAACTCGCGGCTTGCGTGCGTCCAATCCAAAAGAGCAAAGCCGCTTGTCCTGCCCAGAGCAACGTCACCCAGTTGCCGTCAAACTGCACAGGCACGGCCAAGGTGATAAACAGCAGCGCCAAACCCGAGATAAGATGCACAATCTGCTTGTCGATGCTGCTGCGCATTTGTATCAATGCTGCCACAATTGTATGAAGCACGGCATTGCATAAAGTGAACAAACCAAGGTAGTCGTTGGCTGTTTTGTGTTGATTCAAAAACGCATAGCAAGTGATATAGAATAGAAAGGTATTAAGCAGAATCACAAACACATCGCTCTGCTGAAATTGCTCATTGTGCTGCCATTTGTACGCCAAAAACGTGACGTAGAAAGTGAGGTAAAAAAGCGCACCAAACACCATCCCGAGCAACAGATGCTCGTCGGGCTTGAAGGAATAAGATGCCCATGTGATGAAAATAAGCCATGTAAGGCCAAAGGCAGTTACATACACTTTGATCCAGAGTCGCCTAAATGACAGCCACAAAATGCCCACATTGATGATGAAAATATAGCTATAAAGCACCGCCACTCGATCCGAACCATCTGATAACAAAAAAGGTACGGCATAGGCACCCACCAGCCCTATGAGCGCTATCACTTCTTCGTCATAGCGCACGGCCTCCCACACGGTATACACCGTGAGCAGCACCATGATACCAAAGGCCACTTCTCGAGGCATAAGCGCATACAAATCGAACCCCAAATAGGTCATGAAATAGTTGATGGCAATGCCGCCACCCAACAGCACAGCACTGAAATTTCGGTAGTTCGATTTTAGGTGATAACCAAAGCCAATCAGCACCACCCCAACCAGACAACCAAGTAAGATGCGCACCAGCGGACTAATCAATTCATGGTCTATAGCGTATTTGGCACCAATAGACACCCCAATGATGGTGATGGCTATACCAATCTTGTTGATAAGATTTTCACCGATAAACTTCTCCATTTCCATGGGCGTGCGCGAAGGTTTCACGGGTGCAGGAGGCGGGGGAGGAGGAGGCGCTTGCACCACTACCGTTTTCGGTGTTTCAATGGGAGCCGGAGTAGGCACCTCATCAAATTGTTGCACCACTAACTGGTCAATCTGCGCTTTGATGTTGTTGATTTCGCGAGCGAATGTCTCTTGCCGTTGCAGGAGCGTCTGCATTTTATCCAGCAGTTCGTTCAGTTTCTGTTGATCGTGCGCCATCAAGGTGAAATTTGGTCATTAAGATAGCGATATGCTCAAGATAATTGATAGTAAGGTGCTCATTACTTAGGTTCAAGAACGAGGTGCTATTTTGACTAGTGGATATTAACCGGTGTGCTCGTGTACTTTTGCGGCAATGAAGAATTTTCTGAAACAAATCCGCCTGCTCGATCAGCTAACAGTGGAGATTGATGGTATTCATAAAAATGAGTTTGTGGAAAAGCTGAAAAATGAAGTTGATCCAAGTGATCTCGGTTTGTTCAGTGACACTTTTGATGCATTCTCCTCCGGAAAAAATGAATTCAAAGGTCAGGTTGGCTATGAGGGATTCAAAATAAAGCGGAAGAAACGTTTTTTTGATATGAATATGAATCTGGCCGTTGCAACAGGAAGTTTTACTCAAAAAGAGGACAAGTTGATCATTACCACTGAAATCAATGGCTTTCTAAACATAATGATCCCATTTTATATCTTTTTGATACTCATTTACGCCGTGACAGGAGCGGTGATGTTATTTTCTGAGGGAGCCGGAAATGAAGTGGTATTTGCCTTTCCTTTCTTACTATTTCATGGTGCTTTTATGATGGGCATCCCATATCTCATTATGAGAGGAAGTACACGCCGCTTAAAAAGGGAATTGGAACGAGAATTCTATTTCATAGCCAAGCGGTAACAATGATAAATCGAATGAAATTCCGGACACCTATCTCATCCTTTCAGACAGACCTATCTCCTAAACCCTAATTTTGGAGGGATTTTGACGATTATCGAATAAAGTGATCAGCTCAATTGTGTTTCTCCGGATTTGATAATAAAGACTGGTTTGTCTACTTATTACGCACCTTCTTATCCGTTTATTTTTTGCTGATGCCGGGTAGATTTCGGGTCTTTCAGCAATGAGTTCAAGAATAGACATCAAACGAATATGAAACTTTCGGATGGTTTTTTCTCCCCATTTGGTTTCTAGATAATCCAACAAGTTCAGATAGTCTTGCTTAGATCGAGGTGACCATTCGATTGGTTTGCTCATAGGTTGTACCTCGCACGAATTTCATTCATAACCTGCTCGTGGGGTATACTTTCTCCGCGCTCGAGTTGATCCAAGCCTTCATTTATAGCAGTTCGCTCTGCCTCACTAATCTCATCCCACCAATCCACCTCCTTTGATTTTTTTAGGGAAATGAATTCTTTGAGTGTATTTGGGTCATTCAAACCTGCTATCCATTCTAATAAACTTAATTTCTCAGCCTGCAAATCCATGGTAAAATTCATTTGTCCCACAAAATAACGATTTATCGTAAGAATTAATCGCTACTATGTAGAATTGCGACTTTACTCTGTAGTCTGTCTGTCGTCCGTGGACTGTGGACTGTCGTCTGCCTTCCCCAAAACCCAACACCAAATCCCCCAAACCCATTTCAATCCCCCTCAAAATCGCCTAACTTCGCGCCTCGAACACTCAGGCATCATGATCTCTACCTCCAACATCTCCCTCCAATACGGCAAGCGCGTACTATTCGACGAAGTAAATATCAACTTCACACCCGGCAACTGCTACGGCATCATAGGTGCCAATGGCGCAGGGAAATCCACGTTTCTGAAAATTCTGGCAGGTGAAATACAGGCCAACTCAGGCACGGTAAACATAGAGCCCGGCAAGCGCATGGCCGTACTCAAGCAAAACCACTTTGAGTACGACAACACCCCCGTGCTTGACACGGTAATCATGGGTCACAAAGAATTGTGGAACATCATGAAAGAAAAAGATGCGCTCTATGCCAAGCCCGATTTCAGCGAGGCGGACGGTAATCGCGCCTCCGATCTGGAAACGAAATTTGCCGATATGGACGGCTGGAATGCCGAGTCAGATGCAGCGGCTCTGCTCAGCGGCTTGGGCATCACCGAAGACAAGCACTACAAACTGCTCAAGCAACTAAGTGGTAACGAAAAAGTGCGCGTACTCTTGGCACAAACCCTCTTCGGCAATCCCGACATTCTGATATTAGACGAACCTACCAACGATTTGGACATCAACACCATTTCGTGGCTGGAAGACTACCTGATGGATTTCAAAAACACGCTCATCGTAGTGAGCCACGACCGCCACTTCCTCGATACAGTGTGTACGCACGTGGCAGATATCGATTTTGGCCAAATCAAACTCTTCACCGGTAACTACTCCTTCTGGTACGAGAGTAGCCAACTGGCGCTTATCCAGCGATCTTCTGCCAACAAGAAAGCCGAAGAAAAGAAGAAGGAATTGCAAGACTTCATTGCCCGATTCAGTGCCAATGCCTCCAAGAGCAAGCAGGCCACTAGCCGCAAGAAATTGCTCGAAAAGATCAACGTTGAGGAAATTCAGCCAAGTAACCGAAAGTATCCGGCCATCATCTTCAACCAGACACGCACCGCCGGCGATCAAATTTTGGAAACGCAAAAGCTGAGCAAGGAAGTAAACGGCCAGTACCTTTTCAAAGACCTTGATCTGTTCGTCAACCGTGGCGACAAAATAGCGGTGGTGAGTAATGACAGCATGGCCATCACGTCATTCTTCAAAGTACTCATGGGCGAAGAGCAGCCCACATCGGGCACATTTAAATTTGGCCAAACCATCACTGCAGCCTATCTGCCCAA
>CAZPST010000101.1:0-8731 GCA_964589185.1 uncultured Roseivirgaceae bacterium | reverse complement strand
AAGTGCAATTTCATTGGCAACCTACCGACATGCTAGAGCCATCTAGGTCGTATGATATGGAGATAGATTCTGTTCGATCATTTGATAGCCCTTTGCTCAAAAGCTTCAGCTTGTCAGGAAAAAATCTCCTCTCCCAATCGGTCAATTTTGCTGCTGATAACTTACCGGACAGCACCGTGCTGTTTTGGCGCACCCGCTTCAGCAGTCCACAATCAATACAAGAGGAGGCCTGGGAACAAACGTCCTTCACACTCATCTCGGGAAGCGAGACGGGATGGGGTCAGTTTACAGCCGGGCAATTTGTGCAAAATTTGATGGTGGGCGTGACCTACAGTGATGATGAAGATAAATGGCAATTCATCGAAACAGACGCCCCCGTACAGGTGACCACATTCGGAGCGGCATACCCGGGATACGTCTACGCTGACCTACAACTTATCGCCAATGGTATTGATTATCTGGTCACTAGCAATACCATTGACCCTCAGTGTGCCAACAACACGATCAATGCGCTGGTATTTGACAGGGAGAGTATAAATCCGTATCGCCCTATCGAAATCACAGGTGCGGATGTCTTCAGTGCGCTTGTCTGCGGCCGACTGCCTCAAATGGTCTACAATCTGCGGGAAACCGATGTGCTGGGCACGAATGCCTACCTTGAGACATTGATCAACAATATGAAACTGGGCGATCACATTGTATTGTTCAACATCGGCCAAGTCAACTATACCAACTGGGATGGGGATGTGCTCAGTGCACTGGAACAAATAGGCGTGAGTGCTGCGTCTGTTGCGTCGCTCGCAAATGGTCAGCCGGTGATTATTTTGGGCAGAAAAGGTGATGCCCCCGGCACGGCCGTGATGGTGACCAATGATGGCACAGCGACACCCATTACCCAACAATCCATTCAACTAAATGACAATGTGTTTGGGACATTCACCACCGGACGTATCAGTACCAATCGGATCGGGCCGGCCAAGAATTGGTCGTCATTTACCTATCAAACCCGAGAAGATGCCAACGATGTGGTGGAAATAAATGTGCGCGGTATCACGCCCGATGGACAGGAAGTAGACTTGTTCCAATTTGCCAGAAGAGACGATCAAGACTTGTCAGCTGTAGATGCATTGGCCTACCCATGGCTCAAATTCGATTTCGTTCTGGCCGATGATGTGGATTTGACACCCCCGCAACTGGACTTTTGGCAAGTACTGTATGAGCGTCCGCCGGAGGGGCTCCTGTACACGGACGAGCCGGAGGTCACACATGTAATTGAAGGGCAAGAGGCCGTCAAATCGTTTGGGTTCTACAATTACTCCACATTGGATTTTACAGATTCGGCTCAGGTGACAGCTGTGCTCCGCGTGGCAACCTCCGGACGCCAACAGCAGCAAGTGTTTAAGATCAAAGGGCCATTGGCCGGTGACACTACAGTATTCGCCACCGCGGTGGAGACAGTTGGTCAAGACGGACTGAATAACCTATCAGTGCAGGTGCGAGCCGCCGAAAATGAAGAATACACCTTCAACAATGACCTCATCCTGATCGAGTCTGTGAATGTGGCCGGTGATAATACGAATCCCGTGTTGGACGTCACTTTTGACGGGCAATACATCATGAATGGAGATATCGTATCTCCGGAACCCACGATCGTCATTCGCATGAAAGATGATAACCCATTCATCCAAAAAACAGACACACTCGGAATGGAAATAAAGCTTAAGCGTCCGTGTGAAGGATGCGCTTTTGAGCGCGTGAATTTTGCAGGCGGGGAAATGCAATACAGTGCCAACGCGGCTGATTTCGAGATAACCTATACGCCCGGTACATTAGAAGATGGCGTGTACACCCTCAGTGTGCAGGGGCGAGATGAAAGTGGCAATACATCCGGCACTGCACCGTATGAAATCTCCTTTGAAGTGGTAAGTGAAGCCAGCATTACGCATTTCTATCCCTACCCCAATCCATTTTCTACCCAAACGCGTTTCGTCTTCACGCTCACGGGCACACAAGTGCCTGAAAAACTAAAAATCCAGATCATGACAATCTCAGGAAGAATTGTGCGAGAAATCAATCAAGATGAAATCGGGCCGATCAAAATCGGGCACAACATCACCCAATATGCGTGGGACGGCACAGACGAATACGGTGACAAACTGGCCAATGGTGTGTATTTCTATCGGGTGGTCATGCGCTCAGGTGACGAGCCAATGGAACATCGAACCACCTCGGCGGATAAGGCCTTCAAAAATGGATTTGGGAAATTGTATATCCTGAGGTAACGCGTGTTTCGAGATAAGAATAAAAAGGAAAACACCTTAAATCCCCTCTTTGGAGGGGTTGGGGTGGGTTCTTAAAATCCGTTTTCCTTTTTATTATCGCGAACTCACGTTAAGAAAATCAGAACAAGGAGGCCAGCTTCATAGCCACACCCTTATCTCCATCTATTTTCATTTTGCCGGTCATGAATGCCATCATCGGATTCATGTCACCACTCAGCATTTTGTCAAAATTGTCCAACGATATCTTGATGGTGCAGGGTGCGTCACCGGCTGCATTTTCGATGATGGCAGGCGTCACACTGTCATCCAAAAAGATCGCGCCTTCATCAAATACGAAATTGACTTTGTTGCCAAACTTACCTGCGTGCCGTTCGGCCATTTTCTGCACTTTTTCAGTTGCTTCTTGCAATGTCATAACTGGGAATTTATTGGTTGTAATTTTATTTCAAATAGCCACGGCCACCATTTACCTGTCACAAACAGACGGTCACCCTCAGCATCGTAGGCTATGCCATTGAGCACATCTGCTTTGCTGACTTCATCGGGTGAGAGAATGCCACTCATATCGATGGTTTTGAGCACTCTGCCGGTAGTCGGCTCTATCACGTGTATCTTATTGGATTGGTATTCATTGGCATAAATGTGCCCGTTGATATACTCTAGCTCGTTGAGCTGGGTCACTTTGCCCACATTGTTGTACACCTCTATTTGATCAATCTCAGTGAAGCCCATCGGGTTCATAAAGTAAAGTCGCTCAGAGCCATCGCTCATCACCAAGGTGTCGCCCATAGTTGTGAGTCCCCATCCATCTGTAGAATACTGGAACGTGCCCGTCTGATTCAGCTCCAGATCATAGATAAAGCCCACACGGGAAGTCCACGTGAGTTGGTAAATTTTGTCTTTGTATACGGTGCAACCCTCTCCAAAATACGTATCGGCCAAGGGAACATTTTGCAGCACTTCGCCTGTCACCGGATGCACCTTCCGCAGTGTGGATTTGCCGCGCTCACCGGTACTTTCTATCAGCCGATCATTCAGGAAAAACAAGCCCTGCGTGTAGGCATTGGTATCATGCTCATACGCTCCAAGTGATACATAGGTGAACGGTTCGGGCACCACGTCTGACAACATGCGCATGCGTGGATAATGGATTTCTTCCTGTCCTTCGCTATACACATTCACTTGGAACCCAAACGTACCAGTCCTTTGCGTAGCTGGCACCCAATTGAAGGTGGATGTTTTGAATACTGTTTGTACTTTTCCGGCTACTACTTTCACCGAATCTACCGTGCCCTCATCGGCGGTGACAGTAAAGGTCACCGACTCGCCAAGCGTAGCATACGCATTCATGCCTGGCGCCTCAATACGGGTATTTTTCTTAATACGCGGAGAATCGGGTTTGTCCTTGTCTTGTTTACCGCACCCGGTCATTGAACCAATGACCACCATCAAAAGGAGAATTTTTCGCATTCGACAAAAGTACAGCTTAGTCTCCTTTGCGGTTCTTAGCACCCAAAGACATTTTCATGAGTGGAGCTAAAGAAAAGCCCTGATACAGTACCGAACACACCACCACAATGTATGTCATGGTGATGATCACGTCTTTGCCATGAAAATCTGCCAATGAAAGTGAAAGGGCAATGGGCAAGCCACCTCTCAGTGCGCCCCACGTGAGTACCGCCACTGTATTTTTATCAAATGAATGCTTCGATTGCATAAATTTTATCGGCAGATATACACTCACCCATCTACCAAACAGCACGATATTCACCGCGAAGAATCCAGCCGCGAAATAATCCAGCTTCCAAGGAATCACGAGCATTTCCATGCCTATCAGTACAAACAGCATGGCACTAAAAGTCTCTTCCAAAAGGTGCCAAAATTTGAACACATAGTCTCCCGCAGCACTCGCCACGTGGGTGCTCCGACCTTCATTTCCTATGACCAGCCCCATCACCACAGCCGCTTGCTTAGAAGAAACGTGCATGAAATCTGCCAAAAATGAGCCCACCATCACTATAGCCAGCGTAATTAGCACTTCGGCCTCCACTACGTCATTGTCTACATATTTGAGCAATCTGTACCCGATATAGCCAAGGAAAAGACCAATAAAAATGCCTCCGCCAATGTCGGCAGTGATGATATACAAGGTCTCAAAAATGGTCAAGGTATGATCCTCGCCTGCATGGGCAATATCCAATAGGGTGAGAGCCAAAACCACCGCAATTCCGTCGTTGAAGAGCGATTCTCCGGTGATCTTTGTCTCAAGATCTTTCGAGAGGTTGAACCGCTTGATTGTTTTATTGACCGCAATAGGATCGGTGGGTGACATGAGGGCACCAAATACCAGACAGTAGAGGAATTCGAGATGAATGCCGATCCAATCAAGCATGAAATACACAATGGTACCGATAACAGCCGTAGAAATAAGCACTCCGGCGGTGGCAAGCACCAATACAGGTGTACGCTGACGAGCTAGTTTATTAAAATCAATGTTCAGGGCGCCCGCAAAGAGCATGAAGCTCAATACAAGTTGATAGAGAATTTCCTCAAATTCGAATTCTTTGACATGCTCCGCTAGGTGCATACTGGGGAAGAAATATCCAATGATCAACACCACAACCGAAAGGCAGAGCGCCATGATCATGAGACCGATAGAGGAAGGTAATTTCAGAAAAAAGGCATTCACAAAAATGAAGAGGCCCGACATAAAAATGAGTAGTGCGACTATGTCAAAGATGCTCATATGCTTATTTCATCCAAGGTTGATACTGCCTTCTAAAAATCAAAAAATGCGTTATCGGAAACATGCCATTCGAAGTGAAAAATTGGCTCACGGGAGAATGGGTTTGTTGGTGGTCGTAAATTTGAACTGAATAATCGATTCGAATATAACTTTTTCTATACTTTTCCACAAAACTAATACATACAGGCACCTTGAAAAGCACTAATCCCATTTGGACACACTTCAACAAATTAGAAGACCGACGGATGAAAATCCTAGCCATTTGCGCTGGTCTTCCCCCGGAAAAAAGATCATTTGCTCCGCCTAACTCGTGGAATGTCGTTCAGGTGCTACGCCATGTGCAAATGGCCGAAAGTGCCTCGCTGGCATACATTACCAAAAAATCACAGGGAGGCGCGCAGTTAGCCAATAGCACACTTTATCCTCGCTTGCTTCTTGTGCTTACTGATTTGACATTTAGATCAGGCGCTAAGGTAAAAGCGCCAAAAGCATTGGAAAATCCTCCAATAAGTTCACTTGAGGAGATAGAAAATGATTGGGCTACTACACGTTCAGAACTTCGATCGTTCGTAGAAAAATTCCCTGATGAATGGGGACGAAAGGCGGTATATAAGCATCCGTTTATTGGTATGCTAAGCTTGGCTGGAGCGATCCAATTTTTCAACGTCCATCAAAATCACCACATTCGACAAGTCCATCGAATATTGAAATCAATTAGATAGATGAGCGTCTTTTGTGATGAATGTACAACGTGCCAACAAAAGCGATAGAAAAGAGAAAAAGGAACATAGTGTGTGTATTTTCGCTTACTAAGGCAACCATTATGCCAAAAGAGCAATGATCGAACTACAGCAGCTGAGTAGAAGTTACGGAGATACGCGCATTACTTACCCTGACTGGCAGGTGGCTGACCAAGCGCACGCCTTGATACTGGGGACGTCCGGTAGTGGCAAAACGACCCTGCTTCACTTACTATGTGGCTTACTCAAACCCTCAGCCGGTGACATTGTGATTCATGGAAAATCGGTCTCTGCTATGTCGCATGCGCAATTGGACAAATTTCGTGGCGCAAACATCGGGATCGTGTTTCAGCGGCCCCATTTGATCAAAGCTTTGTCGGTCATTGAAAACCTTCAATTGGCAGCCTATCTCAGTGGCAAAAAAGTAGCGAAGGAGAAATTCGATTATGTACTGGACTCACTCGAGTTGGGTCAATTGAATAAACGAAAAGTGCACGAACTCAGCGAAGGACAAGCCCAGCGGGTGTCCATTGCTCGGGCGGTTATTCACGATCCTGTATTGCTTGTGGCAGACGAGCCCACTGCCAGCCTGGATGACACGAATTGTGAACGTGTGTTGCAGCTACTTGAAGCGCAGGCCAAGGAACGCCAAGCCATCCTCATCATTGCCACCCATGATCAGCGTATCAAAGGTGCATTTGACAATCAACTCGTGCTATGAACCTGCTCTACCTCAGTTTTAGAAATATCGTATTCAAACCGCTCAGTTCGCTGCTGAGTGTGCTCCTGTTTGGGTTTGGCGTGAGCATCATCGTGCTGATACTATTGGTGAGCACCCACCTGAAAAATGAAATCAACACCAACGCACAGGGCATTGACCTAGTGGTGGGCGCCAAAGGCAGTCCGCTCCAATTGATCTTGGCCAATATCTTCCATGTCGATTTTCCCACAGGTAATATTTCACTGAAAGAAGCCGCCAAACTCTCCAAAAACCGATTAATCCAAACGGCCATACCGCTCTCACTCGGCGATTCGTATGCGGGCTACCGAATAGTGGGCACTACTCCTGCTTACCTAGAATTATACAGCGCCACCATTGCTACGGGCAGTTGGACCGACGGTGAAATGCAAGCTGTAATTGGTAGCAAAATCAGCAAAAAACTGGGTCTCAACATAGGCGACACTTTCAGCAGCACGCATGGACTGGCCGAAATAGGAGCCGGACACGATGAGCATCCGTTTACCGTTTCGGGCATATCGGCACCATCAGGCACGGTGCTGGACGAGCTGATATTGGTGTCGGTAGCCAGTGTGTGGCACGTGCATGGTCATGCTGACGAACATGAAGAACACGCCGATTCGCTACATGCGCCGGTGGTCATTCCGCACTTGGGCATTACTGTCACGCAAGAGCAATTTGAAAATGAAGATATCACCAGCTTGCTCCTGAAGTATGCCTCCCCGATGGCCGCCATCCGATTGCCCCAGATGGTGAACAAAGACAGCAACTTTCAAGCGGCTTCTCCGGCCTTTGAGACGGCTCGACTATTTAATTTGATCGGAACGGGCGTGGATATCATGAACCTACTCGGGCTGGTCATCATTATCATCAGTGCCGTGAGTGTGTTTATCGCATTGATCAATTCACTCAAAGAACGCAAATACGAACTGGCCATCATGCGCTCGATGGGTGCTAGTCGTGTGCAGGTTTTTCTGCATGTACTCCTTGAGGGTATTTTTCTGACCATAGCAGGCATTACGTTTGGATTTGCATTGGCGCACGGTGGATTTCACCTCTTGGGGCTCTTCGCAGAAAATATGCAGACGGATGGCTTATTTTTTGTAAGGCAGGAAGTAGCCATTTTGATCGGTAGCTTTGCAGTCGGAATTGTTTCGGCCATTGTGCCCGCATTCATGGCCTATCGATCAGACATTTCTAAAACCCTCGCAAAAGGATAAGTATGAGAACGACATTACTGATTTTTTTCCTCGTTGGCCTAGCGCCTATCCTCTACAGCCAACAAACGAGTTCGGCCAATTGGGCAAAGCTCTCCAAGGTGACCTACGACAAAACCGAAGATGAATACGGCGAAATATATGTGCCCAAGTTCAGTGCGGATGTGAAAAGCCTGAGTGGCAAAACCATCGTGCTGGAGGGGTTTATCGTTCCGTTTGACGGATTGTTTGATCCGCAGAAAATTATCGTGTCGTCACTTCCCATCGCTTCGTGTTTTTTCTGCGGAGGCAGTGGACCGGAAACGGTGGCCGAAGTATACCTAAAAGAGGCTGTGAAATACACCGCCAAGGCTGTGCGCGTGACCGGCACGCTCTACCTCAACGACAAGGATTACAATCAATTGATGTACGTATTGAAGGACGCCAAAATGGAAGTGTTATGAGAAAATTAGTTGGATTGCTTTTCATTATCAGCGTGCTGTCGGGCTGTACCAATCCAAAAAAAGAAGAAATAATCAAACTCGGCGATGAGGTGATCGTGCTACACGATGAGATGATGCCGCTTATGGATGATCTCTACAAAACCCGGATGAAATTGCAACAACTCGCCGATACAGACTCAACCCAATCGGGGCAAGACACGGTGGCAGAACTGATACAGGAAATCAAGCTGGCTGAAGATGCCATGATGAACTGGATGCGCAACTTCAACCCCAACTTTGAAGGGGAAACAGACGATGAAACGATCGCCTATCTGCTCGGTCAAAAGGAATCCATGAGTCAGGTGTCGGAGCAAATGAACCAAGCATTGGCGGTAGGTAAAGAGCGATTGGAGAGACCGTGAAAGGGGCATTTGTTTGAACTATTAAGGCATTAAGGAACATTAAAAGTCCGAACCATAATCATACATCGGATAGGGGACATGTATTTTAGCAAAACACCTTAATGCTTCTTCCTGTTTTCCGCACCATTATTGAAAAGTGGCCAATACGCTAAAATTTGAGGTA
>CAZPST010000100.1:0-8846 GCA_964589185.1 uncultured Roseivirgaceae bacterium | reverse complement strand
CCTGTTGTGGGTGGATTAATGCGTAGATGTGAAAACGTTTAGGACGCTATTGGAAATTAATAATATGTAGTTGATTGTATGTGCGCCTAGATTCTATGTTGGCGGACGTGAATTTGAAATTTCGTGTCGTAGAATTTGCAAAAATATAGTTAATCGCAATTTTCTAAGCAGTTGGTGGTAATTTTTATTTTCGCAAAAACCCAAGCTCAATGTGATTCCTAAAACAGGAATTTCAGATACTTCTCAAATCCCATTTTCCCCCCAAATTTGCGGCATGGCTCATATCGGCACGGATATTCAACATGCAGCAGCGCTTCTTCGCACTGGAGAGGTGATCGGCATGCCTACTGAGACGGTGTATGGCCTGGCGGGGAATGCGCTGAATGAAGACGCCATCCTGAAAATCTACACCGTAAAAAACCGACCGAAATTCGATCCGCTCATTTCTCATACGAACGACCTTCAGAAAGTGCGTCAATGGGTGAAAACGCTTCCTTCAAAAGCCGAGCAATTGGCCGATGCATTTTGGCCGGGTCCGCTCACGATGCTCTTAGAGAAAAAGCCGGAGATTCCCGATTTGCTGACGTCCGGACTGCCGCGTATGGCCTTCCGCATCCCGAACCATCCGCTCACACTCGACCTGCTCGCTCAACTTGATTTTCCGCTTGCCGCGCCGAGTGCCAATCCGTTTGGCTATGTGTCCCCCACATCAGCTCAGCACGTGAATGACCAATTGGGAGATAAAATCCCATTCATTTTAGATGGGGGCGAATGCACCGTGGGCATTGAATCGACAATCTTGGGATTTGAGGGAAATGAAGTGATCGTCTATCGACTAGGCGGATTGAGTTTGGAAGAAATTGAGACGGTAGTGGGGCCGGTGCAAATGCAGCTGAACAAAAGCTCAAACCCGGTGGCGCCCGGCATGCTGAAGTCACACTACTCCCCCGGAAAGCCGGTGATCATTGGTGACATAGCCACCGAAATGAAGCGCCATGCCGAAAAAAAAGTGGGAATTATTTCCTTCAGCCAAGATTTTCCTGATGCCGATCAAATATGCGTGCTTTCTCCTGCCGGAAACCTACCTGAAGCGGCCAAAAACGTATTTAAAGCCCTTCGAGAGCTGGGGAATGCAGATGTGGATGTAATCCTAACGGAATCGTTTCCGAACGAAGGACTAGGCAGAGCCATCAATGATCGCCTCGAACGAGCAGCAGCCAAGTAATTTGGAATTGTGCCCTGATCAACGGATTTTCGCCAATAAACTAAGACAATGAAGACCATCAACGACTACTCGTTCGCCAATAGAAAAGCCCTCATTAGGGTCGATTTCAATGTGCCACTCAATGATGAATTGGAAGTAACAGACGACAATCGTCTACGAGCCGCCGTGCCTACGATCAAGAAGATATTGGCCGATGGAGGCAGTGCTATTTTGATGTCGCACTTGGGGCGGCCGAAGGGTGGTCCGGAGAATAAATATTCCTTGAAACACATCGTATCAGACTTGAGTAATCTACTAGGTACGCCTGTGCAGTTCGCCGATGATTGCATAGGAGCCCAGGCTACTGAAAAGGCCGGAAAGTTGAAGGCAGGCGAGGTGTTGCTTTTGGAGAATGTCCGTTTTTATCCCGAAGAAGAAAAGGGCAATTCGGACTTTGCTGAGAAACTGTCCAAACTAGGAGATATATATGTAAATGATGCCTTCGGTACAGCACACAGAGCCCATGCATCTACCACTATTGTGGCCAATTATTTTGAGGATAAATGCAGCGGATATGTGATGTTTCAGGAATTAGACAATGCCAAAAAAGTACTCGAAAAGGCCGATCGTCCGTTCACAGCCATCATGGGAGGCGCCAAGATTTCAGATAAAATATTGATCATTGAGCGACTTCTTGATACCGTCAATCATCTGATCATAGGAGGAGGCATGTCGTACACGTTTTTCAAGGCGATGGGAGGACAAGTGGGCAATTCGCTGGTGGAAGCGGATAAACTTGACTTGGCTAAATCATTGATTTCCAAGGCAAAAGAAAAGGGCGTAGAGCTGCATTTGCCCAAAGATTCAGTAATTGCCGATGCATTCAGCAACGACGCTCCTACGCAAATCTGTGATAATTACGCTATTCCGGATGGCTGGATGGGATTGGACATTGGACCTGAATCCACCAAGGTTTTTGCGGATGTCATTTTGAAATCAAAGACCATACTTTGGAACGGCCCAATGGGTGTATTTGAGATGAGCAATTTCTCGAAAGGCACCAATGCCATTGCCGAAGCGGTGGTGACAGCCACTGAAAAAGGCGGCTTTTCGCTCATCGGTGGGGGCGACTCTGCAGCGGCTGTAAACCAACTCGGGTACGGAGAGCGCGTGTCTTACGTGTCCACCGGAGGAGGGGCATTGTTAGAGTATATGGAAGGCAAGGTGCTACCAGGCGTGGCGGCTTTGGGGTGAAAGAAGAACGACGTTGAAGTTAGATGATCGGTGAAATGCGCTGGAGCGGTATTTCAGGGATATTCAGACACCTAGTACCCGCCCTTGGGGTCGGGGCTATCGTATATTCGGCACGGCTACTCAGATAGCGCATCAACTATTCGATGATGTAGAGGTCTGCTTTTCAAAATGTATTCCCCAGTCGTAAATGCAAATAGGACACTGGCCGGTGTATTATGACACACTACTATCAACAAATTGTTCTTCTGTGCTAATCGATTGAAGCAAAGCGATCTTGCTCCTAAAGTTATCGCTCAATTGATCCAGCCGATCAGCTACTGCCACAGCCAATATTTCATCGAGTTGGTCAGCGCTTAGGCAACTGGTGAAAATGGAAAATGCTTCGGAAGAAGCCGTGAAAATCGTCTTGCGCACACGTGTATTGAGCCGAAAACAGGGCTGGTTCATAATGGGCAACAAATCCATCAACGACTTCACGCACACAGCATTCATTTCGTGCTCGGTGGTGGCCGTGAACCCCGTCAAGTTTACGATGTAGCAAAAGATGAGATGCTTGGCATAGGGCGCCAAATGATCGCGAATGGCTCGCTCGTGTGCGCCCGTCACATATGCATCATCTATGATCAGTACGGTTTTGTTACGGATTTTTTCTTTGTCAAATTGGATCGGGAAATCCTTCATGCTTTGCTCACGCTCTGCCTGCGTCAGCTTGGCATAATCGTACGGAAAGATGCGCTCTCGATGCAGATGAATGCGTTCCATCGATTTCAACGCGTCAGATTCCATCATCCGATCCATCAATAGTCCCGCAGCATTGGGCACACGCATATACGCCGACGAACAGATGACTGCATCTTCTATATCGGGCAATGAAGCCACCAGATCAGCTAATTGATCAGCAAAAAAGGCTGTGCTTTGCACGCATCCGTGCTTAAATAAACTGTAGGTAGTTGGTTGAAATACTTGGTCGGCATCATACACCGAGGGTGTATACAGAAAGTGCCTGCGGGTGGTGGTTTGATCCAAGGCTGTGCGTTTTTGGTGGTTTAGGGAGGTAAATTATTCATAAGTTTTGGATGCACTAGCAGGGTCTAATCAAACTATTTTTCGAAACGGCCAAATTTCAAAAATTGAAAGGTTCTAAGTAAAAATTATCTTTTACCGGACTGTCTTTTAGGTAAAAAACATCCACAACAGTACGATCACCAGCAGTACCGCTACGATCACATAGCCACGTTTGGTTTGGGGAAATTCATACTGGCAGTATTTGCACTCGTGGCTGTCAGCTTCCACTTCCCATCCGCAGGATGGACACTCTTTGGTTTTCATTTATCTTACTTTTTGACCATTCCACACAAAATAAACCGTTTTTTCACGTTACTGCGCTTTCTGTTTTACTTTTAAAAGTTCAACCCAACATTGACATGAAAGCATTTTACACATTCCTATTTTCACTTATATGTATCGTTTCATCTGCGCAAGACATTGCCCAAAAAGCAGAAGAAACGGTGGTGACCACCCACGAAACCATTATCAAAGGCAAACCCGTAAAGTATCGGGCCACTACAGGCACCCAACCTGTTTGGAATGCCGAAGGTAAGGCCATAGCTGCCGTACACTATACCTATTATGAGCGCACGGACATTACCGATAGGCCAAATCGTCCGCTCGTGATTTCCTTCAATGGAGGTCCCGGATCCGGATCGGTCTGGATGCATCTGGCGTATACAGGTCCGTACATGCTCAATGTAGACAGTGAGGGCTATCCTGTGCAGCCGTATGGCGCTAAGAAAAATCCCAACTCAATACTTGATGTGGCGGATATTGTCTTTGTGAATCCGGTGAACACCGGCTACTCGCGCATATTGGATAAAGAAACCAAGAAGGAGACGTTTTTTGGGGTGCAAGCCGATATTACCTATTTGGCTGAATGGATCAATACATTCGTGACGCGTAACAACCGCTGGGAATCGCCCAAATACCTGATAGGGGAGAGCTACGGCACCACCCGAGTGAGCGGTCTGACATTAGAGCTCCAAAATCGGCAGTGGATGTATCTGAACGGCGTGATCTTAGTGTCGCCAACGGAGCTAGGCATTCACACTTCCACAGGACGTAGAGATGGGCCACTGGGTGCGTCTTTACGATTGGCCTATTTCACAGCAGCAGCATGGTATCACAAGAAATTGCCCGCCGATCTGCAGGCCAAAGACTTGGACGTGCTATTGCCGCAAGTGGAGCAATACGCCGTGGAGCAACTGATGCCTGTGATAGCCAAAGGCGGATTTGTGAGTGAGGAGGAGCGTGCAGAAGCAGCGGCCACTATGGCGAGATATTCGGGCATTTCCGAAAAGGCCATTTTGCAATACAATCTGGACGTGCCGGTGGATTTCTTTTGGAAGGAGTTATTGCGCGAAGACGGCTACACCATTGGTCGGCTTGACTCACGCTACAAAGGCATAGATGGTGCAGATGGTGGCGACAGCCCGGACTACAACGCCGAGCTTACTAGTTGGCTGCATGCCTTCACACCTGCCATCAATTATTACTACAGGAATGTGCTGAATTATAAGACCGACATTAAATACAACATGTTTGGGCCTGTGCGTCCGTGGGATAATTCCGGCGACCGAACCGGAGAAAACTTGCGTGAGGCCATGGCCATGAATCCCTACATGCGCGTGATGGTTCAGTCGGGTGTGTATGATGGTGCCACCATGTATTTTGATGCCAAGTACACCATGTGGCAGATAGATCCAAGTGGCAAAATGAAGGATCGGTTTTCGTTTAAAACATACCGCAGCGGGCACATGATGTATCTGCGCAATGAAGATTTGATCAGCAGCAACGAGCACATCCGTGAGTTTATCAAAAACAGCACACCCAAGGCAGGCGAGCCGGCGAAGTATTGATATAGGTGCTGTGAAATGAAAAAGGGTCTATGTTTATTCCTTGTGATTTTCATTTCAGCGGCACTGTCTGCGCAATATGACGGAGCACGTTTTGTAAATGTGCAAGAACTGACCCCCACGATTGCACTGGATATTCGCTATTACTCGTCGGACAATTTTGTGGGTGCACGTGTAGATGGATATACTAAACCAGTAGCGCTCATTTCAAAGCATGCAGGTGAGGCTTTGGCGAAAGTACAAGCTGAATTGGCCAATGAAGGATTGGGTCTAAAGGTATTCGATGCGTATCGGCCGCAGAAAGCCGTGAATCATTTTACCCGCTGGGCAAGGGATCCGGCAGATACGCTCACTAAACAAAAATATTACCCGGGAGTAAACAAGCGAGATGTGTTCAAATTGGGCTATGTGGCTAGTCGATCCGGACACTCACGAGGCAGCACGGTGGATTTGACAATTATCAATTTGAAAACAGGTGAGGAGCTGGATATGGGAAGTGGCTGGGACTTTTTTGGAGAAATATCCGGCCATGCCTACGGCCAGCTTTCGGCTGCTCAAAAGGCCAATAGATTAAAGCTAAAGATGGTCATGGAGAAATATGACTTCCGTGCCTATAGTAAGGAGTGGTGGCATTACACCCTGCGCAATGAACCCTTTCCTGATAGGTACTTTGATTTTGATGTGGAGTAAATCAAATTCTCATCACCTCAGTGATTTTTTAACTCTTGCTTAATCAGCATCTGAAGTTCTGTCCTCGCTTCCATTATCTTTCTAAGGCTGGAGTAGAATTCGTTCCATTTGAGATTGAGTTCGAAAAGTCGCTGTTGAAATTCTTTTGTTTTTGAAAGCTCGAATAGCTTGTCATTATCCACGATGTTTTGTCCGGCGAATTCTCCAAACGTATAATTGCCTGCTACTCTGGTTGGTGACTCAAACCACTTGTCTGTGTTATAGACGTTTTGTTGTCCTAGATATGTTCGCACGTCGGTAATTATTTCAGTTAATTGACCTGTATACACTTCATTCAAATCTGAAACGAGTTTTACATAATCAATCAATTCCTGACGGATACGTGGATTAATTATTACACCTGAACTCTCAATTATATCCTCATCTACTAGCTGCTTAAAATACAATGATCGGCGAATCATTAGCGGCTCAACTGTGGAGTCCAATACCTCGTTTTTAATCCCTATTCTGTACAATTGTACATGCAGTTCTTCTATTAATCTGTACTGTCCCTCATAGTAGGCAAACTGAATCGAATCTAGCTTGAGGTTTTCGGACAAATTTGAAAGAAAAATAGTTTCGTCGGCCAGCTGTTTTCGCTTTTCATTCCAGCTATCAAGAGCAAATGCGCCCAATATACTGGCCACAATTACGACCGATTCAATCAAGTATTCAGGCCATTTATTTGAGAGTGTGGTTAGGATGCGTTTCATGATTTTCAAATAGATGCCTTTAGTAATTGAATTTGAGTAAGAAGGGGAGAATAATTGGTTACATTTCGTTTATGATAATATTCTAAGTAATCAATCCATTGCAAAAACCGTAAATATTGCTCCGCATCTTTATTTGAAATCCAGTCAGCGACGACAGTATGTTCCTTAAAACCAATCGGTTTTGAGGATCGCAAAGTCGATGGGTCAACCATACTTCTAAACGTGATCTGAGAATTGTCTGCAACAGATGAATTGGTATCTTCTATATTACTGGCTTGATTATAGTTGCTAACCAAAAGTCTAATAGGTTTGCTCAATTTCGGCAGGTATTCTAGACTTCCTGATTCCATGATATGATCGATAACAATTCGTGGTGGATTGAATCTTTTTGTTTTTGCTGTATCACAGAATTGAACAATCATTTTTAAAAGTAGTGTATCGCTCTTAAATTGATAGTATGCCGTTTGTAAACCTGAAATCTGGTCTAATTCCTTTTGGTGAAATGCGATATTCTCTTGGATATACTTTTCAGCTTCGTCTAACTCATCAATCAATTCCGATAAAAAACGCTCAGCCTTTCTAGTCTCTATTCTCGTGGCATTCCAATTGTCTAGCGCATAAGCCCCCAATATACTGGCCACAATTACGACCGATTCAATCAAGTATTCAGGCCATTTGCTGGAGAGGGTGGAGAGGATACGTTTCATATTGTCTGATTCACGGATTTGGCGGATTTAATTGTTTCGCTGATGCTGTAAATATCATTCGAAAGATAGCTTAAATCTCGGTTCATTTGCCCATCTGATTCATCTACCATTTAGGCAAGTGAGTAAATGGGTTTCATATTTATTTGTATTCTATTATTAAGTATGCCGCCGTGTCCTGTCCAATATTCAGCACCTCGTGCCAAGCAACACCTGCACTGGAAAACGAAGCGCCAGTAATGGTCTGCACCTCTCGGGTGCCCGTGATATCGGTAACTCGCATGCGACTGCCCGCCAACGTATAGCCCACGTGCGCCCCATGGTAATGTCGCTCATGACCTACGCCTGGAGGAAATGTACATTTCAAAACCCTCATATTTCCGTTTTCTTGAAGCACTTCGCAAACGGGTACGCCATGCCAACCTGCCGCCAATGGATCGGGGAGTGACTGCCGAACAATGCCCAGTTCAGCCTCTAGCGATTCTATCAGAGCGGTGGTCTTCTGTATTAAATTTTCAATGAGGTCTATCGCGTCTCGATCTACCCAGTAGCCGGCCGCTGCATTGTTGATATAATCTAATCTGTACTTTCTCAATTCATCTGCCCGTTCGCGAGTGGTTTGTTTGGGATAAAGGTGGGCGGTCCATGGAGTGAATTTCATTCCATGCATTTCTGAATAGAAGCGCGTGTCTAGTGAAAGCGCCCAATCAGAGTTGATGCTCATGCGCTCCTGCACCTTCTGTATTTCAGCATAGTGTTGTACCACTTTATCGCGTAGGGCGAGATCTGAAATTACTTTGAGATTGCCCGTACTGGACAAATCATCGAACGTAGAGCGGGAAGAGTTAAAAATAGGCACAAGACTTCCGTAAAGCATGTACTGCTCCGTGGTAGCTAGCATGAGCGAATCGGAAGCAGCATCGTCTTTCAGCGCCTCACAAAAGGCATCAATAGTTGCCATGGCCATTTCTACTTCTTGCTTGAATCGGGTGAAGTTTTCAAGGTCTTGCTTGTTTTCGGCAATGAGTCGCTTGATGTACGTATCTTCCTGATTCAGCAGTTTCTTTTGTTCGCTCCAGCCGTCTATACTTACGGCTATTAGAATACCAATTACGACGAGAATAATTTCTCCAATAGCATAAAGCAGATAAGTACCTACTTTGTTGTCAGCAAGTAGCTTTCGGCGGATTTTTCGGAGGATGAAGAGCATGTTGAATTTTATGGTAAATTATATTCAGACAGTAGTATTTTAATCAGCTTTTGTGCGACTATCTTTCTTTCATCTGCAATGTCTTCTGACAATCGCACGGCACCATATACATATTGTGCCATG
>CAZPST010000099.1:4079-8870 GCA_964589185.1 uncultured Roseivirgaceae bacterium | reverse complement strand
GGGTGGAAGGAATAGACGGCAATGGCTTCACTGAGATTGTGATTGTACCGTGTCTGGACTTGACGCAACCTGTGGAGATTTGGGCAGGATTTGGCAAATCGGAGAGTCTCTTTCAATATAACAACCGTCCGAAAGCCATTCGAGTGGCCATCATCGAATCTACCCGACCGGATCCTACGCAGAATGGCACGTATTACCATGACCTGACCAAAGTGGCTCAGCATGACGTCACCCTAAAAGACATGAATGGGTATCAGCCCTTGCCCCTTCCTACATTTGAGACGAAAACGTATTTCAATGAAATGATGGACGAGGAGCGAGAAGCCAATTATTTCTTAGCCATTCAGATCATCAGTGTGTATCAGGGCACGCGCTGGAAAGACACCTGCATATCGGAAGTGCGAAATGTGCGCTGAAATGGTATCCTCTCATTGCAAAATAAATCCCCCCGTCAGACCAAATCATCCCTTACTTTTGATTCAATGAAAAAAATACTTGTAACAGGCGGACTGGGCTACATTGGCTCACATGTGGTTGTAGAATTGGTGGCTGCTGGCTATGACGTATTGATCGTAGATGACCTTTCTAACTCGCAACGCTCCGTACTCGATAGGCTAGATAGTATCACGAAAAAAAAACTGCATTTCGTAGAAGGCGACTTGAGTGACAAAGGCTTCACTGAGGCGTTGTTTGCCTACCATCAAATAGACGCTATCATTCATTTTGCTGCCAAAAAAGCCGTGGGCGAATCGGTGGTAAAGCCCCTACTCTATTACCGCGTGAACCTCGGATCAATGATGAATCTGCTGGAAGGAATGAAAGCACATCAGGTGAACAACATCGTATTTTCGTCTTCATGCACGGTGTATGGTCAGCCCGAAAAACTGCCCGTGACTGAGCAAACGCCCATGCAGGCGCCTGCATCTCCGTATGGCCACACCAAGCAAGTATGCGAACACATGCTGCATGATGTAATACAGGCCAATAAGGGCATTTTCGGCACTTCGTTGCGCTATTTCAATCCGGTAGGCGCGCATGCATCTGCTAAAATTGGCGAATTGCCGCTAGGCATTCCAAACAATTTGGTACCGTTCATTACCCAGACAGGCATTGGTTTGCGCGAAAAGTTGAGCGTGTTTGGTGGAGACTATAATACCCCCGATGGGACGGCCATTCGCGATTACATCCATGTAGTGGATCTGGCCAAAGCACACGTATCGGCATTGGAGCGGCAGTTCAATGAGGCTATACCCTATGAAGTATTTAATGTGGGAGCCGGAAAGGGATATTCTGTGTTGGAAGTCATCCAATCATTTGAGCGCGTGAGCGGACAAAAGCTGAATTATGAGATAGTGGACAGACGGCCGGGTGATATCGAACAAATATGGGCAGATACAAAATTGGCCAACAAAGCACTAAATTGGGCGGCTGAAAAAAGTCTGGATGATATGATGCTGGATGCGTGGAATTGGCAAAAAGCATTGAAAACTGATTAACCTGCCTGAATGAGCACACCTACGATCATTGGTCGCAAAGATTTTGTGGATTTGCCCGGCCTGAAACTCTCCGATGTAGAAGCCAAGATTGATACGGGTGCCTACGGCAATGCGCTTCATTGCCACAAAATGGAAGAAATAGAAGTAGACGGTGTGAAAAAACTCCGCTTTCGCGTGTTGGATCCATCGCATCCCGAATACCGCAGCAGGTATTTCTACTCAGATGAGTATCGACTCAAAAAAGTCAAAAGCTCCAGCGGAAAAGCCGAGCTACGCTACGTCATCAAAACAACCATTCGTCTCTTTGGAAAAAAATACCTGACTGAATTTTCGCTGACCAATCGCAAGTCGATGCGTCACCCGATTTTGATCGGACGTAAATTTTTATCACGCAAATTTTTGGTAGATGTCAAATCCAAAAATCTATCTTACAGTAAAAAACAGGGTGCGTCATGAAAATTGCAGTTCTCTCACGTAATGCCAGGCTGTACTCTACACGTCGGCTCATCGAGGCGATACAAGCCAGAGGTCATGAAGGTGTGGTTATAGACCACCTCAAGTGTGATATCATCATGGACGACAAAGGCCCGTCAATTTATTACCATGGAAAGAGTCTAGAAGACATAGATGCCGTGATCCCGCGCATAGGAGCGTCGGTCACATTTTACGGAACTGCCGTGGTGCGTCAGTTTGAGATGATGAAGGTATTTAGTGCTGTGGATTCATTGGCCATCACTCGTTCAAGGGACAAATTAAGAAGCCTGCAGATTCTGTCCAGATCAGGTATAGCCATGCCCAAGACAGCATTTACAAACCAAAGTAAAGACGAAAACAAAATCCTAGAGCACATTGGAGATGCTCCGGTCATTATCAAATTATTGGAAGGCACCCAGGGCTTGGGTGTGATCTTGGCCGAAACAAACAAAGCCGCCAAATCAGTCATACAAGCTTTTGAAAGTTTGAAAACGCGCGTGATTTTGCAGGAATTTGTGCAAGAAGCAGGAGGTGCTGACGTTCGGGCGTTCATCGTCAATGGTGAAGTGGTCGGCTCCATGAAACGACAGGGAAAAGAGGGCGATTTTCGTTCCAATCTGCACAGAGGCGGTAGTTCGTCGGTGATCAAACTATCTCGAAAAGAAAAGAGCACGGCACTAGAAGCAGCCAAATCAATGGGGCTGAAAATAGCAGGTGTAGACATGCTCCAATCCAAAAAAGGTCCTCTGGTACTGGAGGTAAATTCATCACCGGGATTGGAGGGAATAGAACGTGCCACGGGAGTAGATATAGCCGCCAAGATTGTGGAATATGTGGAAAATGGCGTAGCGAAAAAGCGAAAACTTAAGAAGGTGAAAGCCTAATGAGCCTACTGCAGATAGACGGTCACACCATTCACCCCGGCGAGAGCACCAAACTCAGCATCAATATCGCTCGTCTGCCCTCCCATACTGACATTGACTTGGTGATTCATGTGAACCGATCGGAAATTCCCGGCCCAATTGTGCTGCTCTCCGGCGGCCTCCACGGCGATGAAATAAACGGTATTGAAATCGTGCGACGCATCATGGAGCGCAATATCAATCAGCCGCTCAAAGGAACGATCATCAGCATGCCCATCATCAACATCTATGGGTTTATCAATTTCTCCCGCTATGTACCTGACGGCAAAGACATCAATCGCTCCTTCCCGGGCAACAGAAACGGATCATTGGCCTCACGCGTAGCGCATTTCATGACGTCTACCATGCTGCCGGTGGTGGACTATGGGCTCGATTTTCATACGGGAGGAGCCAATCGATCAAATTTTCCGCAGGTTCGCTGCACATTCAGAGATGAACAAGCAGTAGCATTGGCACAGGCCACCAATGCTCCATTCATTTTGCATTCACCCTTGATCAAAAAATCGCTCCGCGACAGTGCTTACCGCAAAGGCAAGAGTTTTTTGGTCTATGAAGGAGGCGAGTCTATGCGCATGGACGAAATAGCCATAGAAGAGGGCATCAAATGCGCAATGAATTTCTTGAGCCATCTGGAGATGATCCCTGCCACCCATGCAGAACCTTCCAGTATTTGGATCAAAGAGAGTGCTTGGATACGGTCACGCTACTCCGGCATTTTTCACAGCGATGTAGAATTGGGACAAATAGTGGGACGTGGCGAAGAAATCGGCCAGATCACTGATCCATTTGGTGATTTTCAGAAAGTAATCAAAAGCCCGGGAGATGGATACGTCATTGGGCTGAACAACACACCAATTGTGCACCAAGGTGATGCGCTGGTGCATTTGGGCAAAGATTAAAATTCACGCCGCTCAAAGAAATATTTCACCACTTGCATGAGGGTTTGAATTCCATACATTGTTATCAGAATTAAATTGAATAAGAACATATTTAAACTATTCTATTGTTCATACCTTTGCAACCGAATATTATTCTGATAAAATAAACAAACATGAAAGTCACCTCACGAGAGTTGAAACTTGATGAACTGGATAAGAAAATCTTGAACATCCTGCAGCGCAACGCGAAAATCACCAATGCGCAACTAAGCCAGGATATTGGACTTTCTCCGGCTCCCACGTTAGAGCGCGTTAAGAAATTGGAACAGTCCGGATTGATCAAAAGCTACCATGCTGAGCTCGATCCTGAAATGCTCGGATTGGGTGTGCAGATGTTTGTACAGGTGATGCTCAAAGGACACAACAAGCGAAACATTGATCATTTCATGGCGGCCATTCAAGACATCCCCGAGGTGATCGAATGCCACCACGTGACCGGCTCAGGAGATTTCTTGCTAAAAATCATCAGCCGAGACATCAGCGCTTATCAGCGATTTATGCTTGAGACCATCAGTGAGATAGAAGTGGTAGACAACCTCCAATCGATGGTGATCTTGAGCACCTTGAAGGATAGCAAAGTAATGCCGCTACCCTAATGAGCAAATCCAAGCGACTCATTCTTGACAAAACCCAAATTGCCCAGATCATCCGGCGCATTGCGTATCAGATGTATGAAAACAATATGGGCGCTAAAAAACTGGCCATTGTGGGAATAGGCGAGCAAGGATTTGAACTTGGTGGCCATTTTGCAGCCGAACTGGCATTGATAGATCCAAAACTGAAGGTGGAGCATCTTATGGTGGCATTGGACAAAAATCAGCCAAATGGCACAGTGGAGCTCATGGCCAAGCCAAAGACACTTCAGGGACTACCCGTGATTTTGGTGGATGATGTCCTGAACACCGGCAAAACGATGGCTTACAGTCTGATGGCACTGCTAGAAGCAGAACCGGCCAAAAT
>CAZPST010000099.1:0-4069 GCA_964589185.1 uncultured Roseivirgaceae bacterium | reverse complement strand
CCAGAGGAGGACCTGCGCAAATTCTTCAATGAAAACTTTTATGTCATCTACGGCCAAAATAGATATGGCTGTGCTGGTGGATAGAGGACACAAGAATTATCCACTTTCAGCCACGTTTTCTGGGTATCAATTGGCTACTACCCTTGAGGAGCACATCGAAGTGAAGTTGGGTAAAAACCCATCAGTCTATTTGTATTGATCCAAGTCCTTATATAAATCCGGCTTGCGAAAGAGCATTTCTAAGCTCAACTCCACGATCGATCCCATATTCACACAGTCTAAAAATTCGGGCTCTTCGTAGAAATCCGCCAATTCCTGGCGCAATTGCTTCACGTATTCAGGCTTGGATAGGGTTTCCGTTTTCATGGCCTTCATCAGGTCATGCACCCTGTGGTGCTCCACTTTCAACCGATTGGCTATGAGCGTGCGCTCTTCCCGTTGATACTGCTTCACCGTTTCGGGGGTCATATTTCTAAAACCAAGCTGAATGATCGGATTATTTTGTTTGAAATATTGGGGAAGGTAGATCGCACGGCGACCCTCATACGACTGTTGATCAAAATCTATGGCGCGCAGGCGGTATTCCACATCCTCAAAATCCGGCGTGATGTCTATCACAAAATTGCTTGAGTGCATATCGCCCAACAGCCGCACAAAACAGCGCTCATTGAATTTCACAAACTCCTTGGCCATGCGTATCTCGTTCATGTGCGGATCGCTCAAGTGCTTTTTGATGAATTGATCTGCCGGAATGCCCACAATATGCTCTTCGATCAACGTCTCGTCATGCACCAGATAGCTGATCTTATTTGGTGACAGCAAATGCTCCAGTTCAAGGCCATATATGCGCGACGCATCGGCATTTTTCACATAGAAATAGTCAAAGTTGTCATTGATCTTATTCACCACTCGGATACGAAAGGGCTGTGTATTGCCGAACACACATAAGTCAACTCTATCAATGAATAAGTGCTCCATCACCTCCATATGACCACTGGTTTTCATGAGGGCATAGATATTTTTCAAGGCAAAATAAATATCCTTCATATCCGCCTGCGGGTAAAATACCGTCTCCCAAAGCGTATCATTTCCGTTGCGATCATACAGCGGAATGGAATTGTCGTACCGCAGTAGCGACTGGTACGTGATTGGTAATTCGATCAGCCGATCGTACTTGCGCATGTAGCTGCGTAGTGCCTTGCTAATCTTGAAGAGGGCCTTTTTCTTACTTATGATCGCCATGAGAGGTCAAATTAGTCAAAAATATTCCCTCCGCCCGATCGCACCAGAGTCGAAAGTGCTCCCCCGTGTCTTTGTGCTTGGGCAAATAATTCATCAGAACAGACAAATCAAACGTGGTGCTGGACACACCTGCCCCGGATTTGACCGCATCCAGTGCATTGCAGGCCTGCTCGTAGTGTCCATGCACCGGCATCATCATCACGGGCTTGCCCAAGTACATGGCTTCACACACCGATTCAAAACCCGCGGTGGTCAGATAGCCCTTGCATCCGGCCATATACTCCATGAATTTCTCGCCATCCAATTGATGGTAGGTGAGGTGAGCATCCACTTTCCATTCCTTGGGTGCGTCTTGCTTGTCCCAAAAACAATGCAGCGTCACGTCCGGATGCTCCCTGTGAAATCGATCTACATCTTCGGCATAGCCATGATTGAGCATATACACCAGTAGGAATTCTTCATTTCGAATGGATCGCTCACGCACCTCCCTCCTGAGCAATGGTGGCACTACTGTGACATTCCCCTCATCGGGGTACTCCTTGAAGGAAAGGGCCAATCGCGCATCTGCACCCCAAGCCGTAATCCAATTGCTCATTTCAAGCGATCGCTTGTCGAGCAGTCTGCCTTTGGGAAATTCGAACGCCGAGTGCCCTGCCAAATACTGATGCGCTATACAAATAAATCGTGCATTGGGTGATTTCAATTTGTTGAATAATCCACCAATGAAGTCGTAGAAGTTGATAATGACGTCAGGTTGATCTTCTTTCACCATTTGATTCAACTGCTGCAAACTGTGGCGATATCGATTTGTGCGAGCAGCCGCATGCCAGATAGATCGCCACACATGCACCGATTTGCTGTGCTTATCTGTGACGAAATTGGGACTATCCACTTGATCGATGCGACACTGAATACCTTCTTTAAAAAAATCAGGAATTACGCGTCTTTCTGACCGCCCCACCACTGCCCGAGTGATAATGTGTCCTTCTGCCCTGAGCATAGTAGCAAGCGCCATCGCCTGTGTCATGTGGCCTCTTCCTTCTCCCTGTACAATGAATAAAAAACGCATGGTAATAGCCGGTGATTGAGATAAAGATTATGAAGTTTCTATTTTGCAAAGAAGATATAATTTGCTATCCTTGTTGTCATTAGTCCTTTATTTTGAGTTTTTGATCATAGGGTTCAAGCTTGTCCGGCTTGAACCTTTTTTTTGTAAAAACCTGAATGCCCGTCATTATTCTGCAATCCGATAGGTGAATACCTGCGAGTCTTTCACAAAATGAAAATACCCCTGTGATCGAGTGGCGAATTCCAAGTCGGTTCGGGGCGGTTTCAACCAATTTGTCTGTGATGTGAGTACATTTAATAAAAGTACTCCATCACCCGCCATAGCCACCACCTCATTTCCCTCAAGCTGAAATCCGCGTATTCCTTTTGCCTCTACTGAAAAGAGTGATTGACCCGTATTTCTAAAAATATGAATTCCATTTGCATCGCTTATAGCAAAGCCACCATCCGTAATGCGTAATTGATTCGGACGATCAAGCGTCACACCCGAAAGGACGATCTTCGCCAATAGCATTCGGTCACGTGGATTCACTTGCACTAGTTCTGCTCCTGTCAAAAACCATATGGAATTGTTGATGGCCGGCATGGCCAACTGAGCGGATGGCACTCCAAAATCAGCAATATGATAGGTGCGCTCCATGGCCGAAAAGCGATCGAGAAATTCGAATTTGCCCACTGAGCTGTAATACACAAATACCTTGAGCTGATTGGCTGCATCCATGCAGGAGACCGGCTGAAAGACAGCAGAAGAAAACTGCGCATCGGGGGTGCCATCTACCAAAAAGCTGTACACATTGCCCCTAGACGTGCCGAGATATACCTTACCCAAAGAGCCCACATCTACGGCCGTAATGGGCTGCTCCAAATCGTATGATCTGACAAACTCCCACGACTGAGCTGAAATGGAAAGGTCAACTAGAATAAGTAAGCAACAGAGCGCTCGAGCCATCATACTTCACATAGGTACAATGATTTACCCATTCACCCAAATTGAGGTAGGTAGATTGGTCATTCACCGGAAGCTCCAGTGGCACATGCCGATGACCGAAAATATAATAATCATAATGTGCCTTCTCTTCCATTTCCCTTGCAAACTGCCACAGCCACTCACCTTCTTTGGATTGAAAACCCGCATCCTTTCCTGTGCTAGTAATTCGACTACTGCGTGACCATTTTTGAGCAATCCAAATACCCACATCGGGGTGCATCCATCGGAAGAGCCACTGCGCCCATTTCGCTTCAAATATCCTTTTAAGAAATTTATACCAACGATCGCCCGGCCCTAGTCCATCTCCATGGCCAATGAACAAGCGCTGAGATCCTACCTCAAGCACAACTGGCTTTCGGAAGACTGGGATGCCCAGTTCGCGCGGGAAATAATCGAACATCCACATGTCGTGATTGCCGGTGAAAAAATAGACGGGAATGCCGCGCTCGCGCAGGCGGGTAATGCATGATTGAAACCGAAGAAAGCCCTTTGGGATCGCATGCTTGTATTCAAACCAAAAATCGAAAATATCTCCTACTAAGAAGATAGCTGCTGCATCCGTAGCTACTTCATCCAGCCACCGCACTACTTTCCGCTCACGCTCATCGCTCGACACAGCCGTAGGGGCTCCCAAGTGAAAGTCACTGGCAAAATAAAGGTATTTGCCGGTGGGCAATTGTGCATAATCGGAAATGATATCCGGTGGGAGTGCCATGTTTAGCTCTCCTTATCAGCCGGTTTATCCTGCTCCTCTTTCTCCACCTCGGTTTT
>CAZPST010000098.1:0-9070 GCA_964589185.1 uncultured Roseivirgaceae bacterium | reverse complement strand
CAACTGAAAATGTGCTTCGCGGTATAGTCCGTAGTTCAAAAAGCTATCCCACACATTGGCAATGAACCAATCGGGCTCTGCGCCCCAGCGGGTTTCTTGTTGTCGTCGAAAAAGGAAGGTTTCTCGTGAGATGGAAATGAAAATAGTCAGGTCGTATTTATCACGCAATTCAGCAAAATGAAACGCCAGCAAACCCTCCACAATGATTAGGTCATGGTCAGCTTGAGCCGCATCTATTTCTGCAATCAGCGCCTGCACATCTATGGAGTCAGGGTGTTCCCAATCGGTTCGGTCTTGAATTTTGGGAAGTTGTGCTTCAGGTTTCACAAAATCATCTTGATCCAAGATAAGCACACGTTTGGTGGCGAAGTGATCTTTTAGCTTCTTTGCCAACGTAGATTTGCCCGACCGACTAACACCTCCTATACCGATGATCCGTGCCATAGACAGCAAAAGTACATGAATGAATTTCCGCTTCCTGCTTCATTTATCGCACGCATCACCGAGCAAGTGCCGGATGCGGATGTACTTTTTGCGCGGTTAGACGAGGAGGCTGCTACGTCCATTCGTCTGCATCCGATCAAGCAAAATTTTGCGGAACAACTACCTACTGGCGAGCAAGTGCTTTGGAATGCGCAAGGAAGGTGCCTCAGTGAACGACCGAAATTTTCTCACGATCCAAGCTACCATGCCGGATTGTACTATCCCATGGAAGCCAGTTCGATGTTTTTAAGTCATGTGTTGACCCAAGTGGAATTGGCCGATGATGCCCTGCTGCTCGATCTATGTGCTGCGCCGGGTGGCAAGTCGCTCATACTGAAAGATGCATTTCCTGATCATTTGCTTGTCTCTAATGAAATAGACGCCAAGCGGGTGCATGTGCTCAAGGAAAACGCCATCAGATGGGGCACAGAAAATCACGTGATCATCCACTCAGATGCGGCGCGTTTGCAGAGATCGGCGCTCCAATTTGATTTGATCCTCGTGGATGCGCCTTGCTCGGGTGAAGGATTGTTTCGAAAGGACAAAAAAAGCCGCGCTGAGTGGACAGCCGAAAGAGCCGCCGGATGTGCCGTGCGCCAGTCGGTGATACTGGATGATGTGGTGCCGCTACTGGCCGATGGAGGCTGGTTGATGTACTCCACGTGCACATTCAATCCGCAAGAAAACATGCAGCAAGTAGATCGGTTGGTGGAGGAGTTTGGGTTAGAATGTCTCACAATACAAATGGACGCCTCTTGGGGCATTGATACCATCCAATCGGCGCATGGAATAGGCTATCAGTTCTGGCCGCATCGTGTGGCAGGAGAGGGGTTTTTTATTGCGTTGTTGCGAAAATCAGGTGAATCGGAGCAGCCCGAATTACACATTGGAAAAGTAAAAAATGAGCCGTTTCCGTTTCTTCCTTCCATGGATTTTTCTCATTTGATTATTCAAAAATGGGAGCAGACCTATGTGGCATTTGCTAAGCAGGAATTGGGAGTGGTGAAAGCACTCAGCGGCTGTGGCAACATCATCAAAAAAGGCTTGACGTTGGGCGAATTAAAGGGCAAGGATTTTTTACCTGCACATGACCTAAGCGCCAATCCTCGGGCGAAGGATTTTCCAAATCAAGTAGAACTTAATCAGGCAGAAGCGCTCGATTATTTGCGTGGAAATGCTTTGCAACGAACCACTCCTTCGGGTTCGGTGTTGTTGACTAGCAATGGACTGGGCTTGGGTTTTGGGAAATCAAATGGCAGCCGTATCAACAACCTCTTGCCCAAGCATTTGCGCATTTTTTGACTTATCCCAATAGCTACATCTATGAATGAAAGTATTAATCTCACGGTAAATGCACCAGCTCCCGTCTTTGAACTGACAGATATTTTTGATCGGAAAATTAACCTGCGGGATTACCGAGGCAAGAAAGTGCTGGTCGCTTTTTTCCGTCATGCCGGTTGTCCGTTTTGCAATGTGCGGGTATATAATTTGCAGAAGCGGGTGGACGAATTCCGTGCGAAGAATCTTGAAATGATTTTCTTCTTCGAATCAGAACAGAAGGTGCTGCGTAATCATAAATTTCATATGGAAGTCAACCCGATTCCGCTTATTGCCGATCCCGAGAAAGTATGGTACACTATCTATGGCGTGGAGCATTCGGCTTTGAAGTCTGCGGTGAGCCACGTGACGTCCATTTTTCAGACGGCCATCAGAGCTAAATTGAAGGGTCTACCCGTGCATACGATGGAGGGCAAAGAATCCATCAATACCATACCCGCTGAATTCCTGATAGACGAAAAGGGAATCGTGAAGAAGGTGCATTATGCCCGTGGATTAAATGACCGGATGAAGCTGGAATTGATCAGTCGGTTTGCTGAGACGGGTGCCGTATAATACTGGAAAGGATCAGGTAAGCGACTCAGCTAACTATTACTTTCCCTAATACTTCTAAAAATCCCTACCTTTAGCGCCTAATTTGGCACAACATTAACCACCATGACAAAGCGCATTTTACTCCCATTCATTGTTCTATGTTTCACGCTCGGCCTTACTGCCCAGCAATCCATCAAAATAGAAGATATCTATGCCAGCCGCACCTTTGTAGAGGCGGGTGTATATGGTATCAACTGGATGAATGATGGCCGCTATTACTCCACATTAGAAGGCAATAAGGTCTTGAAAAATGAAATTACCACAGGTGCGTCAGTTGGTGTGCTGGTAGATGGCGAGACACTTGGTTTGACAATTACCGACTATTCTTTTTCGGCAGATGAAAAAATGATCCTGCTCATGACCGATCAGCAGAGCATCTACCGTCGATCTTTCACAGCCGTGTACTATGTGTACGATCCGGCTACTAAACAGGCTGCCGCTCTGTCATCCGGTCGTCAAGCGTATGCTACGTTCTCACCTGACAATTCGCGTGTAGCATTCACCAGAGACAACAACTTGTTTTATAAGGAACTAGCCTCCGGCAATGAAGTAGCCGTGACCACCGATGGCGAATTCAACAAAATCATCAACGGCTCCACCGATTGGGTGTATGAGGAAGAATTCAGCGTGACGCAAATGTTCAGTTGGTCACCCGACGGCAAGCAGCTCGCATACCTACGCACCGATGAGTCCGGTGTACGCGAATACAATATGCAGATGTGGAAAAATGGTCAGCTCTATCCGGAGGACTATCGCTACAAATATCCAAAAGCAGGAGAGGATAACTCTGTAGTAGAGGTGTGGGTGCACAATCTGGAAAGCGGAAAGAAACGAAAAATGGATACAGGCGCGGAGACGAATATGTATGTGCCTCGTTTTAAATGGACAACTTACCCTAGCACCCTTTCGATCATTCGCCTAAATAGGCTTCAGAATAAATTGGACATTCTACACGCCGATCCGAGCACGGGAGGCACCCAAGTGGTGTATTCAGAATCAGCTGATACCTATGTGGATATTGACTACTGCGATGACCTCACGTACTTAAAAGACGGTAAGCATTTTATACTCTCCAGTGAGCGAGATGGTAACAAGCATTTTTACCGCTATTCATTGGATGGCACATTGGTGAATAAGATTACTGAAGGAAACTTTGAAGCCATTTCCCTTGCAGGGCTTGATCAAAAGAAGGGATTACTCTATTATCTCTCCACCGAAGATTCGCCAATGGAGCGTCACTTGTATGTGGTGGGGCTGGACGGCAAAGCAAAGCGCAAACTCACTACTACATCCGGTACTTATTCGGCTAACATGTCGCCGGATACAAAATACTACATTCGCAATTTTACAAATGCGACTACTCCGCGGCAAGTCACTTTGGTAGAAACGGCCAAGAACAAGGACGTGAAAAAATTGATAACCAATGATGAACTCATCAAAACAGCCGCTCAGTTTGGCTTGCAACCAAAGGAATTTATGACTTTCAAAGCAGGTGATGGAACAGACCTCAATGCCTTTATGATCAAACCTGCAACTTTTGATGCAAGCAAGAAATATCCGGTTCTTGTCTACCAATACAGTGGTCCGGGCTCGCAAGATGTGCGCAATGCATGGGGAGGTGGCCATTTCTACTGGCACCAAATGTTGGTACAAAAAGGCTACATCGTGGTGGTGGTAGATACACGTGGCACAGGTGCACGAGGTGTGGAATTCAAAAAACAGACGTATGGTCAGTTGGGCAAGTTCGAAACAGAAGACCTAATCGAGACGGGTAAGCAATTGGCCGCTCTTCCGTATGTGGATGCGAGCAGACTAGGTGTTTGGGGCTGGAGTTACGGTGGCTACATGTCGTCGCTGGCACTCTTTCAGGGAAATAATGTGTTCAAAGCGGCTATAGCTGTGGCACCTGTGTCGAACTGGAGGTATTACGATACCATCTACACGGAGCGCTACATGGGCTTGCCACAGGATAACGGAGACGGCTATGATGGCAACTCCCCCGTGACATATGCGCATCAGTTGAAGGGAAATTTCCTACTTGTGCACGGCACAGGTGACGATAATGTACATTTTCAGAATGCCGTGGCACTGCAAAATCAATTGGTACGGGCGGGCAAGCAGTTTGAATCATTCTATTATCCTGATTTGGCGCATGGCCTGCGTGGACCCGGCTCCACGGTGCACCTCTTCACAATGATGACTACCTTTATCACAGAGAATTTATAAAAGTTCATTTCGCTCGGAACCAATTGAGTTCAAATTGGCGTAAGGCATGAGATCACTTGGAGAACAGTAAATGGATCAGCCCATAAAGAGTCGCATATTGGAACCGGCCAAACTAACAATCGAACAACTCGGCATCATGCGTGAGTTTCTGGTCGAGACACTCGATCTGGCGGCTTCTGCTATGGGACAAATGCTGCGCGTCCGCATCAAGGCCGACTTGCTGGGATTTGGCGAAGGGCAAATTGGGAGAATTCAGGAGTTTGACGATCTCGGGCAGTTTCGTGTACATGTGATGAAAGTGGCGCTCAAGGGCCCCATTGGAGGGGCATTCTACTTCATTATCAATAGTCATGAGGTAGAGACCATCAACAATGTGTGCTTGCCCAAGGAGGTAAATGCCCCAACCAATTCTGAAAGTCGTCAGATCAAGTTTGGGTTTATCGCTGAGATTGAAAATATGATTGCGGCGTTGGCCACCACAGAGATTTCTGAATTCTTAGGTGTGCAGCTGCTTGGGCAAGTCCCCGAAATCAGTATCATACAGGGAAGTGTAGTGAACGATTTTTTGCGGGAGGAAGCAAAAGCATCAAGGGCCACTTTCTTTGTGCGATCCGTCTTGGCCGGACTGGTGGTGGAGGTATCGCCACACTTCATTTGGATGTTTGACGATGAGTTCAAGCAAATCCTACGGATGAATAGTTGAGGATAACCAAAAAGCATTGAAGTATCCAGATCAGCCAATGACGCCTTGGTCATTCCATTTCTGCCCGACCGAGCCGGCACGAAGTAGAGGTGAGGGCGGGAGTACAGCCGCTAAATAGCAGTGCTATGTCGCTCCTGATCAATCACACATGATCAAAGAGCGTAAACACTTCGCCGTACTTGGGTAGGGTGGTGTTCCAGCCGAGATTCGATAGTGCAGCGCTCAGCGCCTGTGATCGTTCCACTTCGCCATGCACCAAAAAAGTCTGCTTGGGTTTGTCAGCTATGGAGCCTGCCCACGCCATTAGTTCGTCATGATCGGCATGGGCTGAGAGCCCTTCCAGACTCTCAATTTGTGCATGAATGGGCACTTGCTCCCCAAAAATGCGCACTTCTTTTTCTCCCGAAAGTATCGTGTGTCCGCGCGTGCCTTCCGGCTGAAAGCCCGTTATCAACACTGTGTCTTGGGCACGTGGCAAGCGGTGATACAGATGATGCAGTATGCGCCCGCCAGTCACCATACCACTCGCCGAAATGATCACCGCATTGTGCTTGATGGTATTGAGTGTGGCCGAGCGCGATTGCTCCTTTACATAATGCACGAATGGCGCATCAAAAATCTCGTGTCCGTACCCATCGCCAGACCCCAGCCGATGGTATCCTTCATATTTTTTGTACAAATGTGTCACGCTTATGGCCATAGGGCTATCTACATATACCGGACGAGAGGGCATCAGTTGGAATACTTTCCAGAGATAGTATAGCACCAATTGGGTGCGCCCCAGCGAAAATGCCGGAATGACCAAACAGCCTTTTTTCTCATCACACTCTGTGAGTAGCCGCATGAATTTGGTCTCCATATTCTCCATGTGTGGATGCTGACCTCCATACGTTGATTCGAGAAATAGAATGTCCGCTTTTTCGGGCTTTTTGGGTGCCAGATGTAGCGGGCTGTCATCAGGGCCTACATCGCCGGAGAAGACCAAGTGCTTCTCTCCTTGATCTGTATGAATGATCATGCGCACACTTGCTGCACCTAGTATGTGTCCCGCTTGAAAAAAACGAATCGATATATGCTTGGTAAGCGAAATAGATTCGTCATAATGGTGGCCGACTACTTTCGGAAAGACCAATTCGGCATCAGCCAGTGTATACAATGGCTTGGGTGTGTGGTGCTTAGAGTAACCCTTCTGTCGGGCATAGTCGGCTTCTTCCTCCTGCAGTTTGGCACTATCGGTGAGCAATATTTGCAGCAAATCTTGAGTAGGTATGGTGCAATGTATCTCTCCACTGTAGCCGTTTTTGCAGAGCAATGGCAAATAGCCGGAGTGATCTATGTGGGCGTGTGTGAGCACCACGGCATCTATCTCCGATGGCTCAATCGGAAGGGGATCCCAGTTGCGCAGACGCAGTTCTTTCATGCCTTGAAAGAGGCCGCAATCCACCAAGACCTTGCAATCATCCACTTCTATGAGGTACTTGGAGCCGGTCACAGAGCCTGCTCCGCCAAGAAAACGTACGCGTATGTCCATTAGTGGGAAGTTAGTGGAATTTTTACGGACAGATTAGTGTTTGGGCCACCTAGATTGTTCTCGCTTCATGTTTATCCATGATCTCATTCGCAGTACCATACGTAAGCTATTGATTGTTCTTGTCGGGTTGGGTTTTTTTGCGTGCGAACAAGCCGACGAGTCACGAAAAAAGGAATATTGGCTCTTTCAAGCCGGATTCACACCCACTAGCGGCTTGGTCACATTCAGTGACTTAGGTAATGATCGCATCAAAATCGAAATCAAGCTGAAGCCATTCTTAGCTGGTAAATATCCTGCACACTTGCACTTTGGAGACATTAGCGAACTGGGTGAATTGGCGTTTCAGCTGGAAGATGTAGATGGCGAAACAGGAAAAAGTGTGACTATCGTAAATCGGGCGCAGCTAGCTAATGGAGAAATCCTTACCTACGATGCGCTCATGGCTATGAACGGGAGCATCAAAATCCATTCTAGTTCGGAGCTATTCAAACATGTAGTGGTGGCCTTTGGCAATGTAGGTGCCAACAACGAATATATTGCTGCCAGATTGGCCACTTGCGTGGGGCATTGATTCATTGATTTTTAATTGGAGAGACACTTTCTGGTTATGTATCACCTTTTTACTCAATGACCGAAGCGTCAAAGGCTATTACACGGGCTGTTTGGCCATTAAGAAACCGTCCAAGCCCTGAAAGGGCGTCATCTCGAAGCGTGGGGTGCAGCCCCTCGCTGAATTCTCATATTTGCATCAGCGAATAGGCCAACGGCCTGCCACCAAACAGCACCTTGGTGCGAGCCCATGTAGTCGTAAATAATTCAGACGTGCGGTAGGCTTCCAGTGCAGCTTCATTTTCCCATTTACTGAATGTATAAAACACGGTTGGAAAGGTGGCATCTGCACACAATTCCACATGATAGCATCCCGGAAAACCTGCTATTTTCTCCTTCACTTCCTCGAATAATGTCTTGAAGTCATCCATCTTCTCAGGCGCAAATTCCATTCGTACGATCCGTATGAGCATAATTATTCAGGGTTAAATTCTATAAAAATAGGCGTATCTAATTTCAAGCCCAGCAACTCTGCCGCCCGACCCTTCTTGATGCCGATCTCCAAAAATCCATACGCATTGAACAGTACAAAGCAGTCACCATCCTCCACCTCCCCGTAGCTTTTATGCAATTGACTGAAGGATTCCCGCGCAAAACGTACCAAAATGCGCGGATTACCGCCATGCAAGCTACAGATCGTGTCGTATTCGCGTTGGCTAATATTCGTCACCAAGTTGCCATAGTGATCGATATGGATCACCTGACCTACCATTTCGCGTTTGGTGGCTTTCAGTTGCCGATCCACTCGAATATTCAGATTGGCTATGGACTCCCCAAGCGAACTCAGACGTGCGCCATTGGCAAGCTGAGCCGCAGCAGCTCCGAGGGTATCTCTGGCCGGAAAAGTGGATGCACTGGATGCCAATTGTACGGCCGCAGTGGGTGTCTCAGGATGAATGAGGTAATGAATGCCTGAATCATGACCCACGAACAAATGATCATTTAGCTCCAACGCAATAAGTTTATCAGAACCGGGCAGTACAGGATCCACGGCGATGAGATGCACTGTGCCCCGCGGAAATGACGTATACAGTTGCCGGATCACGTATGCGGCATGGCCAATGTCGTGCCGATGAATGTGATGAGAGATATCTACAATTTGCTGCGACGGCTGCACAGCCAAGATTGCGGCCTTCACAGCTGCCACATAGTGATCTTTTTCACCAAAGTCTGACAGAAAAGTGAGGAGGGCCATTCAGCAAATGAGTAGATTATGCGTTTATTTGTAAGCAAACTTAAAAACAATAAAAGGCTTTTGTTAGAAAAGGTAATTACCCTCGAAAATATTTCGCTCGTAGATTTTCTAGGAGTGGAGAACGAAAACATCCGTGAGATAGCTTCGGCATTTCCGGATAGCAAAATTGTGAGCCGGGGAAATGAAATCCGCATCCAGGGCACGGCTCCCCAGATTCTCAAAATTAATGAGGTGCTCAATTCGCTGCTTGCTCACTATCATAAATTTGGGAAGGTAACGAACGAAAACGTGAAAGGCTTGATCAATGAAGGGCATGAAGTAGCCGACCTGAACAAGGAGGAAAACGTGCTTGTGTTTGGCACCCGAGGCATGCGCATAGCACCCAAGACGG
>CAZPST010000097.1:0-9341 GCA_964589185.1 uncultured Roseivirgaceae bacterium | reverse complement strand
TCCGCGGCTGAGCACCAAATACAAGCCCGGCGAGTGGACGACCCTACGGACGAATTTCGGCACGGGCTTTCGTATTGTGAATCTGTTCACCGAAGACCATGCGTTTGTCACAGGTCAGCGGGAGGTGGTGATTGCTGAGGAGTTGAAACCAGAGGAATCGTACAATTTGTCAGCGAATGCCAATCATCTCTACAATGCCGGAGGAGGCCAAGGGATGATAGATGTGGATGTGTACTACACGTATTTTACCAACAAGATCACACCGGATTATGAGCAAGACCCGCAGCAGATCGCGTATGCCAATACCAACGGACACGCAATAAGTAGAGGCATTGGTGCCAATGTGCAGCATGAGTTTGCGTTTCCTTTGGCAGTAAATCTTGGCGTCAACTTTCAGCAGGTGACCGAACGCGACAATGGCATGACCGCCGATATCCCCTTTGCACCTAAATGGTCGGGTATTTTTACGAGTAATTATACTTTCAAAGAAGCGCAACTATCTATCTCCTACACGGCACGCATCACCGGGCACATGACTTTGCCTACGGTGTATGACTTGGACGAAATGGGTATGCCGCTAGCCACCCCCCGTCCTACTCGATCAGCACCTTTTGGCATTCATACCATGCAAGTGACCAAAGGATTTGGCAAAGGCTGGTCTGCGTATGGCGGCATTCAGAACTTGTTCAACTTCACCCAACCTTGGTCGCCGCTCACGGCCTTCAATGATCCCAATGCCGCACCCGGCTTCTCCGACCGATTTGATACGGCCTATGCCTATGCCCCCATCCACGGGCGAGAGGTGTACGTGGGGGTGAAATGGGAATTGGGGAGGTGATCTAAACCACAACTCAGACTCTATCATCCAACCATCCCCCTTTGATGAGTTGTGAGAAATTAATATATTCGAAAAAAATAAAGGATGACAATCGTCAGACCTATACAGCCAAAAAAGGGCGGATAGGCCTGATAGAGTCAGACCTATATGTAATTTACAGGCAAGCGTAGGAGGACACTGCAACCTTGACAATGACGACCCAAAAACGGGCGACTCTACAACCTGACAAGTAAGCGGACTTTTGCACGGTAGACAGTTCATTGCATCTTGACACAGACCGACCTTGCCGACACTCAAGCCGACCCAGAAGTTTTTAAAATTTCCTCCACCGCACATTTTTAAAAATAATTTTATACCAGCGACATTTGGCACATTTGCTTTTGCCCACAACCGCACAAATCAACCCGCTGGGCAAAATCAAAAGAGCCAAATGTCCCCTACGCACCAACGTGATTTATCATGCAAATAAATAATGAAATACTAAACGACTTTATTACTTGCCAATACAAGGCTTACAAAAAAAGCAAGGGTCAGACTGGAACTATTTCTGACTACCAAATACTTTACAATCAATTAAGGGAAAACAAAAAAGAAAATTTTGAAAGAACTATTTCGGAGGACAAAAATATCATCTCCTCTAACTCTTTATTTGACAACATTATCTACAAAGAGGGCATTTCATTAAATCTCAAATTCGCAAACGAAAATATTGACCTCACCATTGATGGAATTGAATTTACAAGCAAGAAAAATATTATACCACTTTTTATTACTCCATTTGAAAAAGTCACTAAAACCGACAAGATTTTTGTTGCCTTACAAGCAACATTTATTGAAAAAGAATTTAATCTGCACATTGAAAATTGCAAAATAGTTTCCGGAATAAATCTTAAACAATCGAAATTGAAGGTTTCATCATTTACAAAACCCATTAAGAAATTAGTGGGTGAACTGAATAAAATTTTATCCAATACAAATCCTCCTGTTTTCTTTAAGAACAACCATTGTCAGGTTTGTGAATTTCAGAATAGCTGCCTTGAAAAATTAGTAGAAAGGGATGATTTAAGCCTCTTGACAGCATTAAAACCAAAAGAAATTCTTCAAAAAAACAATCGAGGTGTTTTTTCGGTCAAACAATTATCTTACTCATTTCGCCCAAAGAAGTACCCTTAAAGAAAAAGAAAATTTCTACCTGAGCTAAAAGCATTGGCTATTCGGGAGGGTAAAACTTTTATTCAGGAAATCCCAGAGTTGAAATCAGTTGAAACAGAAGTCTACTTAGATTTTGAAGGCATTATTGATAGAAATTCAAATTATCTGATTGGCGCTATAATAAAGACAAACGGTACTATAAATGAATATTCATTCTGGGCAAATAATGAAGGGGAGGAAGCTCAGATATTTATTGATCTGATCAATATTTTAAGGCCATTTACCAGTTTGATAATTTACCATTATGGTTCTTATGAAATACAAGCAATAAAAAGTATTTCAAAAATATTGCCTACAGAGTATCACGATTCTTTAAAGAAAATTATTGATAATTCATTCAATGTTCTCCCGTTTTTCTAATAGCATTTATCCTCCAACATATTCAAACAGTCTAAAAGAAATAGCAAGATTTTTAAAATTTGATTGGACAGAAAAAGATGCATCAGGATTACAAAGTACTGTGTGGAGATACAGTTGGGCAACATCAAATAGTGATGAATTTAAAAACAAGTTGATTGCCTATAACCTTGAAGATTGCAGGGCGTTGCTGGTGGTTAAAGATTGGATTGCTACAATTGATAAAAGTGGGAATGACAGGCAATTAACTTCAACTTTAAAATCAGAACATATTTTTAAGTGGGGAGTTACGAATTACATCGTAAAAGAGTTTGAAGAAATAAATTCCAAGGCGTATTTTAATTATCAAAGAGAGCATATTTTTTCACGTACAGAAAAAAAAGTACAAAGAGCAATAAAAAAACAAAAACGTATTTCAAAGCTATATAACAAGCCTGATAAAAAAATAAATCTTTCCTTCATTAAATGTCCTCACTGTAGAAGCAAAGATCTCGTTAAAATATACACTTCTGAAAAATTACAAGTGGATATGGTTTTTATGAAACAAGGGATAAAAAAACAGGCAATCCTTTATTATGGAGGAGTTTCTCTATGCAATAAATGCAAAAAGAAGAGTTATCCAACCAATATGAAACGTCTACCAATGTATGGTCCTAACTTAATGATATGGTCGGTAAATCAAAAAATACAATACAAACAAAGTTCGGAAAACATCATTGACTTTTTGAGGGATTCATTGAAAATCGAAGTTTCAACAACACAAATGACAAGGTTTAAAGAGATTGTAGCCCGAAAGTATATATCGACCCACAAGGAAATAATTGGAGAAATAACAAAATCAGAGTTGATTCATATTGATGAAACAATGGGGCGAATCAAAGGGATTGATGGATATGTGTGGGTATTCGCAAACTATGATAGTGTATATTATGAGTTTAGAGAAACAAGAGAACCGGATTTTTTAAAAGAACTGCTGAAAGATTTTAAAGGAGTTTTGGTTTCTGATTTTTATACAGGTTATGATTCACTGGAATGTAAACAGCAAAAATGCCTTATACATCTGATTAGAGATTTGAATGGAGATTTTTTAAAAAATCAATTTGATATTGAGTTTAAAGAGATCGTTATTGGATTTGGAAATCTTCTTCGTTCAATTATCTTCACAATTGATAAATACGGATTAAAACAAATTCATTTAAACAAGCATAAAAAAGATGTAGATGTATTTTATTCAAAGGTTATTTCTAAAATCTTTGAATCCGAGTTAGCTGTTTCTTATCAAAAACGACTTACAAAATACAGAGAGAAAATATTCCTGTTTATAGAAGGTGATAACATCCCCTGGAATAATAATAATGCCGAACATTCCCTAAAGCCATTCGCCAAGTGGAGAAAAAGAAGCACTACCAATCTCACAAAATCAAATATTGAAAATCACCTGATATTACTTTCCATGCTACAAACATGTAAATACAGAGGAATTAATTTTTTCGAGTTTCTCAAATCAGGGAAATTGAGTATTTTTGAATTTCAAGAAAAAGGCAGATGAGCAACATTAAATTATTCGAGAGCAAGCAGATAAGATCGGTTTGGAATGAAGCAGACGAAAAATGGTATTTCGTTGTGGCAGATGTTATTCAAGTGCTGACAGACACGACCAACCCAAGCGATTACATTAAGAAAATGCGTAAGCGTGACGAGGAGCTTTCCAAAGGGTGGGGACAATTTGTCACCCCCCTTTCGGTTGACACTGTTGGCGGTAAACAGAAGCTAAATTGTGCTAATGCAAAAGGACTTTTACGTATAATTCAATCCATTCCATCACCGAAAGCAGAACCGTTTAAACTTTGGTTAGCTCAAGTGGGCTCAGACAGATTAGACGAAATTGAAAATCCCGAATTGGCAACACAGCGGACACGTGAGCTATATAAACTGAAAGGCTACCCGGACGACTGGATTGAAAAACGTATGCGGAGCATTGCAATACGTGAGGAGTTGACCGAAGAATGGAAAAACAGAGGTGTAAAGGAACAAATAGAATATTCAATACTTACAGCGGAAATTTCAAAAGCAACTTTCGGCTTAACACCTTCTCAATACAAAAAAATTAAAGGACTGAAAAGCCAAAACCTACGTGATCATATGACCGACCTTGAATTAATTTTTTCAATGCTCGGTGAAGCTTCGACAACTGAAATAGTAAAAACACAGAATCCGAAAGGATTTATACAAAATCAAAAAGCAGCTAAACAGGGTGGTGCAGTTGCAGGCAACGCAAGAAAAGAACTTGAAAGCAGGACAGGTAAGAAAGTTGTCTCAACCGACAATTATTTACCAGAAGGAAAGAAAAACAAGGAGCTAAAAAAAGGGAAAGGAAAAAAATAGCCAAGCACAGGTATAAGCACATTTGCAATTCGCGCAAATCAACGCACAGACCAAAAATTGCAAAAGAGCTTCCACCTCTCCCTCCCAAGAAAAATTATTTTTTCAAAATCCCCTTCTCTTCTAAAATTTTTAAAACGCACACACACAACCCGACACAAAAGTGCAACTTGACAATGACTCAAAAACTCAATACTGACAATGGTTGTAAGACACTCTAGCTGTTCGACATGTTCCGAAGGGCATGTCGAACTACAGATAATCGGGATTTTTAATCCCGCTCACTCTCACAAAACCTAAAAATCCATAAGCCTCACTCCTACCCACTTCTTCTGCCTGTCTCTTCGCTCCGTTTGGCATTTGGGGGCTTTTGAAAGGCCACTCCGATTCTGAACTAGCCCTGGGCAAACGGAGGCTGTGCCGCAGTGCGCACGGGAGTACAGCGGCTAAGTAGCCCGCCGTAGCGCTCCCGTATTCAATATTCAACTACATCTAAAGTCTGTGAGCCACAGACCATGGAGGCTATGATCAAAACCCATAAATCAGCGGAATAAAAATGGTGGCCAATATCCAGAAAAGGATATTCAGCAGGGTGCCCACTTTGATGAAATCCATGAATTTGTATTGCCCTGCACTGTAGACCATCGTATTGGTCTGGTAACCCACGGGCGTCATGAAACTAGCCGAAGCGGCAAATGTAATGGCCATGATAAACGGTACGGCACTCATGCCGAGTCCATTGGCCGTGGCAATGGCTATAGGTGCCACTAGCGCTGCAGCCGCATTGTTTGACATGATTTCGGTGAGCATGGAAGTGACGAAGTACAAGCCTGAAAGCACCACCACCGGCCCCCAAGGCCCCAACTGCCCCACTAGCGTATCGGCGATGAGGGCATCTAACCCGGAGTTGTGCATGGCTGTGCCCAAGCTGAGTGCACCGGCTATCAAAAACACGATTTTCCAACTGATGGACTCGTAGGCTTCTTTCATAGAAAGCGTCTTGGTCACCACGAGCAAACACACGCCCGCTATAGTCCCGACCATAATATCCAAAACGTCAAAGCTGGCCAATCCAATGACAGTCACAATCACGGCCATTACAAAGTAGAATTTTTTACGATTAAAGTCTGTGATGGAGTCTTCGGAGATCAGCACAAAGGGCGCATCTTGATCGTGCTCTAGGCGTTTCAGTTCTTTGATGTAGTGATTTTTTACCTCGGCGAGGATGACATCCCCGGCTTTCAACTGTGCATCATACAAGTGCTCGTGCAGTACTTCTTGCCGATGCTTGATGGCCAAAGGAATAGCCCGAAACCGTCTACGAAAGTCAATTTCCCGAAGAGTTTTGCCGTCTATTTCTGAGTTGGACGTGATCACCATCTCCACGATGGTGGAGTTTTTGCCTTTCAAGTCATCATCACCGATGCGCATGTGCGAATTGACCACAATCTTGGCTCGATCTTTCAATGACTTTATTTTCTCCACATCGCAGCGCACTTTGAGGAAATCGCCGGCTGCTAATACAAAATCTCCCGGTGGAAGCGTAAACCTTGTGTCGCCTCGCCGCACTTCGATGATGTCCATCTCTAGCTCGCGCACCAGTGTAGATTCCATGATTTTCTTTCCTATGGCATCTGCATCATCGAGCAGTTCTATTTCGGTGAGGTAATCGCGCATGCCAAACTTGGTTTTGAGATCCTTTTCCTCCTTTCGATCGGGCAAAAACTTAACTCCAACGAACACCATGTACAGCACACCTGCGGCCAGCAATATGAGTCCCATAGGTGCCATTTGAAACATCGAAATGCCTGCTTCACCGTGTTTTTCGGCTATGCCGCTCACAAGGATGTTGGTACTGGTGCCAATGAGTGTGCATGAACCTCCAAAAATGGATGCAAATGAAAGTGGAATGAGCATTTTTGATGGACTCTGGCCGGACGAATGCGCGATCTGAACCACCACAGGGATGAACACTGCCACCACGGGTGTATTGTTCACAAATGCCGAAATCAAGGCAATGAGTACCATCATCATGGCAATGCCCACATTGAAATTGTAGCGAAAGGTATTGGCCAGCCGATGCGCCACATATTGCAGGGCGCCTGTCTTTAGCAGTGCTGCACTGAGCACAAACATAAACGCCACGGTGATGGTGGCTTTGTTGCTGAATCCGGCCACTCCCTCCTCTGGAGTAATCACACCTGTAATAATGAGCGTGACCATGATAAAAAGCGCCACCAAATCGATGGAGATGACTTCAGTGGCAAACAAGATGATTGCCCCGACGATTACGCAAATAGTGATGATGACGTCAATGCTCATTTCAGCCCTGAAATATCGGCCGTAAAACTCGAACGAAAATCATTGACAAGGGCATTTTATTGACTGCAAAAAAAAATGAAGTCAATTATCCCCCTTCACCGACTTGAAGGCGTCCTCCACAGCTGCTTCTATTTCTGAGGAAATGAACGGCTTAGTGAAAAACTTCTGGATCATATTGCTTTTGAGCGCCTGATCAATCTCTTGGTTATAGTCATATCCGGTAAGAATGAAATAGGCGATGTTGGAATAATCCTTCCGTGCCTCAGTGATGAATTCGATACCGTTCATGGCGGGCATATTCATATCGCTGATCACTACAATAATACGGTCGTGATAGTTGGCTAATTTATCCAATCCCTCCCTGCCAGACCGTGCAGTAATGACATGAAATTTCGGCTCAAAACTCGATTTGAAGAGGAAAAGATTGATATCCTCATCATCCACATAGAGTATCGTTATATTGCTCAAATCGCTCATCCTTGGGTGTGTAAAGGTAAAGAAACAACAAATTCTGTTTCTGTGTTCGGTTTAGAAGAAACTTTGATGGATCCATAATGCTCCTCCACGATAGAATAGGTAATAAACAGACCTAGACCCGTCCCTATTCCGGCAGGTTTGGTAGTAAAGAACGGATCGGAGATTTTCTGTAAATGTTCCTCGGCTATGCCCACACCATTATCCTTTATTGACACCAGCACGTGTCCGTTTTTCACATTGGTCACGATCACGATCACACCTTCATGCTCTATTGCTTGCTCGGCATTAGATAAAATATTCATAAATGCTTGGTGCAATTTTCCCTCATCACCACGCACGACCACCTGATGCTCGGTGAAGGATTTGATTACCTCGGCCTTATTTCTTATTCGATTGTTCAAGATTATAAGACAGTTAGTAATGATTTCATGCACATCACAGCGTTCGTTAATGGCTGCACCGCTCTTGCTGAAATGACTCAAGCTACGCACCACCTTGGAGGCACGTACTACGCCTTCATTGATGGCTTCAAAAAAAGGTTCAAGGTCCGTAGTTTTGCCCGGCCAGCGTTGTTCTATCCGCCCCTGCAGTGCTTTAGCACCATTCATGATGAAATTCAGCGGGTTGTTTATTTCATGCCCAATCCCTGATGCAAGTGTACCGAGTGATGCCATCTTCTCTGCTGTAATGAGCAGGGATTGTGTTCGCTTTAATTCTTCATTACTTTCACGCAAGATGCGATTGGCAGCAATGTTTCTTCTGACCAAAATCACTAAGAATACGGTAAACGGAATCACCAAAATAATGATGATGATGTACAGTTTGTTTGTAGTGTTTTTTTTGTCGATCTCCGCCTGCTGCAAGGAGAGCTTCAATCGATCTTCCTCCTCCTTTATCTTGAGTGGGATGAGCGACAGATTGCGCACTACCACATCTTGAAAAAGCGAATCACGCAGATTGGAATACCGAGCCTGATACAATATCACCTGTGTGTCGTCATTCATTTGCTGATACACCAGTGCATAGAGTTTGAGATTGTCGAGCAACTGCTGACGCAATTTGAGTTGTTCCGCTAACTGCTGACTATTGTCCAGATGATTGATAGCTCCCTGAAAATCTGCTTGTTGGAGTGCTAACTTGGCTAACAAATAAAGCGATTCAGCAATGCCCTTTTTGTCTTCAATCTTGCGACTGGCATCTAGTGACCGTTGGAAAAAATAAGCAGCCGAGTCATAGATGCCTTTGTGCAGCTTGATCTCACCAATACCGCGCAAAGAAACAGCTCCCCAATTGGTATTTGCAATTCGAATTGCTAATTCTGACGCTTCATTAAAATATGTACGTGCCTGATCAAAACGACCTTGCCTGAGGTATGTGATGCCGATGTTATTAAGAGAGTACACCTCTTGATCCGGAAAATTCGCTTGTCTAGACACGTCTAGGGCTTCTTCAAAATGTACCCTCGCTACGTCATATTGCCCCACACGCTCAAACACCAGCCCGATATTGTTGATAGTGGTAGGCAATCCGTACAATTCACCTAATCGGACTTTTATCTGCTTGGCTCTGAGTAGATATTCAAGGGCTGTTTGGTAGCTGCCCAGATTGTAATAAATCAAGCCTATGTTATTGTATCCATTATTAATGAGCACCGAATCCTGTATCTCGGTGGCAATATCAAAAGCCCGAATGTTGTAGTCGAGCGACACCTCATAGTCGCCCATGTAGTAGTACACACCGGCAATGAGCCGCA
>CAZPST010000096.1:0-9352 GCA_964589185.1 uncultured Roseivirgaceae bacterium | reverse complement strand
CATTTGCCGAAAAGATCGTGAAGATCATGGATATGGCCATGAAGAATGGTGCGCCTGTGATCGGGCTGAATGATTCGGGAGGAGCTCGCATTCAGGAAGGTGTGATGTCGCTGGCCGGTTATGCAGACATTTTTTACAGAAACACCCGCGCCTCGGGCGTCATTCCGCAGATATCTGCCATCCTTGGCCCGTGTGCCGGAGGTGCCGTGTATTCTCCCGCCATTACGGATTTTATCTTGATGGTGGAGCAGACAAGCTACATGTTTGTGACCGGTCCCAACGTGGTGAAGACAGTGACAAACGAAGAAGTGACCAGCGAGGAGCTGGGCGGAGCAAAGGCCCATGCGACCAAAAGTGGCGTGACGCACTTTGCCTGCAAAAACGAAGCAGAATGTATCCTGAATATCAAACGACTGCTGAGCTACATTCCGTCAAATTGTGAGGAGTTGCCGCCAGCTGTTCCTTACTCAGCAGGTGATGAAGTGCGCACGGATTTGGACAGCATCCTACCGGACAATCCGAACCAGCCGTACGACATGCACGATGTGATTCATGGCATCATTGATAAGGATTCGTTCCTTGAAGTGCACAAGGATTTTGCTGAAAACATCATTTGCGGATTTGCCCGATTGGCCGGACGAAGCATTGGGATTGTTGCGAACCAACCGATGCAAATGGCAGGTGTGCTAGACATTCATTCCAGCACCAAAGCCGGACGATTCGTGCGTTTTTGTGATAGTTTCAATGTGCCCCTTTTGGTACTTGAAGATGTGCCCGGTTTCTTGCCCGGTACCGATCAGGAGTGGAATGCCATCATTACCAATGGCGCAAAATTGCTCTATGCGTTCAGTGAAGCCACCGTGCCCCGCGTGACGGTAATCACTCGCAAGGCATACGGAGGAGCGTATGACGTGATGAACTCCAAGCACATTGGTGCAGACATGAACTATGCTTGGCCTACAGCCGAGATAGCCGTGATGGGAGCGCAGGGAGCTGCGGAGATTATATTTAAAAGAGAGATAGAAGCAGCAGCAGATCCAAACCAAAAATTGCAGGAGAAAATAGATGAGTACACCGAGAAATTTGCCAATCCGTACATTGCCGCCGGTCGAGGATTTATAGATGAAGTGATCCTGCCGCACAATACTCGCAAGAAACTCATAGAAGCCTTCCGTATGTTAGAAAACAAGGTGGATACTTTGCCGAAGAAGAAACATGGGAATATTCCTTTGTAGGAGCTGCAAGCCGCTAGCTTTTAGCTGTTAGTTTTTTAGGTTTGATGAAACATTAAATAGCTACCTATGAAAAACTTTAAGCAATTACTGATTTGGCAAAAGGGGATGCAGATTTGGATGGAAACATACAAGCTTACAAACCAATTGCCACCTGAAGAAAAATTTGGACTTGTAAGCCAGATGAATCGATCTGCGGTTTCTATACCTGCGAATATTGCAGAGGGGAGTAGTAGAAAAAGTCAGAAGGACTATTCACGATTTGTTCAAATATCAACTGGGTCAAGTTTCGAATTGGAAACTTATTTAATTGGTATTCAGCAATTGGGATTAGGTGAAAGGGAGAGGGTAGAAGCTTTACTTTTCTTAATAGAAGAAGAACAAAAAATGTTATATAGTTTCCAAACTAAACTAGAAGCTAGAAGCTAAAGGCTCATAGCTCAACAAAAAATATGGATAAAAAAAGTCGCGAATTCCTCTTCAAATACCTCAACAATGCCGCACCAACAGGCTTTGAGGTGGAGGGACAAAAAATATGGTTGGATTATGTGAAACCGTATGTGGATGACCACTTTGTAGACACCTATGGCAGTGTGTATGGAGTGATCAATCCGAAGGCCGAATACAAGGTAGTAATCGAAGCACACGCCGATGAGATCAGTTGGTTTGTGAATTATATCACCAAAGAAGGCTACATCTATGTGATTCGCAATGGTGGATCAGATCATCAGATAGCGCCGAGTATGCGGGTGAATTTGCACACCAAGAATGGTCCGGTAAAGGGTGTCTTCGGATGGCCGGCTATCCATGTGCGCAAGGAAAAAGAAGAGCCACCAACCTTGAAAAATATCTGCATCGATGTGGGAGCAGAGTCTGCTGACGAGGTGGAGAAAATGGGCATCCATGTAGGCACAGTGGCCACTTTCGAAGATGAATTGTTTGAGATGAACAATAAGTATTTTGTTGGACGTGCATTGGACAACCGCGCCGGAGGATTTATTATCGCTGAGGTAGCTAGACGCATTGCAGAGAACAAAGTGAAGTTGCCTTTTGGTCTGTATGTGGTGAATTCTGTGCAGGAGGAAATTGGACTCAGAGGTGCGGAAATGATGGCGCATCGGATCAAGCCGGATTTGGCCATTGTGACCGATGTGACACACGACACTCAGTCGCCCATGTACGATAAGAAAATGAGTGGCGATACTACAGCCGGTAAAGGCCCTGCGATTACGTATGGTCCTGCTGTGCAAAACAATGTACGCGACATGATCATTGACGTGGCGCAATCCAAGAAGATTCCGTTCCAACGATTGGCGGCATCCCGCAGCACGGGTACCGATACCGATGCGTTTGCTTACTCCGACAAAGGAGTGGCGTCTGCTTTGATTTCCCTGCCGCTGAAATACATGCACACTACCGTGGAAATGGTGCATAAAGAGGACGTGGAAAATGTGATTCGCCTGATCTACGAAACCGTGATTCAGGTGAAAGCCGGACAAGATTTTCGCTATCTTAGTTGATATTTTATAAGTATGGCAAGAGTCAAAATCATAAAAAAGGGAATGAAAATCGAGGAGATGCGAAAGATCCTTGATTCACAGGATGATGAAACTTCGAATGCCAGAGGCGTGGATACAAGAAAGTTCAGTGGAGTCATTAATTGGACTATTGATCCTGTAGCATATCAGCGCAAAATCCGAGGTGAATGGGAACGCGAGATAAAATCATCCTAGATACCAATTGCATTATTTATCTACTTTCCGGGGATGCCAATTTGGTGGAATTGCTTCGAGGGAGGCACATAGCTTTTGCAAGTATTTCTGAGATTGAAATTTTGAGTTATCCATTGATTCAGCCAAAAGAGGAGGAACAGATTCTCGATTTTTTGGACAAATGTTTTCTTCTTGAGTTAGATGCACGTGTGAGAACAGTTGCAATTGAAATGAGAAGAAATTATAAACTGAAGCTACCAGATGCCATTGTTGCAGCTTCTGCATTTGTTCATAATTACGAGCTTTTCACGGCAGACAAGGAATTCGCTAAGGTTGAAGGAATATCTATTACCATATATCAACCCTAAGTATGAAAACTCTTTTGATTTCGATAAGTCTATTGATTCTTATTTCCTGCGGCCACAAGCCACATCACACAGGCAAATGGTATAGCTATAGCGATGACGGGGACTATCAAGAATTTTGGATTGGGGAGAAATTGGCGTTTTCCTATTTCATGAAGGTCGATAAAATGTTTCTTTATGAGTACGAGGCTTCAGGAGATAGTCTGAAATTTAATTTGATCGAGAGCGATGTGGTAAATACGCATCAATTCACGTTGCTTATCAAGGATTTACAGGAGGGTGTGATGATTACCGGATTTGTTGGTGACTCGAAGCAAGACCCAGTAAAGTCATTTTTTCGCATTTCGGAAGATGTGGAAATAGCCAAAAATCTATCAGCCAATCTCAAATTCCGTGATGAAATAGTCGGGCGAGAGGCAGCCGGAGGGCAGTCCCATGAAGGTCACAACCATTGATCAAATGGGGCGCACTGTGGAGGTGCCCGATTCTCCCAAGCGGATCATTTCGCTCGTTCCGTCGCAAACGGAATTGTTAATTGACTTGGGACTACCTGTCATTGGCCGCACGAAATTCTGTATTCATCCTGCTGATAAGGTAAAAGACATCCTAATCATCGGCGGCACCAAGCACTTTCACTTTGACCGAATTCGGGCACTTCAACCAGACTTGATTATTGGCAACAAGGAGGAAAATTATCCGGAAGGTATTTCTCAATTGGAAAAGGAGTACCCTGTGTGGATGAGTGATATCGTCACCCTTGAGGATGCGCTTGATATGATTCGGAAAGTGGCAGCATTGGGAAGTGTGCGTGAAGAAGGAGGCGCAATGGCAGATCAACTAGCTGCTGATTTAGCATCCATAAAGAATACATTTTCGGGTAAGGTGCTCTATTTGATCTGGAAAAAACCATGGATGACAGCCGGACGGCAAACGTTCATTCACAGTATGCTCACCCATTTGGGTTTTGAAAATGTCATCACGGCAGATCGGTATCCTGAATTGACGGATCAGCAACTTGCGAATTTGTCTCCTGACTATCTATTCCTCAGTTCAGAGCCTTTTCCATTTCAGGAAGCGGATGTACTAGAAGTCAGCGAAAAGTGGGATGTACAGGCTCGTTTAGTAGATGGAGAAATGTTCAGTTGGTATGGGAGTCGCTTGCTCACATCTGTTGGCTATTTCAAATGGTTGGCTACTTCACTTCCATGACCGGATACACCCATTGGTAGGAGGGTAACATAAAAGCCGTATCGGCATGGACATTCAAGGGCTTGCCTTCTTCAATGATAAACCAATCACCGCTTTGTGGATTGTCACTGTGCCTGAGTGGCTGACCTCTTTCGGCAGTAATGTAAAATAGGGTATGAGCGGGTAAGACTTGCTCCCCATGAAAGTATCGCCGGATTGGTTCTGAATACACAAACAGATTTTCACCTTTACTCAATTGACCAAGTTCTCTGGCTGCCTGCATTTGTGGAACCACCTTGCTTTTTCCATAGCGTACAGGCAGCACAATTAGATTGAACCCAATGCGCACGATGATAAGAAAGAGCACCAACACGGCCAGGCGCTGAGCGGGCGCTTTCCAATAGACAAACGTGGCAATGCACAAGCCAATAAATAGTGCGCCTGTAGTCAGATAGATGTTTTCTAGGTTTTTGGTATCCTTCAAAAAGGGCACTGAGGCACTACCCAATGAGATAAGTACCAATAGCACCAAGAAGAATTTTTCCATTGCCGTCACCCACTTTGATCCTTGAGACTTGAGTTGCTCATGTACATAAATGAGTATCAAGCTGGAGATTGGCACAAACATGAACAGATACCGTGGATGAGTTCTGGGCGAAAGCCAATACAACACAATATTTGCCACAAACAAAACTGCGCACACCATCAAAAATGGATGTGATTTGATGAGTTGTCTGGCTTCTTTTCGGACTAAATAAATGACTAGCAGCGTCCAAGGAACAAACGTATAGACGTACTCAATCGGGAATAAAAACAAGTGTCCAAATGTGTTCAGGAAGGATTGCTCCACCACCGTTCGCTTACTGGATTCGGACAGTAGCGTCATGAATACATCATCAAATGTGCGATCCGGATTGCGCTGAAAATAGAATAGATAGTATGTGCCGATAATGGCGACACACGTCAAGCCTGCAACTATATGCTGCCACGAAAAGAGTCGTTTCCACTGACGCTGATAGAGTAAATATGCGATGAGCGAAATCCCTACAAATGCGATGGCCGGCAATCCTTTCATCAAAAATGTGAAGGCAGTGAGCAGATACGCCACAAAGAAAAGCTGGGTGTATTTTTCTTCTTTGCCTAACCGATACATGAGGACAAACATCACGAAGGTGAAGCCCGAAAAGCAGATATCAATGAGGCCGTAGAGCGAATCGTAGGTGAGCACACGGGCACAAGTGAAGAATGAAAGCGCTGCAATAGCCGCCACTTTGTTGCCCACTTCTCTGCGCGTGAGCAAATAGATGGCCGCCATAAAGCCGAGGAGAAAAAGGGTCATGGTCAGGCGGATGGAAAACTCATTGGCTTGACCCGTGAGATGATAGCTGCCGGTTATGAACCAATTGTACAGTGGCGGTTTATTTTGGTAAAAGACGCCCCCCAGTCTAGGTGTGAGGTAATCACCGGTTTGCATCATTTCCAGTGCCACCAATCCGCGGATACCCTCATCAGCGATCAGGGGTGACAGGCTCAGATTGATATAAATAGCCGGAAAAAGCAGCAGCACTATGGCGATATAAAGTGGCCGTGGATTCTCGTTTAAGTTTGTCATCCAATTCATAAATGCAAATTACCCATTTGGTGAAATATGAGCATTTTTTCCGTATTTGTCCATATTAAATGGAAGTGGGAAGTACAGTTCTAGGTTCATCTGATTTTTGTAGAAATTGCGGCAGATGAAAATATACTACGTCTTACTGGGTTTGGCTGTGTTGGCAGCATGCCAACCAACCCCAACGAACTACAATCAAGAAATTGAAGTAATTAATCAATTTGACGAATTGCAAGCGAGGTTCGATGCTGCTCCGGAACAGACATGGGTAGTGAACTTCTGGGCCACTTCTTGTCCGCCTTGTGTCAAAGAAATGCCGCTTTTTCTCCGATTGGAAAAGGAGCGCAAGGATGTGAAAATTTTACTGGTAAGTCTGGATCGCGTCAAGGATATGGAGAAGCGCGTGTATCCTTTCGTTCAAAAACATGGCATCACGCCCGAGGTGGTGGTGCTAGGCGATCAGAATTATTCGTACTGGACAGAGAAAATAGACGCAAGCTGGTATGGTGCCCTTCCTGCCACGGTGATTTTCAATGGTAACCAACGAACCTTTCGCTTTGGAGAATATGAATCGTACGAGGAGTTGGTGGAGGATGTGAATAGGTTTGTTGATTGACGATTCCTTTGCCCACTCATACCTTGAAAGCTAGGCTTTAATTCTAGAAGTACATGCCAACTGCAAATTCGTATTGCTCCACAAACATTTTTTTCACGGCTGACAAATTATTTTGTTCATAAAAGATAAGCATGGCCATTTTGTAATCAATAGGATCAACAGTGCGAAAAGAAAGTGGACAATGTCCGTTGGCAAGCAAAAGTGCATTGCTAACAATCCGAGCCGTTCGTTTGTTGCCATCTTCGAATGGCTGAATATATGAAATCATTGAGAGGGCTAGTAGGGCTTTTTCAAATACATTTTCACGGACATTGATGGTCTGACACATTTGTTCTAATGCTTCCCGTATTTGAAATTCATTTTCTAGCGGCCGATAATTGGTGCCGGAAATCCCCACCCGTCTACGTCGAATGTTTCGATCCACATTCAGGTCATTGATGAGTACGCTATGTATATTTTCTATGTTACCCAACGACAAAGGCGTGATAGCCGTAGGATTATCCACGATCAAGTCAATGGCTTCCTTGTGGTTTAGTAACATCGTTGCTTCATCTCGGGTTTTTCCTGCAGCTGTCCGTTTTTGTTTGAGAAGAATTTCTGTTTCCAACAGCGAATAGGTGTTTCCCTCAATCTGAGAGGATTTCCAACTCAGGTCAATGGCCAGACGCTCCATTTCCCGATTTCTGGCAGGGGCTTCTAAATCGGCTGTGCGTTTGCTAAAGCTCTCATGCAAGCCTTCGAGCACTTTCAGCTCTTCTTTGCTGAAGAGATTTATATTATTCAAGTATGCTGGTAATTCGAAATTGTATGAGTCCCGAATGATCCTTTCGTCAATTTCTCTTTCAAAATACGTGATAGGATTGATGGAATGTAGCAATCTGTACCTTATGGACACTTCGTATCGCGTACTTCGTCCTGTACCCGTAATCAGTAATTCACCCGATTCACCCAATTGAGCCAACTGACGCTTGACTGTTGCTAAACTCATCTCATGCTGAAAGTGCGCATGGATATCTGATGAGGAACATTCTGGATGCGCTGCGATGAATGTTAGTAATTCAGATGTGTCAATTTTGGCCATTTCGATGAGTTACGGCTCAAAAATAGGAAAATTACAGCTCAAATAAATAAAAAAATGAGCCATAAAACGGACATTTTGGCAAATAAATGAGCTGAAAAATCATTAATCTGCAATCCACTAAATCGTCAATCACCCATGCCTTTCCCTCAATTTCGCCTCAATATCTGATAAACTCACGCTCTGATCAGCGAGCAATACCAACAAGTGGTACATCAAATCACTTGTTTCTTCGATCAATAATTCCCGCTCTCCGGCCATCGCTTCCAAGATGACTTCCGTAGCTTCTTCGCCTACTTTTTGGGCAATCTTTTTGGTGCCTTTGGCAAATAGGGAGGAGGTATAGGAATTTACATCGGGATTTGTTTTTCGCTCTTGAATCACCGCTTCCAGTTCATGCAAAAATCCTTTTGAAGATTCGTCCTTGAAACAAGTCTCCGTACCTTCATGACAAGTCGGCCCATCAGGAATGGCCTGAATTAAAATGGTATCCTGATCACAATCCACTTCAATTTTTTTGACAGTGAGGAAATTGCAGGACGTCTCGCCTTTTGTCCACAATCGGTTTTTACTGCGACTGAAAAAAGTCACTTTGCCTTCATCCTGCGTCTTGGCGAATGCTTCCTCGTTCATGTACCCGAGCATCAGCACTTTGCCGGTGCGGGCGTTTTGAATAATGGCGGGGAGGAGGGGGGATTTTTGAAAGTTGGGAGTCATGAGATTTTTTGATTGACGATTTATTCGATTGACGATTTAAGGGAATTTAGATTGATTTGATCGGCGGATTCGATAAGCGGTAATCGTAAATCTAAAATCGAACCAATCGTAAATTACGAATAGCTATTTTCTAACAGGAATATTTTCATTTTTCAGAATCTGCTTTAAATCTGGAATGGCCACTTCGCCAAAGTGAAAGATACTCGCGGCTAGTCCGGCATCTGCTTTTGTTTCAGTAAATAAATTCAAAAAGTGCTGTGCATTCCCTGCGCCACCCGATGCGATCACCGGAATGTTTACTAATGAAGCCACTTTGTCCGTGAGTTCGTGTGCAAAGCCGCCTTTGGTGCCGTCATGCTGCATGGAGGTGAGTAAGATTTCGCCAGCACCTCGCTGCTCCGCCTCAATTGCCCAATCAAATACGCCAATAGTCGTGGCTTCCCGTCCGCCTTTTACAAATACTTTCCATTCGTCCATAACCAAGCCAGCATCTATGGCTAGCACCACGCACTGACTGCCAAATTCGGCCGCCAATTCGTTGATCAAATCGGGATTTTTCACAGCAGCAGAATTGATACTCACCTTGTCGGCACCTGCTTTCAGCACTGCCGACACATCTGCTACGGACGAAATGCCACCACCCACGGTAAAGGGAATATTGATCACTGCGGCGATGCGCTCTACCAGTTCCACTAGGGTCTTGCGCTTGTCCACGGTGGCTGTAATATCAAGGAAAACCAATTCGTCAGCTCCTTGCTCTACATAGCGCTGCGCCAATTCAATCGGGTCGCCGGCATTGCAGATATTCACAAAGTTGATGCCCTTCACGGTT
>CAZPST010000095.1:0-9388 GCA_964589185.1 uncultured Roseivirgaceae bacterium | reverse complement strand
AGTGTGATCGTGTGTGCGCACAACGAAGCGAATAATCTTCGGGAATTGATACCACTGCTTCTGAGACAAGCCTATCCCACATTCGAACTCATCATTGTGCTCGACAGATGCACCGATACGAGTGCCCAAGTAGTGCGCTCATTTTCGTCCGATAAAATACGGCTGATTGAAATTGCTGATTGTCCCATTGAAATTCACCCAAAGAAAAATGCCCTGACAGAAGGGATAGCCGCAGCGAATGGCGAGTGGATCTTGCTCACGGATGCAGATTGTAGACCAACTCCCCATTGGATAACAGAAATGGCAAAGGGCATGACAGACGACAAGGAGGTGGTACTGGGCATATCGCCGTATCAAAAAAAGGAGGATTTGCTCAATCTGCTCATTCAATACGAGACATTTACTACGGCACTTCACTTCATCAGTAGTGCTCTGGCAGGCAATGCGTATATGGGTTTGGGAAGAAATCTTGGCTATCGTAAAAGCACCTTTGAGCGGATAGGCGGATTTGGTGATCTCAAAGGTGTACTGGGTGGAGACGATGATTTGCTGGTGCAGCGAATGGCCAACAGAGCGAATGTAGGAGTTGTTTTAACCAAAGCATCGCACGTAGAATCCATTCCCAAAGCGGATTGGAAGGCATACATTCGCCAGAAAGCTCGGCACTTTGGTGTGAGCAAACATTACAGTACTGCGGCCAAAAAAAGAGAGTCTTTTAGATGGGTCATGCATGATGCGATGTGGTTGCTATTTATTTGGTCTATCTTCCACAATTGGCTTCCGGCACTGGTTATTTTCATCCTGACATTCCTGATAAAGGCAATATCCATTAATATTGTCTCTGACCGATTGGAAAAAAGATTTAACCTACTTTGGTTGCCATTCGTTGACGTAGGTTATGTGGTCATTTTTCCGCTGCTGAGTCTCCGTTCGTTTTTGGTTAAGAGAATTACATGGAAGTAAAACGCGAGTTTTCCGAGAAAGCGCTTAAGGATTTTAAACTCATTGATCAAGCCACCCTAGAGGGGGATCAGGCTGCATTTGCGTCATTGATGGATCGGTATAAAAAGCCCGTGTATCACATGGTGCTGAAAATGGTGCGCAATGTAGATGATGCAGAAGATTTGACCATTGAGGCATTTTCAAAGGCATTCAAAAATCTGCATAGGTTCAAAAAAGACTATACGTTCAGCACGTGGCTGTTTCGCATTGCTACGAATAATGCCATTGATTTCATTCGCAAAAAGAAACTGGACACGTTCAGTTTGGACACCACCTATACCGATGATGACGGGGCATCCGTAAGCATGGACGTGCTCGATCCTGACCTACAACCTGACCAAGAGGCCATCAAGGAGCAGAAAATTGAATTGGTACAAATGTTTGTGACCAAGTTGCCCACAAAATATCAGCGCTTGGTACGTCTCCGCTACTTTGATGAATTGTCATACGAAGAAATTGCACAGGAACTGGATGCACCACTGGGAACGGTAAAAGCGCAATTGCACCGCGCACGTGAACTCCTCTACGAACTGGTGAAGGACAAGAAGAAACACATCTGATTAGGATTTTTGGATTGTAGGATTAGCAAGTCGATTTGTGATTTTTTCGGACGAAATTCGTCCTTATGGATTCAGCAATAATTGAAAAGTACTTCCCAGATTTGACTGCCACGCAAAAGGCGCAATTCTCCAAATTGGGGACGCTCTACGCTGAATGGAACGAAAAGATCAATGTGATTTCGCGTAAAGACATTGACGAACTCTACGAGCGCCACGTGTTGCATAGCTTGGCCATAGCCAAATTCACCTCTTTCATACCCGACACGCGCATATTGGATGTGGGCACGGGGGGCGGTTTTCCGGGCATTCCATTGGCCATTGTATTTCCCGAAGTGCACTTTCATTTGGTCGATTCCATCGGCAAAAAGATCGCCGTGGTGCAGGAAGTGGCTACTGCCTTAGGATTGACCAATGTGACCTCCGAGCACAACCGCATGGAAAAAGTGAAGGGGTCGTATGATTTTGTTGTGTCACGTGCGGTGGCTCCTGCCAAGCAATTGTACCAATGGACACATCACTTGATTGCCAAGACATCCAAAAACGACCTAGACAATGGCTGGATTTTCCTAAAAGGAGGCGACCTGCGCGCGGAAATGAAAGAAGGAAGAAAACCCTATCAAATGAACGCCCTGTCGGACTATTTCACTGAGCCCTTTTTTGAGACGAAGTATGTGCTGTATGTGGTGGGCTAGGAAATAAAAAAGCCGTCCATTGCTAAACGGCTCCTCCATAAAATATGAATAGAGAGAATTTTCAACAAGCGGCCATCGTATTGATCTTGCGTTTGAGGCGATTCAACCCTTCTACCGATATCCATCTACCTTCTGGAGTTATCAGTTCGCGCTCTGCCATTTCCAATAGGCTTTTAGCATGTCGCACATAGGCCACTGATCGCTTCCTGTGCATTCTGTTTACGTCCTTTGTCTGTACTGCTACCATGGTGGTTCTAATTTATTCGCCAAGTTCTAGAGCCTATACGGTAAAAACAATACCCAGTTTTGGGTAATTTTCACATTATTTGACCCAAAAACCGTCTTTTTTTCACTTTCTCAACGGACACACGGCACACAAGATTGCTTTTGCGTGTTTTCAATCGTAAAATTGGAGACATGATTGTACCGGCTATCAAGAAAGCATTTGCCACAGCCCGACGACTAAATTGGGAGAAAACCTATTGGGCTTTTGACATCCATGAAACGATCTTGAAACCCAACTGGGAAGCACGAAATATCCCAACCGAATTTTATCTGGATGCTAAGGAAGCACTCCAATTGCTCAGTAAGCGAAAGGATATAGTGATGTTTCTGTACACATGTTCGCATCCTCACGATACCGACGAGTACATTGTGCTGTTCCGTTCGCATGACATTCACTTTGATTTTGTGAATGAAAATCCTGAAATCGTAAATTCTGATTTAGGCTTTTATGACAAAAAACCTTATTTCAACGTACTATTGGACGACAAAGCAGGTTTTGATCCTATCACCGAGTGGCCGGCCATTTTGAAATGGATCAAAGAAGATGGGCATTAATTAATCCGAACCTTCTCCACGTTTTTGCCTTGGGTGAGATACAGCTGATACAAGCCTTGGCTTTCGAAGTAAATCACACTCGCTAAATTCTTGGTCTCAATGGGTCTTGGTGAAAGGCTATTTCCTTCCAGATCGAATACGGACAAGAATCCTTTATCACGATCAGCAACCAGTAGCAGTGTCTTGCCGCCCCCGTATCTGTAAAACTGCACCGCATCAGGTACCGGTCTTCCGTAGGTTTTTTCAAATAGGCGAACACCCGAAGCATCTAGGATTTCCCATGTATCATCCGTCATTCGCAAGATCAGATAGGTATTTTCGAGCACATCGGGTACTACACCAAATTCCGTGTTTGGGGCGGTTTTCACCAATTGTTCACGATACTCAATGCGTCCACTAAAATTAACACGCAGCAATTCGCCCCCTTGGGTGAGCGTGGTGAGTTTGGATGTCTCAAATGATCCGGTGGCTTCAGGGAAATAATCTCCTACCAGCGGCTCGTCAAATGTGAGCGGGAATCCCTGATACGATTTGCCCAACCTACTCACCAAATCAATGGATGTGCGGGTCATAATGATAAAGGCATCCTTGCCCGCAATGCGAATATGCCGCGGTGCAGTGGTGATACCTCTACCGCCTACTTTTGGTGCCCATCCATCCAGTGCTTTGCCTGCTTTGTCCAGCAAGTAGATATTTCCGTCCACATCGGTGCACATAAAGCGGTAATTTTTGGAACCATCATAATCCACTACAGAAAAGTAAACGATAGCCTGTTTTGCTGGGATTTTCACCGGAAATCCATCCACATAATTGCCCGTTCGATCAATGATATGCAGCTGCCCCCCTACCACAAAGGCATATTGGTATTTGCCATTGGCGAAATAATCCACCGGCTGTATAGTGCCAATAATGGGGGCTGACAAACGCTGCGTCCAGAGTATCTCAAAGGTGCTGCTCAGATGATACAACTGAAAAAGTGAATCCTGAACCAATACTTCCAGTGCCTGATTGACGTGGCTTCTCACTACAAATGGTTTTGTAATCAATGGAGCCATGAGCGATGCACGCTCTCCGTAGGAAACTTTGGCCGGTTGACGGGGTGTCTCGGGTTGGTATGCCGTGAGACTGGTATAAAATTTTTGATCGACGCGACTGAACTGCACACCCACATATTCCAAACTTTTGAACCCTGCTTCGTTGGCTTGAAAAAATGGTTTCCATTCGGGTTTGAGTTCACGCATGAGGTGATTCCACACACGCGGAGTATTCACAAATGCACTGAAATTCGCTTCGCGATTGGACATCTCCAGCATGCTATTCATGCGCAATGATTTTCGCCATGTATTGTCGGCTTCTATGGCTACCAGCAACCGCTTCAACTGCCCAAGGGAATTTGATAAAACCACATAGTTGCGATATACAAGATAGTAACACTCTTCAGCCAGCACCGAGCGCTTGCCCAGCAACGCTTGTGCAAAAAGTGGATCTGCAATGCGGATCAGCTCATAATCACCTACTTTATCTACAAAGAGCGAATCAGCTCCCATCCTACCCGCGGCTTGACGCATGAATGACGCTACCTCGCTACTGTTTTGTACATCAAAGAATAGCAGCCGATCTGCGGTGGCATTGCCCACTATTTCTAATTCGGCTATTGCAAATTCTCCTTTGACTTGCTCAAAAAGAAAATCCACATCCACGTCATAGGCACTTTTCATTTGAGCAGCAGCTTCGCTGATGGATGGATCCATTTTTAATACCGCTTGTCGCCATTCGGCCATTGCTTCTGTGGAGTAATGCTTAAGTATGGCCGTATTGTTTGGGACAATTTCTAACAACTCAAAACTCACCGGTCCGCTAGCGAAACTGGAAAGGAAATCGTCTTGATAAAACGTAAATCCTGAAATTTTGAATGAGGACGCACCGGCGGCCACATCTAAAAAAGCCGAATGCCCTGGAAGTGAAAATTTTTGTCCTGAGAAAGACTCTAGCAGGCGTTTGAATTCTTTGATATTCACATACACATTGCCTTGATCTTGCTGCAGTGGTGTGAGTGTGGTGAGTTCAGGGAAGCGCGCCATAAACGCCGATTGATATTTGTTTTTGAATGACCGCACGGCATCCTCTACCAGAAATGGCGTGAAGCTACCAACAAGATGATCGCCATTCATAAAATAACTGAATATAGACCCATCTGATGGATGATAGATTTCATGAATGAGCACGTCATTGTAAGTGCGACTTTTCAATTGGTAACCCCCTTCTTCAAACTGCTGTACGCGTTGCTTTACAAATGAGCGTGCACCTCCACTTACCAACTGCACCACTAGCAGGGCGTCTAGATCGGTGGATGAAATGGGACAAACAGCCACAAGAACGGGTGTTTTTGAAAAAACAGAACGAAGCTTGGGTTCCTCGGCAGAGGTTTCTAACGAAGTGAGATATGCATTCAATCGTTTGACTGAAGACAGCTCGCTAAAGGCCGACCAAACGCCAAGTTGCTGTACCGAATCGTACGCTGCAAGACCATTGTCATTTTCCCAAACGAGCGCGGCTTTTTCAGGAATAAAATCCCATTTATTGGCTTTAGTCTCGGCAAATACGAGGATATAGACGACATACCCCACTATGAGCAGGCATGCTGGTATGATAATAAAAAGCCCCTTTTTCAATCCGGATATGGGTTTGGGCGAATTTACTAATTCAAATGCATATCAAGCAGACATCTCTGAAAGCGTCTCGCGATGAGCCGCAAGAATTTGATCTACATGTTGCTTTTCTATTGCTGCTGAAATGAACAAGGATTCAAACTGCGATGGAGCCAAATACACCCCCTTGTCCAGCATTCCTCTGAAATACGTGCCAAACAAAGCCGTATCGCACGTCTTGGCCGAATCGAAATCAATGACTTGCTGATCAGTGAAAAATAAGGTGAACATGCTGCCTACTTGGTTAGTCGTTAGTCCAAAACCATTGGTATCCTCCTGTAGCATGTTTGCCAACTCGGCGGTGGTTTTTTCCAATGAGGTGTAGATCTCCGGGTGTGCCTGCAAGTAGGTCAATTGGGCAATACCTGCCGCCATTGCAATGGGATTGCCGCTGAGCGTACCAGCCTGATACACAGGTCCTTGGGGCGATACACAATCCATGATCTCGGCTTTGCCACCGTATGCACCCACAGGCAACCCTCCGCCAATGATTTTACCCAATGTGGTCATATCGGGAATCACCCCGTAAAGCTCTTGTGCGCCACCTCGCGCCAATCTGAATCCGGTCATCACTTCATCAAAAATGAGTACTATGCCGGCCTTATCGCACAAGGTGCGCAAGCCATTCAAAAATCCGGGTGCTGGCGGCACACATCCCATATTGCCCACTACCGGCTCCACTATAAGCGCGGCTATTTCGTTGAGATTTTCAGTAATCAACTGCTCCACTTTAGCTAGGTCGTTGAATGGCGCCAGCAGGGTGTCCTTGGCCGTGCCCTGTGTCACGCCGGGACTATCCGGTGTACCCATGGTCATGGCGCCACTGCCTGCTGCGATCAAAAAGGAGTCGCCGTGTCCATGATAGCATCCTTCAAACTTGATGATTTTGTCTCTTCCTGTGTATCCTCTGGCTACTCGGATGGCCGACATGGTGGCTTCTGTGCCGGAGTTGACCATGCGTACTTTTTCGATGGATGGCACCATCTCCACGATCAGCTCAGCAATCTCTACCTCTCTGCGGCCCGGCGCGCCAAACGAAGGCGAATCTACAATGGCTTTCACCACCGCTTCCTCTATGATCGGATGGGCGTGTCCCAGAATCATCGGCCCCCACGAATTGATCATGTCAATGTATTGATTGCCATCCGCATCTGTGAGATAGGCGCCTTTGGCAGATGACATAAATACGGGATTTCCTCCAACAGATTTGAACGCCCGAACGGGTGAGTTTACACCTCCGGGGATCAGTTTCTTTGCCCGTTCAAAAAGGGCACTACTCTTCGCTCGATTCATTTACTAAATTGACTTCTTGGAGTTGTTTATTTCGAAATAGTACAATGGGAACCCGCTGATTATCGTTTCCGCCCGGCAAAAATTCGTGCCCATAAAAAACCGACGGTATTTCATTCACATCAAAAAAACCGTTCTGAAAATACTTGCCATGGGTATGCATCATGTGACCTGCCCACCAGATGGTTTCGAAACCAAAGAGGTGGAACAGCGACGGTTTTCGCTTATACTTTTGGACAAACCGCTTTTCGACTTCCAGGAGGAATGGATTTGCTCGGTCCACGTAATCCGGATGGATCATACTCACGCGCAAACGTTCCAATTGCTTGTAATCCAGCATGGTGAAATCCAACCAATCTGACAGCCCCAAGAGCCGAATAGAATCAGGATTCGTTTCGATTGCTCCGACAAAATTATTGGCTATGACATTGCTACGGGTAGCCGCAAAAATGTGATCCAAGGAATCTGTATTGAAGGTAAAAACCAACTCGTAGTATTCTACCTCAGGGGTTCCATCTACGCGTAGGATCGCATTGCCACTTGCATTAAATCTGGGTCTACTGCGAATAATCCTTCCGTCTGCACGCATGAGATTGGCTTCTTCATCTGTGATGCGCAGCACCATCTCTTGTTGGTTAGTGAACTTTGCCAGCAGCTTTCTAGATGAGGAAATATCCACCGGCTCAAAATTGGTCACCGTGAAACCCAACTCCTGAATAGCCTGCGTATATTCCTCGGCGATCTCACGATCCGGACTTACATTTTCAAAATACACCATGACCTGACTTTTCTTGCTGTCTCTTGTCATGTATTCTGCGGCTTTTCGTGCCATTGTCTGGTAACTTGGCTTGAGGATGTATGCCAACTCATTGGATTCAAACACCCGACTATTGCTTGTGACCGGATTGATTACGTTGATTTTATTTTCAATGGCAAACGCACTCACGGCCTCTATTGGTTCAGGAAACAAGGGGCCAACAATCAAGTCTGCATTTTTCAATCCTTTCCCAATGAGCAGATTGGCCGTTTGTGCCTTGTCCTTTCGTGTGTCGTACGGCACTACATCCACAGGCTTGCCCTCTTCACCTAGCCAATCAGCGGCCAACCGCATGCCTTGGTATAAATCCATCACGAGGGTATTGCGAACTACCCGATCGGCATTCTCCAATCCGTCAAACATAAATGGAAGTAAGGCGGCTATGACATATTTGTCCTTCTTGATCAGTTGATAATCATCGCTAGACAAAAACTGCATGCCTGAGGTATCTACCACCTCCATCAAAAATGTTCGCTCCTCTTCGGTGAGTTGTGATCTCACACCCACATAGACCATCGCTTCCAGCAGATGCACATCTTCGGGAAATAACCGATGAATATCGCGCAAATTGGCGAACGATGCTGCTCTTAAAAATTCAGTATACAAGGCGCGTTTTTCCTCTGCATTGGGCAATTTATTCGCTTGATGAACGCCGCTAGTGAAATCACCTGAAGTGAAAAAAATGAACGATCGCCAAAAATTAACTTCATCTATCTGCTTGAAATCGGGAAATTTCAATTGCAATTGTCCCAGCACTTCTAGGGCCTTTTTGAACTCTCCTGTTTGGTAGCGGCTCAATCCCAAATAGAAGGTGGCATATGCTCCGAATGTAGGGTCATTTGTCAAGGTGGAAAAGAGCGACCCTGCGTGCTCATACTGACCTGAAGTGTACGAATATTTAGCCTCCAAGTATTTCTGCTGGGGCGCTTGCGCACGTGCATGTGTGAGCAGGCATCCCAAAAAAAGTAGAAGTAGCAGCCGCATATGAATCACTGTTTTTTGACGGGGTGAAATTAACGTCTTTTCGGATGGGGTAGCCCTTGGCCTGTCGAAAAATGCACATGATGCCAAAAAAGAACAGACGAATGATTGGGGGGAAGACGCTCTGCAACGCACTAACAAAGAAAAAAAATGGGATACTTTCGACTTTTTCTCTCGTTCATCACCGTGGTACTTCTCGTGTTGCTCATCAGCTGAAAATCATGAGCCGATGAAATCTTACTCACAAAATATTCTTACCTTTTAGGCATGCTGCGAATCATGCCTTTTCTTTTGGCGGTTCTTTCACTTACTCAGGTGAGTGCAGCTTCTATCACTAGCGAGCAACTTACCCTCGGGTTTGCTACATTACTCGCATTTTTGGTCATTTTGCTGTGTAGCCTGTGGGCAATAACCAAGTGGAAAAAACCACCCACTGAATAGCCATAAAAAAGAGGCTGTCTCAAAAGTTAAAAGAGACAGCCTTTTCTTTTTGATTTT
>CAZPST010000094.1:8761-9409 GCA_964589185.1 uncultured Roseivirgaceae bacterium | reverse complement strand
ATAGATTTTTTCGTTGCAGCTCGTCACGCACGATCGTTTTGAGTTTCTCCAAATCCATGGTTTCCTCGGTAGTAGAGATCAGTATTTTTTGGGTTAGCTTTTCGAAATTCTCAAAGTTGAACTGAAATTGATCGGTAGAATCGTCGGAGATATTGAAGCTCGTTACCAACAGCTTTCCCTTCAATGAATCGGCTGAAATTCGTTTGATGTGTTTTTCCGCATCCACACTTTTATCATTGGATGACCATGAATAGTGATAGCCGCCTGCCTGTGTTTCTTTGGTTGAATTGTCCTGCGTGACAATGACCCTTTGGTCCACAAACAGACTATCCATTTTACCCCTTGGTTGAATGGTGCGCTGTAGGGAAGTGTCTCCATTGGTGATGGTCATCATCGAAAAATGGCTTCTTGCTCTGTCGGCATAATATTTTTCTATGCTCAGATCCAGCGCGAGCTGTACATCATTGATGAATCGCTGTTTGTTTAGTGTATAGTTATTGACCGTGCGATGCACCTGTGAGCCCAAGATCAATAGGATCGTTATGCTAATGATTATCAGCGCGTTTCGAAAGTTTGATATGCCGCTCACCTTACAAAGGTAGAGACTGACGTGTGAGTATTTCTTGACCTTAACACACGTTAACACTG
>CAZPST010000094.1:0-8751 GCA_964589185.1 uncultured Roseivirgaceae bacterium | reverse complement strand
CGCTTTGCACTATTCCGAATTGCTTTGCCCTAAACCAATTTCTAAAATCATGAAAATAGATTCAAAAAATGTACTTCTGCTCTTCGGAATGGTGCTGGCGGCCTTGTTGATATCCAATGCTGCCGTGGCGCAGGACTTCAATGGAATAGCCACTTATAAGTCTGATAGAGACATGTCAAATTTTCAATTCCAAGCAGAAGACGCTTCGCCCGATATGGCCGAAAAACTCAAAGCCCAATTGAAAAAGCAGTTTCAAAAGGAATATGAATTGAAGTTTAACCTGACCGAATCTACCTGGGCAGAAGCAGAGAGTCTGGATGCAGGGCCAGCTACGGCGAGTGCCGGAGGCATGGTGATGACGCTTTCAATGGGTGGTGGTTTGAGCTACAAAAACACAGCTTCCAAATCGGTCATTCAGCAGACGGAAGTATTCAGCAAGCAATTTTTAATCACCGATGAACTGGAACAAATGGCTTGGAAGATGACCGGCAAAACCAAAAAGATTGGTGACTATACGGCTTACGAAGCAGTCTTCCAAAATATTCGAGAAGTTCAGAGTTTTTCTATGTCCGACGAAGGAAAGAGTACCGAAATACGGCAGGATACCACTAATGTAGTGGCATGGTATACCTCTGACATTCCTGTGCCACATGGCCCGGATGATTATTGGGGATTGCCCGGCCTAATCCTAGAGTTGAATGACGGAAACGTGACCTACCTGTGCACCAAAGTTGTACTCAACCCAGACAAAGGAGTGGTCATTGAAATTCCCAAAAAGGGTAAAAAAATGACGGCTGCTGAGTTTCGTAAACTAAACGACGAAATGGCAGCCAAAATGATGAAAAAATATTCTAATGATGGCGATGGCGAGGAGCGTGTCATGACCATTCGAGTGGGCAACTAATGATTGACCTAACCTTCAGGGGGAGCATTTTCAGTTGCTCCCTTTTGCTTTACCCTAAGATCAAAAAACGCAATATTGATGAATAGAATCGTCGGATTCCTGATCGCGCTGTTGATAAGCGCACACTATACGTGTGCCCAAAAGGCCATTTTTTTTGCAGGTGAAGTGAGAGATAGCACGGGTGCCCCTCTTCAGTTTGCCAATGTCATGGCCGTGGATACCCTCACCAAAAAGATGTCGGGTTTTGCAGTGACCAATACATCCGGACAATTTCGCATCAGTTTGGAAGCTGGTCGTGTGTATGCGTTGAAGCTCACGTTTATTGGATACGCTCCATTCGAAACGATACTACGGCCTACTGAATCAAATGAGAATCCACAATTGTTTGTCATGAACAACAATGGCCTGAGGCTGGACGAATTGCAGATAGTGGCAGAAATGCCCGTCACTATTCGAGGCGACACCATTACCTATGCGGTGGACGCATTTACCCAGGGTGACGAGCGAAAACTGGAAGATGTACTTGAAGATTTGCCCGGCTTTCAAGTGGAGGAAAACGGAGATATCATGGTGCAGGGGAAGAAGGTAGACAAGGTGCTGATCGATGGCAAGGAGTTCTTTGAAGGGGATAGCAAACTAGCCACCAAAAACCTACCGGCCAATGTGGTAGATAAGATTCAGCTGTTGCAGAATTACAATGATATTGGTCCACTGCGAGGACTAGGTGCTACCGATCAATTGGCGCTGAATGTGGAGTTGAAAGAAGACAAAAAGGAAATTGTGTTCGGTGATCTCACAGGAGCCATTGGCCCTCAGAACCGATATCTGGCGCACGCCAATTCATTTTTTTACAATAAGAAAACCAACCTCAATTTCATTGCGGACGCCAATAACATCGGAGAGTTAGCCTTTACTATGAACGATTACTTTCGGTTTGCCGGAGGGCTTGGCAGCTTGACAGAGCGCCGAGGATCTAGGTTCAATATGTCAAGCGATCAAATGGGCATCCCCATGGCGGAGCGAAACAGCGCAAAATCGCTAAACAATGAATTAGGGGCATTCAACTTTAGTCTTACACCGTCACGAAGCTGGAAATTCAGCGGCTTTTTGATTGGTTCGGCGGTTGATAATGGCTTTGGTTCGTTATCCAGAAGGACGTATTTGCAGGACAACAGCACCTTGGGAGAAACATTCTTGTCAGCCAATACCGTGAAGAGTCAATCCGGATTGGGCAAGTTTTCTATTGACTATGCGCCTAATTACAATGTGCACCTGAGCTATCAGGCATTTGGTCGATTGGCGGATATTGAGAACGGCTCGAATCAATTATCGGAAGTGGATGCCAATGTGAATGAGATTTCCGGTAGGCAAACACAAAAGCCGTGGGCATTTGAGCAGCAGCTCCGCGCTTTTTACTCAATGAGCGAAAAAGACATCTTGTCCGTAGAGGTGGCACAAAACACACAACATCAAGATCCGAACTATATGCTCTCAACCACCATTCAGCCCTTTCCTACAACCCTTCCCATGACAATGGATGATCCTTACAGCCTGCTACAGCAGCGCCGCATTGAAACAGATAAATGGGAGCTATTGGGCAATTACTATCGCATATTGAACCGAACCAATCACGTCAATCTGAGCATAGGCCGAACGAGCAATAATCAAACGTACGCGGCGCAATTGTTCCAAAATGAGGACTCAAGCGATGTGCCATTGGACCCGCAATTGTTTGGCAATGAGGCTTCCTTTGGTTTCACAGATTCCTTCGCCGGATTACTTTTTCGTAGCAAGTGGAAAAAACTGACTTGGTCACCTGAATTGAACCTGCATTATTATGAGGTGGCGCATGATCAAACGAGTGGTTCAGAACGATTCGATCGTGTGATGTGGCTTCCCGGTTTTTCGGCCAAATGGGACATTCGTAGCTCTCAGTCGTTAAACTTCCGATATAGTCTGAATGCCAATTTTATGGACATTCAAAAGGTGATGAGCAACCTGGTGGTTTCCAGCTACAATTTTCTTGAAACGGGCAATCCAAACCTGCGAAACAGCACATTTCATTCTTTCAACCTCGACTACAGAAACTTCAATATGTATAGTTTCTTCAATTTTTATGGAGGCTTGAATTATCAAATCAAGAAGGATGATATTCAAAATAGCTTCACGATCAATAGTTGGGAAAGAGTGGGTATTCCGGCGAATGTGCTCCCCGTAAATAAGGAATTGAGCGGCTATTTGAATCTTGAAAAGCGCTTTGACGATTTTCGGGTGGGGTTGGATGGCAACTGGACATTCTCCTCAGTCAATAATCAGCTTAACCAATCATCGAATACCAACGTGAATTTCAGACAAGTGTACAAAGGGCTGATCTCATCCAGAATATGGGATAAAGTTTCGGTGCGTCTCACCCATGAATTGACGGTGAACAAATACGAGGGAAATCAAGGGGCAAATACCTTCATCAATAATGAGACTGGTGTACGGACGAATTGGAACATTGGAAAGGGGCTAAGCTGGCTTACTACCTACTCCGTTACCAATTACCAAAGCAGGTCTGCCACGGCCAATTCGCAGTATGACATGCTGGACTCGGCGCTCAGATATCGCAAAAAGGGAAGTCCTTGGGAATTTTCGGTGGAGGGATTAAATATGCTCAATACACGCAGTATCAGGCGAGATTCGTTTTCAGATAATCTCATCAGCACCTATTCGTACGATGTTCAGCAGCGATACTACATCGTGAGGGTCATGTTTGATATCTGAAAAATGAAAACAATTTTTTGAAGAATGTAACCCAATAAATTATTCATCGTAATATTGCGATATGGGAGTTACGAAGACAGCCTTGTTTACTGATAAGCAGAATGAAATGGCGCGGATGGCCAAGGCTTTTGGGCATCCGGCGCGGATCGCTATCATCGAACACCTGCTCAAGACCAACAAGTGCATCACCAACGATTTTGTGCATGAGTTTGGACTGGCGCAGGCCACTATTTCGCAGCACCTGAAAGAACTGAAGGAACTTGGAGTAATCAAGGGAAATGTGGAAGGCACGGCCATGTGCTACTGCATCAATGAGGAGGTATGGGAGAAGGTGCAGGCCAACTTTCAGTCGCTTTTCAGACAATTTGATCCGGATGCGTGCTGTTAGGCTCTTTTTTTGACTTCATTCATCGTAATAATGCAATATATAGTACACAAAAACACGAAACAATTTAAACTTCAATACTCATGGAAACACAATTCAAATTTCACGTTGGGCTGAATGTCACGGACATCACCCTCACCACCTCCTTTTACAAGCGCTTGTTTGGCGTGGAGCCGATCAAGGAAGAGAAAGGCTATGCCAAGTTCGAGCTGGATAATCCCGGCTTGGTCATCTCGTTTATCGAGTCGTCTAAAGGGGCGCACAAAAACTTTGGTCACATGGGCATTCGGGTAAACAGTGCCGCCGAACTGCGAGCCAAAAAGGCCGAAATCGAAAAGTTGCTCAGCATTGACCTAGAGGAAAAGAACACCTCGTGCTGCTATGCCGTGCAAGACAAATTCTGGGTGCGTGACCCGGACGGATACGAGTGGGAAGTGTACCATTTCCTAAAAGATGATGAGCAAATGGGAGGCCGCCAAGCCCTTGCGGAAGACGAAAAATCGAAGGAGCTAGTAGGGTGCTGCTAATTCAGCTGCCGGAGTAAAGAGGGTCATTCGTGATCCTCTTTTTTGTTTAGTGCCTGCACGATTCCTTGTGCTTTGGAAAGGCCGATGAATTGGGCAAGCTCTGTGATAGAGGCGTTCTTGACGCGTTGCAAGCTGCCGAATTGGGTCAATAATGTTTGGCGCGTTTTCTCACCAATGCCCGGTATATCATCAAGCGCCGAGATCGTCTGGCCCTTGCTGCGAGAGTCGCGGTGAAAGGTGATGGCAAAACGGTGGGCTTCATCTCGCACACGCTGGATCAGCTTCAGCGACATGGATTTTTTGTGGATGTGCACCGGATACGGATCGTTGGGCAGGTAAATTTCCTCCAATCGCTTGGCTATACCCACGATGGGAATCTGACCATACAGATTGAGTTCCTTCAGCGCATCACATGCTGCCGCCAATTGGCCTTTTCCTCCATCGATCAGAATCAGGTCGGGCAGGTCACTTTGCTCTTCTTGCAGGCGCGCATACCTGCGCCCCACTATTTTCTTCATGGACAAAAAATCATCTGGCCCTACTACCGTTTTGATCTTGAATTTGCGGTAATCCTTTTTTGAAGGTCGTCCATTTTTGAAGCACACCATAGACGCCACAGGATTGGTGCCTTGTATATTGGAGTTATCAAAACACTCAATATGGCGCGGTTCTTTGTCCAGTTTGAGGTCTTGCTGCAATTGCGCCAGCACCTTATCCGTAGGAGTGGTCACGGGTTCTTGATTGGCTTTGCGGTAGAATTCTACATTTTTCAGGGAGAGGTCTATCAACTTCTTTTTGTCCCCAATCAGGGGCACCACGAGTTCCACATTTTCCCAAGTATCTACTTTGATATTTGACAAAATGGTGGTGCTGTTGGATTCAAATTTCTTCCGAAAATTGAACATGATCAAGGGGAGAATTTCCGCCTCTTCTTCCTCCAATTTCCGCACTACTTCGATGGTTTCTGATAGCTTGATCATGCCCTCATCGATCTTCATGTAATTGACAAATGACTTGCTGCCATCAGACACGATGGTGAAGATGTCTGTTTGCGTAATCTTCGGATTGGCCACCAATGATTTGGTTTGGAAGCTTTCGAGACTCTCCAATTTTTCCTTGAATACATGCGCCACTTCAAACTGCATCGCCTCACTGGCCTGCTCCATAGCCTGACGAAAATGCGCCCGCACGGGAGCGAGATTACCCTTCAAGATATGACGGATTTGAGCAATATCTCCCAGATAGTCGGGCTCATCTTGAAAATTTTGACACGGCCCTTTGCAGTTGCCAATGTGGTATTCCAAGCACACCTTGAATTTGCCGGCATCCACATTTTTCTTTGTCAATGATAGGGTGCAGTTGCGGATTTTGTAGAGCTTTTTGATCAGACCGAGCACATTGTACATGGCACGTCCACTGGTGAAAGGCCCAAAATATTCGCCATCCTTGGCATTGACTCGACGGGTACTCAGTACGCGGGGGAAGCGCTCGTTGGTGATGATGATGAACGGATAGCTTTTGCCATCCTTCAGCATGATGTTGTATTTGGGCTGGTTTTCTTTGATGAGCGAATTTTCGAGCACCAGTGCCTCGTACTCGTTGTTGACTATGACAAATTCGATATCCACCACCTCCCTCACGAGTCGGGCGGTTTTCAGCGAATGCTGGGTATTGGACAAAAAATAGCTGGATACTCTGCTGCGCAAGCTTTTGGCTTTGCCTACATAGATGATCGCGCCTTCTTTGTTTAGGTATTTATAGATGCCCGGAGCTTTGGGCACCTTGCGGAAATCTTCCTTTTTGAATCGTTGGAAAGTCCATTGGCTCATGGAAACATGATATCCTTTACTTCGATTTCTTTCGGAATAGAATCTGAGGCGTTTTTGTTCAAATACCTGGAACAATCCAGTTCTATGCCCAGTGGCTTATTCGGTCGATCAAATTTGCCCCCACTATAGCCCAGCGTACTGTCTCTGTACACCTTGAGCATGAATTTCTCCCAAATGGGCATGGCCGTGCGGGCACCTTGTCCCATGTACCAATTGCGGAAGTGAATGCTTCGATCATCGCCTCCGGCCCACGCACCGGCAGCTAAGTCTTTGGTGACACCCATAAACCAACCATCAGATCCATTTTGTGTGGTGCCCGTCTTGGCACCTATGTCATGGTTGTGGCGCAATTCGCGGCTCAGTCCGAGTGCGGTTCCTCCTGCTTCTTCAGATGTTCCTTTGAGCATGTGGAGCATAATGTAAGCCGTCTCTTCGTTGATTGCTTCGGTTTGATTGGTTGGGAATACTTGAAGCACGTTTCCGTTTTTGTCCTCTATGCGCGAAATGAAAAATGGTACCGTATGTACCCCCTTGTTGGCGAATGTGGAATACGCACCCACCATTTCAAACAGCGACACATCGCCTCCCGAACCAAGCGCCAGTGAGGGCACTTCTTCTAATGGACTCTCGATACCCAGTTTTCTGGCGATCCGAATGACTTCTTTGGGTGATGTAAAATTCATGATGGCAAAAGCCGAAATGGTATTGACGGAAGTAGCCAAGGCACGACGCAACGTCATGGCTTCACCTGATGGCGGGCCGTTCGAGTTGCCGGGTTCCCATGTAGGTGGATCTTGTCCTGCGGGCATTGGATACACGTTGATCACGTCCGTCACCATTTGGCACGGTGAGTATCCATTACTGATGACGGAGGTATATAATATAGGCTTGAATGTAGAGCCGGTCTGTCGTTTACCTTGTTTCACATGGTCGTACTTGAAATACTTGTGATCAATACCGCCCACCCACGCTTTGATATCGCCGGTACTGGGTTCCATAGCCATAAATCCGGCATGCAAAAAGCGCTTGAAATAGGCCACAGAATCATACGAACTCATGACCGTGTCTATTTCACCTTCCCATGAAAATACCTTCATGGCCTTAGGTCGGCGTAGGTAGTATTCAACTGAGTCTGATTTGGCGCCATACACATCCACCAGCGATTGGTAGGCAGGGGTACGCTTGATGGCATTTTCCACATAGCCTCTCAGCTCTGACCCGTCTTCATTGATCCATGGTGTCCTGTTGCCCACATGCTCATCAAATGTGGCTTGCAATTTTGCCATGTGCTCGCGCATAGCCTCTTCGGCATATTGCTGCATGCGACTGTCTATGGTGGTGTATATCTTCAGGCCATCGTCGTACAGATCATATCCGTGTTCTTTGCACCAATCACGCAAGAAGTTGCCAACTACGGTGCGGAAATAGGGCGCCAGTCCTTCATTCTGATTGTCCACTTGATAGTTAAGCCCAAAGGGCAACAGGATGAGGGAGTCATACATGGGGCGATCGATCAAACCGTACTTGTGCACGTTGTACAGCACCTCGGTGCGTTTGTTCATTGCTCTGTCCGGATTCAAGATGGGACTGTAGGCTGTGGGCGCATTGAGCGCACCCACGAGCACCGCCGACTCCTGATAGTTGAGTTCAGACGGTAGTTTGTTGAAAAATGTCTTTGCCGCCACTTGTATACCGAATGAATTGCTCCCAAACTCGATGGTGTTGAGATACATGGCCAAAATTTCCTCCTTGGTGTAGGAGCGTTCCAGCTGGATAGAGATGATCCATTCTTTTACTTTCGTGATGATCGTTCCTACTTTTTTGATGCGGTAAAGCGATCCTTGATTTTCGGAGTTGGTGCGGTACAGATTTTCGGCCAACTGCATGGAAAGTGTACTGCCTCCGCCTCTTTTGCCCATAGTGATGGCCGCTCGAAGGAGTCCTCTCAGATCTATTCCCGAATGTTTTTTGAATCGAATGTCTTCGGTCACCAGTAGCGTATTGATCAACTCAGGCGAGAGCTCATCGTAGGTCACAGGCGTACGATTTTGTCTGAAGTATTTCCCCAAAATCATTCCGTCCGAACTAACAAGCTCGGAGCTCAAGTTTGGGTTAGGGCGTTCTAACTGTTCAAGGCTGGGTAGTCCACCAAACCATCCAAAGGTGTTGTTTTTGACCATCAGCACCAACCCTATTATTCCTCCAAAACTTAGGATAAATAAAAGCCAGATAGCTAGTACGATGCGCTTGATTTTATACTCACTCATTTATAGTTCTTTTCAAAAAAGGTCTTGTATGTGTCTATGTCTTTGGTTTGGTACAGAATGCCAAAGTTGTCTT
>CAZPST010000093.1:0-9431 GCA_964589185.1 uncultured Roseivirgaceae bacterium | reverse complement strand
TGAGCACTGTCCCAGCATTGGCTGTGGTGGCCGTAGGCGGCTCATTCATCAGCACCCGACTGAAAGCCTACATTCCCCGTTCGGTTTCTGTTGTAGCCATCCTTTCGGGCATCATCATCTTGCTGCGCGGCATGCTTATGACCTTCCCTGATTTCAACCTACTGGTGCAGACTCGCGCTGCGGCGTTGATTACCATTTGTGGGATGTGAGAGCCCCAATTTCAGGACAATCTCCATTCATTATCGGTGGCATAATGAATATAAATCCTTACTTTGTAATGAAAATATCCACGCAATGTCAAATATCAAAGCAGAGCTGCACCAGATGATAGATCAAATAGGTGACGACAAATTGTTGGAAGCTGTTTACGCATTGTTATTAAATCACTCAGTTGCTTTCGACACAAATGGAAATCCATTGACTCAAGAAGAATTTGAGGCAATGATTGATGAAGGGGAAGATGATATTTCAAAGGGGAAAGTATATACCCATGAAGAAGTAAAGGCTCACTTCAGGCAGAAGATGAATGGATAAGCACAAGCTCATTTGGTCAGTTCGATCCTTTTCAGATTTAGATCGAGCCCACGATCACTTAGCTAGGCACTCTTTGGTGGCAGCCAATGAAGTTATTGAACTGATATTCGAAAGAGCAAACCAACTGAAGGATTTTCCCAAATCAGGACCCATTGAACCAAGTCTGATTCATAGAAAAAAAGAACATCGATACTTAGTCTGCGGACATCACAAGTTGATTTACCGAGTTGAAAAATGGACGATATTAATTGTCCGAGTATTCGATACACGTCAAAGCCCAAGTAAATTGAAATAAGCTTCAAGTGTTGTTAGTTTGATTGCAACACATCCAAGCTTCAAATCTAATTCAACCTCAAAAACCAAATCGGAAAACCCAGCCTTTCTTCTTTCCCAATGATCTTGAAGCCACATTTTTGGTAGAGACGCACGTTTTGCTCGGAGGCGGCATCCACCACCACGGGTAGGTGATTGTCTTTATGAGTTGTGATCAATTCCAGCATCATGCGAGCAGCAGTGCCGTTTCCTTTTCGTTCGTCTACCGTGCCCATGATCATCGGCCGGATGTGCGGCTCTTTGGGGTAGTTGCGTTCCATCAATCGCTGGCGTTTCAGGATGGTTGGCACGCATGTCCAGCCGATACATGCGTGCGCCAAATGCAGGTGCTGAAGGATGGTTTTTAGTGTGGTTTTTTCTCGATGCGGATACTTCAGAAGGATACACGATTGATCAGAATCCGAGATGTACACTTCTCCAAATTGAAAGGCTCTATCAAACAAGAATTCCATCAGCACACGCATACGCCGAGTGCGCTCCTGATCTTGCTTCACCACCAAATTGATCGAGTTTTCACTTGTCAACGGCAAGAATGCCGACACCAAAATGTCGGTAACCAATTGCTTGTCAGATGGGAGGCCTTTTCTCAAGAGGAATCAATTTTAGGAATAGACGAAACTACAAATTTCAATTGACTTGGCTGGCCTGACATCTATCACCTCTGATCTCAAGATTTGTCAGCAATTCTTCCACTGATTCCGGCATTCTTTGCCACCATGATCGATCTGAAGAAATACAACCAGCCCGTGCCGCGCTACACCAGCTACCCGACTGTTCCGTATTGGGATACCGCGTCGTTCACTACTTCAGGGTACGAGCAAGCCATGCAGACGGCCCTTTGGGAGAGCAACAAAGAAGTAAGCCTCTACATCCACTTACCCTTTTGCGAAAGCCTGTGCACCTACTGCGCTTGCAACACCCGCATCACTAAAAACCACGGTGTAGAAGATCCCTATATCGCGCATGTGCTCAAAGAGTGGCAACTTTATCTGGCCATTTTGCCTGAGCGCCCCATCATTCGCGAAATCCACTTGGGTGGCGGCACACCCACGTTCTTCACACCCGAAAACCTGGATCGGCTCATCAAGGGAATCCTCTCCGGCGCTGATTTGTCATCACACGTGCAGATGAGTTTTGAAGGCCACCCGGCTAATACTACAGAGGCACATTTGCGCACATTGTATGATCTCGGTTTCGATAGGGTCAGTTTTGGCATCCAAGATTTTGACGAAGAGGTGCAGCGCCTCATCCATCGCATGCAGTCATTTGAGCAGGTGCAGTATATCACTGACAAGGCGCGTGAGATCGGATATACCTCGGTGAACTATGATGTGGTGTACGGCCTCCCGGGTCAGCACCTTTGTTCGCTCAACAAAACCCTCGATTTGGTCAATCAACTTTCACCTGACCGTATTGCCTTTTACAGCTACGCACACGTGCCCACCATGCGACCCGCCCAGCGTGCGTACGAGGCGTCTTTGCCACAGGAAGACGAGAAGTACTCCTTCATGCAGTTGGGTAAAGAAAAACTGCTGTCGTTCGGGTATGAGGAAGTGGGAATGGATCATTTCGTGAAGCCCGAAGACGAACTGATGGTGGCGCAGCGCACCGGCCAACTGCATCGCAACTTCATGGGCTACACGCCCTACTCCAGCAAAGTGCTCATCGGGCTGGGTGCCAGTTCCATTGGCGACTGCTGGACAGGCTTTGCCCAAAACGAACACAAAGTAGAGGACTATTACGCCCGCGTAGATGCAGGTCAATTGCCCTTTGTGAAAGGCCATCTGCACACCCGCGAAGACCTCTTTTTTCGCAAGCAAATCCTCCAACTCATGTGCACCTTCCGCACCACATGGCTCGCCGATGATTTCTACGAATTCGGCAAATACATCAACGTGTCGCTGCTTGACCAGCTTCATGTCGAGGGCTTAATCGTGTGGGACGAGCTGGCTGGGGTGAGGGTGCTGCCTCAAGGTCGGCCACTCATCCGTGTCATCTGCACGGCCTTTGATGCGCGCCTCACCCGCTCAGGCAAAGTGCCGCAGTTTAGTCGGGCGATATGATGTTGTTAAGGAGCGTATTCTTGGATACTCATGCGCAGATGCACGATTTGGGGAGTGCTACTTTGAGTTTTTTTTATCCTCAATCTGTCCTTTTGGTGCTACACAAGATGGGCGCAGGGATTCTACTATATTTGGTTTTCTAACCCTAGCTCTTGAGTAGTATGACCGAGAAACATGTGCTTCTTGTTGAATTCCGGAAAGGACATTCAGAACTCTTCTACAGCCATGTTGTGCTTTTTAAAGAGATGGGATGGGATATCAGTTTTCTTGGCGCAGAGGACTTCTCAGAAGTGCAACGTGATCATTATCCTCATTTCAAGAACGTCTTGCTCGTAAAAAAATCCGAATTGGGCTCATTTGCATTTATGCGGAAAGCCAGAGGGTGGATTAAAGAGCACTCTATTGACCTGTTGATTTTCAATACGTCTACAGGTAGACCCATTTTAAAATTGTGTTTTTATCTACCCCGATCTATTCAAAAAATAGGTGTTATTCATTCGGCTGATCGATTTATTTCCAGTGGGTCTCAGCGCATTTTGCGAATGACTGTAAAAAAATTCTTGTTTCTTTCTGAGCAAATTTTTCAGACACTTCCCACCATGAGAGGCGTCAAATCGTCTTTTTTCTATCCCATTTATTTCGACGCTGCTGACGTGCCGAAAATTGCGTCTTCAGAAATGACACGCGTGGTGGTGGCCGGAAATGTGGAACAAAAAAGACGTGATTATACCGGGCTGGTACGCTTTGTAGCCGAAAACAAAACGCAGCTTGTAGGAAAATGCCTGTTTTACCTATTGGGCAATTCTTCTCTCGAAGATGGTGTCCGGATAAGGGCGCAGTGCAAAGAATTGGGTATTGAGGATTTTTTTGTCTTTTACGATCATTTTATCACTACTCAGGAATACTATAGCATCGTAGCACAAAGCGATTGTGTGATGTCACTGATACATCCAACAATTCTGGATTTTTCTCATTACCTCTCTTCGAAAATTTCGGGTAGTTTCAATTTGGCCTATGGTTTTCAAAAGCCATTGCTTATGCACGAGGCGTTTGGTCAAAGTGAGGAGTTTAAAGACACAAGCTTATTTTATTCAGATGAAAATCTGCTTGAACTTCTGCTTAGCTCCAAAATCAAGGAGTTTGAATATCCTTATATTAAGAGGTTTGATAAAGCCGAGCAGGCAAGGCGCCTCCGCATATTTATAGAGACCTAAAATCGAACTCAGGTTTGGATTTTTAGACTGATTTACGTTTTTCTACTTCTGAATACCCAAGTGGCTTGTGCATCACCCCCGACCCTTAGGGCGGGAATACTGCTGCTAGATGGCCGGAGGAAGATGTCGCTTCTAGATATCGCTAATGTGCGTTGTATATTTGAAGCATGCGAGTCATACATTGTCTATTTCTGTTCTTGATTTGTGTTTCTCTGAACCTGTTTGGTCAGCAGGAGATCAAAGTGTGTTCGTTCAATATCAAGTTTGTAGGATTGTACAAGAAAAAGGACAATCAATCATTGGCTGCTCTGATGGCTCCCTATGATATCGTATTGGTGCAGGAGTTAGTGAGTCCGCCACGTGCCGGCCTCTATCCGGATGGCACTCCCTACGAAGCTGATGAGGAAGCACGGGCATTTGTGGATGCAATGTTGGACCATGGATTTGACTATCTGCTTTCTTCGGAAGATACAGGCACAGGAGATCAGATTCATATGAATAGCAGTGCCACGGAGTGGTTTGTGGCATTCTATAAACCGCATTCGGTATCGCTAGATACGTCATTATTTACGGATTTTTTGGCTGATGATAGGAGCAATCATCCGAGCTACGAGCGTGTGCCTTATGCGTTTTCGTTTCGATCAAATGATGGGGGATTTGATTTTACGTTGATCTCTGTGCACCTGCAGCCGGGGGCTGGTAGTGCAGACAAGGCTCGGCGCGCAGAAGAACTAGCGGCAATAGAAGATTGGATTTGTGTGAATAATCAGCAAGAAGAGGATTTTTTGATAGTGGGTGACATGAATATCTACAGTCAAGGTGAATTGTATGATGTGCTGCCGGATGGATACCGATCACTAAATGATGCGTGCGTATCCACGACCATGGCTAAGGAAGTGCGTCCGTATGATCATGTGATGTATGCCGTAGGAGCCACGGGGCATCAGATCAAAGATGAGTTCATTGTGATCAATTTGATAGCCGCCATGGAGCCGATGTGGTCTGGCACAACCCCGTATCCTTCTGATGACATGAATCTTTTCAACCAGTATTATTCAGATCATCATCCGGTTGTTTTCACACTTGTTTCAGATGGACGAGACGATGATTGACTGGTAAATCATTTACCCAAAAAACCACAATTTCACGGCCAGTACACTTACCGTCACCAGTAGGAAGGCACGAATGTATTTGTCCGGCACACCCACAGACCAGCGGCTGGTGAACCATCCACCAATGGCATTGCCCACAGCGAGCGTGAGTCCATATTGCCACCAAATCAAATCCATCCAAATAAAGACAACCAGCGCAATAGTTGTATAGCAAAGTGCAACAAATACCTTAATGCTATTCACTTTGGCCATGGCCAATCCGTGCACAAGTGTAAGAGCGGCAATTTTCATAAAACCAATGCCTGCTTGAATGAACCCGCCATAAATGCCTATGAAGAAGAAAAGTGTAATGCTAAGCGCATTTCGCTTACGTGTGAACACTTCCAATCCATCAGGAGTAGTCATTTTCGGCTTGATCACAGTGACTACCATCACCCCAATCATGATAATAGCCAATATGCGATTAAATGCTTTGTCGGAAATATCTACGGCTATCAACGCACCTACCAATGCCCCTGCACATGCTGAAATAGCGACCCACCACGCAAATGGAAAAACACGCACTCCCTTGCTCTTAAATCCGCGTACGGCAAAGACATTTTGCATGAAAATGCCCAATCTATTAGTGCCATTGGCCACAGCAGAAGGCATTCCCATAAAGATGAGCACGGGCAAGGTGATAAGCGATCCGCCACCGGCCAATACATTGATGAATCCTGACAAGATTCCTACAACTACTAAAATGAGCGCATCTACAAGTGTCATGGCACTAAAGCTAAATCGGTTTGGTGGCAACTGTCGTCCTGTGGCAATTGGTTCAGCATATCACGAATGGTTTGTTTCGAAATGGGGTGTATTTCATCAGGAAGTAAATCATTGAGTGGGAGCAGCGTAAAGCGTCTATCGGCTATGCCCGGGTGAGGCACAATGAAGTCGGCTTCATGAATGACATGCTCATGGTAAAATAGTATGTCGATATCAATGATCCGTGCGCCCCATTTTTCACCGCGCACACGTCCAAGCGATTTTTCAGTGTCGAGACAACATTGGAGCAACTCCCGAGGCGAGGCACCCGTTTGCACTTCGATGACGGTATTTAGAAAATAAGGCTGATCAGTGATACCCCACGGGGCGGTTTCATAGATGGGTGCATGCCGAACCATTTTTACTCCTTTTTGTGCCAATACATACAGTGCAGATCGGAAATTGGCCAAGCGATCATCCAAATTGGAACCAAGCAAGAGATAAATACCATTCATAAAATACCCGAGGCGATTATGGCGGATTGTTTCGGGCACAAAGGTGTCGGATGATTACTTTTGCAACTGCTCTAAATCGTAAAATAAATGAAAGCATTTTTTGTCAACCTCCTGGCCACACTCACCGGTCTATTCCTTTTCAGTATTATTGGCTTTTTTATCTTGATAGGTATCGTCGGTGTACTGGCGTCAGCCGGAGATGAGGTGCCCGAAGTGAAAGAGCAATCTGTACTCTATATGCCACTATCGGGTGTATTGGTAGAGCAAGTGGTGGAGAATCCATTTGAGCAATTTGCCGGTAACAATTCAGCCCAGTTGGGCATTCGTGAGGTGATCAAGGCAATAGAGGCAGCTCAAACAGATGAAAAGATCAAGGGCATTTATATTGAAAGCAAATTCTTGCAAGGCAGCATGGCTTCATTGCAGGAAGTGCGCGATGCGCTACTGGCATTCAAAGAATCTGGTAAGTTTATCTATGCCTATGGTGAATACATGAGCGAGACCGATTATTACCTCGCTTCGGTAGCTGACTCTGTGTATCTCAACCCGGAGGGTTCGTTGGAATTCAATGGTATGGCGGCCAATATTATGTTTTTCAAGGGCTTGTTTGATAAGCTGGAAATTGAGCCAATCATCTTTAGAGTGGGTCAATACAAGAGTTTTGTGGAGCCCTATACCCGCACCGATATGAGTGAGGAGAACAAACTACAGTACACCGAATTGCTCAACTCGGTATATGATTTTTACTTGACGAATGTGTCTGAATCGAGAGGCGTGGATGTTGCTGAATTGGAGCGAATATCAGATGGAATGCTTGTTAATTTCCCTGAAGATGCTGTGCAGTTTGGCTTGGTGAATAAGGTAGCTTATGAGGATGAAATCAAGGATGTAATGAAGACCAAACTGGCCATCGAAGCGGATGATGATATTGAGTTCATCGCGATGGGTGATTACATCAAAGCCAGCAAATCAAAATCAGCGTATCAAAAAGAAAAAATAGCTGTGATAGTGGCCAATGGCACCATTTTGCCAAGTGCAGGAGAAGATGAAGGCGTGGGTGGAGAGCAATTTGCCAAGCACATACGTGCAGCACGTGAAGACAAAAATGTGAAGGCTATCGTATTGCGTATCAACTCGCCGGGTGGCAGTTTGCTAGGTTCTGACCTTATCTGGCGCGAAGTAATGCTGACCAAAGGAGTGAAGCCGGTCATCGCCTCTATGGGAGGTGTGGCAGCATCAGGCGGATATTACATAGCTATGGCCGCCGATACTATTGTGGCGCAACCGAACACCATCACCGGATCTATTGGTATTTTCAGTATTCTCTTTAATATCGAGAACTTCCTAGACAACAAACTTGGACTGACCCACGACGTGGTGGGCACGGGCAATCATTCAGATTTCATTACAGTCACGCGCCCGTATACCGATTACGAAATGGCATTTATGCAAAAAGGTGTAGATGAAGGCTATCGCACCTTCACTACCAAAGTAGCAGAGGGCCGTAATATGCCGCTAGAAGACGTATTGGCTGTGGCAGGTGGACGTGTTTGGTCGGGTACGCAGGCGATGGGAAATGGATTAGTAGATGTGTTGGGTGATTATGATGATGCCATTCAATTGGCTGCCGAAGCTGCCGGAATCGAGGAATATGGACTGAAAATGTACCCTCAGCAAAAACCCTTCTTTGAAAAATTGATGGAGGATTTCACTGGTCAGGCTCGAAGCATTCTAGTAAAAGACCATATACTTGCACCCTACGAAAAACAACTCAACGCATTAAAACAACTTGAGGGAATTCAGGCCCGCATGCCGGGTGAATTGATCATACAATAAGCCATTTATGCAGATACGCAACAACTGGACAAGAGCCGAAATCACGGAAATTTTCAATATGCCTGTCATGGATTTGATCTATGAGGCAGCCACGGTGCATCGTCAATACAATGATGCCAATGAAGTGCAAGTTTGCACGCTATTATCCGTAAAGACAGGCGGTTGTCCGGAGGATTGCTCGTATTGCCCACAAGCGGCGCGGTACCACACGGGTGTGAAAGTGCACAAGCTTTTGGAAGTTGATGACGTGCTGGACAAAGCGCGAAATGCGAAGGAAAACGGAAGCACACGCTTCTGCATGGGTGCTGCCTGGCGCGAAGTGCGAGATAACAAGGATTTTGACAAAGTCTTGGACATGGTGAAAGGCGTGAACGGCATGGGCATGGAAGTATGCTGCACACTGGGCATGCTCACCGAAGAGCAAGCGCAAAAGCTCAAAGAAGCAGGATTGTACGCCTACAATCACAACCTCGATACCAGCGAAGAACATTACGAAGAGATCATCACCACGCGCAATTACGGTGATCGATTAGATACATTGGAAAATGTACGCAAGGCGAAAATATCGGTGTGTTCCGGCGGCATAATTGGGCTGGGCGAATCGGAAAATGACCGAATCGGTATGCTACATACCTTGGCCACTTTGCCCGAACATCCAGAATCTGTGCCTGTGAATGCACTCGTGCCTGTAGCAGGCACGCCACTAGAAGATCAACCACGTGTGTCTGTGTGGGAAATGGTGCGTATGATTGCCACGGCGCGAATCATTATGCCTCGTGCGATGGTGCGCCTCTCTGCCGGACGCGTGCGCATGACCGTAGAGGAACAAGCGTTGTGTTTTTTGGCAGGCGCCAATTCTATCTTTGCGGGTGATGAACTATTGACTACCCCAAATCCAGGCGTGGATCAGGACAAGGAAATGTTCCAAACGCTCAATCTGAAGCCAAGAGCAAGTTTCAAGGGTGCTGCTGCTGAGAAGTACGAGATGGCTTAAGGAATCTTCTTATGTGCATGAGCCAAATCCATCAAAGCAGATAAATTTGGCTATGTCCTCCGGCAAAAACACCCTAATCATCCTTA
>CAZPST010000092.1:7603-9455 GCA_964589185.1 uncultured Roseivirgaceae bacterium | reverse complement strand
TCACCAATCGGCCGTCGCGTAGCGTCACTTGACTTTCGGCTGTGCTGAAATCATCAGAGATAGATTTTTTGAGAATGCGCTGCAAGGCTGACCGAGCGGATCGCTCTACTTCGCCCATGCGCTTGCGAATGGATGACAACTCCGTGCTGGCTGAATCGCGCACGATTCCCTGCTCATCTATGCATCGATCGATTTCATTGGCTACCGAAGCATCTAGCTCCACATGACTGCACATGGTCGCTAGTTCTGGATATTTTTCCTTTTCCTTTTGAAGAAATTTTACCCATTCTTCCAAGGCTCGAATGGAATGCGCTAATGAAAGATATTCCTCACCCTCCAAAAAGGTACCCGGTACTTTGATGCGTATAATCAGCGGACGAAGGTCAAAAAAATGGCTATTCGGTGTTTCGCCGGAGGTAAGCACACGGAGCATTTCCGCCGTTTGCTGAAGTCTGCGTTGTATTTGTTCGAAATTGGAACCAAACGCCATCTTATCCACCCACTCGGCACCTTCTGTGCTTTTGCAGCGAAGTTTGATCCACTCGCGCACCTGTGTCACCCCCAGTTGCGCTTCCATATGTGACCAGTGGGCGCTCATTCCACAGGAGCCGAATTCAATTTCCGGTCGGATTGCTGATTAGACCGATCCTTCCGAACAGGGACATCACCGGCGGGAAGTTCTCTTGCCTTCACCGAATCCTGACGCACAGAATCCATTGGCACATTGAGCAATGAATCTGCCTGATCCAAAGCCAATTTCTGGCGAGACTCGCGCTCCATCAGGCTGTCCACCACTGCATTGTACACTTTCTTGAAGTGCTGTGGATTGTCAGAGTAATAGGCAAAACTGCGAGCAAACACTGCCGAGTCCACACCCGCTTCCTTCAGCATCAACCTTTGGAAATGATCATACACCTGCTTGGCCGTGTCGGCCATGAGTCCCAATCGGGCTACCTTCGCCTCCAGCAGATGCACCTGAATCAGCAAACTGGTCATTTGCTTCTTATCCAGAATGTCCTTGGGGATTTCCTGTTTTCCCGAACAATCCCCAAATAAGACCGCCAGTAAAAGTATGATTGATAAATTTTGCCCCGAGCCCCAACTTGCCATGTCCTTGATAGAATCTAATTTTGATAGTCAAAAGTACGGCGGATGAAGGAAATCCTCAAAAAGCTTAGAAGATACGACATACGGATTCGCAAGGCGATCAACTCGCGCATGCAGGGAGATTTCCGTTCGATCTTCAAGGGCTCAGGGCTGGAGTATGACGATGTGCGTGCCTACCAATATGGTGATGATGTGCGTGCCATTAACTGGAAAGTGACGGCAAAAGGGCACGGCACATTCCTCAACACCTATATTGAAGAAAAAGAGCAAACAGTTTTCTTTCTATTGGATGTGTCTGCTTCGCAGGATATCGGGCGTGATGGTAAGTTCAAAAAAGATGTGGCTAAAGAAGTGACAGCCCTTTTATCTATCTCTGCGGGCAAGCAAAATAGTCAGACAGGATTGATGTGTTTTTCGGATCAGCGTGAATTGTACATCAAACCGGGCAAGGGTCGAAGGCATCAATACGAGATTATTTCGGGACTTTTCAAATTGGAACCGGAATCCAAAAAGACCGATCTAGCCGAAGCGATTGGTGTGACACTCAACATGCTCAAGAAAAAAAGCATCGTGTTTTTGATATCCGATTTTATAGATGATGGCTACATGCACAATCTAAGAGGATTGGCTAAAAAACATGACTTAGTGGTGGTGCACTTGTACGACGAACGTGAATTTGAAATGCCGAGCCTAGGAATAGTGCCGTTGCTGGATAAAGAATCGGGCAAAACAGTGTGGGTGAACA
>CAZPST010000092.1:0-7593 GCA_964589185.1 uncultured Roseivirgaceae bacterium | reverse complement strand
CAAGACATACAAGAAGAATACGGCTGAATTGGAGCGGTTTTGCAACAGAAACAATGTGAACTACATGGCCATAGACGTGCATGAGGATTATGTGCCAAAACTTATCCAACTGTTCAGACACAGAAATCAAAAAAGAAGAGGGTGAACGTGAAGATGCGGAGTAGTTTAATCGGGTTCTTATTCGGTCTGGCCACACTGAGCATGGGTCAGGAGATAGTGGTGAAGGGTGCGTTTGTCAATGACAGCATCCGCATCGGCGAACCGGTGCAGTATTGGCTAACAGCCAGATATCCCGCACCTGTGGATCTTTTCCTGCCCGATAGCACATACAATTTCAGTCCGTTTGAATTTTTCAATCGCACATTCTTTGAAACAAAAGTGCTGGGCGATCAGGCATACGACAGTGTGGTGTATTCGCTACAGTCATTTGAGATCGATCCTGTACAATACCTGCGGCTGCCGGGCGTGGTGTACAACAAGAAGGATACCCTGCGGGTGTTCGCTTCCTTGGACTCCATTTATTTCAGAGAAATGGTACCTGTGGCCACAGATACCACAGCACTGAAAGTAAACACGCAGTATCAACGATTGGCACGGCAGTTTAACAGTCCGCTGGTGATGATCCTGCTGGTCATATTGGTCGTCATAGGGCTTATAGTTTTATTGGTTTTTGGTAAAAAAATCAAGCGCCATTTCCAGCTCAAGCGCATGGCTAAAGTACACGGACAGTTTACGCATGACATGCAAGACCTGATCGAAAAACTGAAACTATCAGGCGATCCGGAAGTAGCCGAACATGCCTTGACATTATGGAAAAAATACCAAGAGCGCATTGAAAAGCAGCCATTCAGCAAACTCACGAGCAAGGAAATAGTGGCATATGATTTTGCCGCCGAACTATTTGAGCCTTTGCGCATGATCGACCGATGCGTGTATGGCAAGATTCCTTCGGCCAAAGTGTTTCAGGATTTTCAGCATTTGGAAGGATTCAGCGATCTCAGGTACAAACACAGTGTAGAACAAATCAAGCATGGAGCGTAGCGATCTAGATTGGATATCAACGAGGTGGTTTAGCCCTGCCCAGTTTTCTTCCTATGACTGGGAGAATTTTTGGTGGCTGTATGGCATTGCCGCATTGCCTGTGGTATTGCTCTTGCGCTGGTTGATCATTTACAAATTTCGTCAGCGATTGCCCATTGCCCTCACCGAAAAAGACGTGCGCAATGACCCCATGAGTGTGCTGCGCTTTATTCCACCTGTTATCTTCATGATCTGCCTGTCACTCATTTTTGTGGCACTCGCCCGCCCTCAATCTACCAACGAGCAAGTGGAGCAATGGAGCGAGGGAATTGATATCATGATTGCGCTGGATATTTCTCAATCTATGGAGCTGCAGGATTTCACCCCAAACAGACTGGAAGCCGCCAAAGACGTGGCGCGGCAGTTTGTGGCAGGGCGCTTTCAGGATCGCATCGGGCTCGTCATTTTCTCCGGTGATGCCTATTCGCGTGCGCCTTTGACCACCGATTATGAACTGCTCAACGAATATATTGACGAAATCGATTTTAGCCTTATCGAAAGCCGTGGAACGGCCATTGGTAGTGCATTAGCTGTGAGTACCAATCGCCTGCGCGAGAGTGAATCAGCGTCTAAAGTATTGATCCTGCTGAGTGATGGTGACAACACGGCCGGAAACATTGACCCACTCACGGCGGCTAAATTGGCCTATGCGCATGGTATCAAAATCTACACAATCGCCATTGGCAAAGATGGTCAGGTGCCGTTTGGTCAAGATTTCTTCGGACGACCAAGGTATGTAGACAGCAACATGGATGAGACCACCCTGCGAGAAATTGCACAAATAGGTGAAGGTAATTTCTATCGTGCCACAAATAACCGCGCGCTGGAGTCCGTATTTGCTGAAATTGATCAATTAGAAAAGGCCGAAATCAAAGAAACCCGCTACAAGGATACCATTGATTACTATGTAGTGTACTTGCGCTGGGCGGTAGTATTCCTGCTCCTTTGGCTGCTCACCAAGAGCACCTTTATGGCGAATGTGTTGGTAGATTGATTTAGTGAAAAGTTAATCAGTTTTACCAATCACTTTTCACTTCACTAGTTCACTATTCACTATTCACTAATTCACTATTCACCAATGACTACCCCAACCCTCCTCGTAGACGAACAAAAATGCCGAGCGAACATCCGCCGAATGGCTAATAAAGCACGTGCCAATAATCTCATTTTTCGTCCGCATTTCAAGACACATCAATCGCATCTGATTGGGCAGTGGTTTCGTGACGAAGGTGTGACCAAGATCACTGTATCGTCTTTGAGCATGGCGGCCTATTTCGCCGAAGATGGCTGGGATGACATCACGGTTGCATTTCCGGTGAATATCCGCGAGATAGATGTAATCAACGAACTGGCGGAGCACTTTACGCTCAACCTGCTGGTGGAGTCAGTAGAAGCAGTTCAGGCATTGGTTTCGGGTGTGCGGTCTGATGTGAATTTGCTGATAAAAATAGACGTGGGTACGCACCGCACGGGAATGGATCCTACCAAAACTGATGAAGTACGCACGGTGATATCGGCTATTAAGGAAGCCGAATTGTTGCATTTCGCAGGTTTCCTGTGTCATGCCGGGCATTCGTACGCTTGTCGGGGAAAAGCGGACATACTGCGCGTTCACGCCGAAAGCATGGAGCTACTCTCAGCACTTCGCGAATCATTCTCAGATATACCCGATCTATTTATTTCCAGTGGCGACACGCCCACTTGCAGTGTGGCTGATACGTTCGCTCCTGTGAATGAACTGCGCCCCGGCAACTTCGTCTTTTACGATATCATGCAGCAGCAAATTGGTAGTTGTGCAGCAGATCAAATATCAGTGGCAGTGGCTTGTCCTGTGGTGGCTAAGCATCCTGAGCGTGGCGAGCTGGTGATTTACGGCGGTGGGGTACATTTCTCCAAAGATATGATTGAGGAAAATGGCCAAAAGGTATTTGGACATGTGGTGACCGGCGAAGGAAAAAAATGGAGCGCTCGTGTGCCAAGTGTCTATGTAGCCAAATTATCCCAAGAGCACGGCATTATCTCCGCCCCAGCCGACTGGATCAACCAACAGCGCATTGGCGATATAGTCTATGTGCTGCCAGTACACTCCTGCATGACCATGGACGTGCTGAGTGAGTTTATGGTGGTGTGAGGATGTAATTACCTCAAAAACCAATCGCGCAGTTTGCCTTTGATGCTCAAGAAGATCAATACCGAGAAAGCGATTACTGCTACAGCAATCATGATAGGTTCGGCGGTAGTGGTGGTGGCGTTTAGTAGGATAGTCATAGCTGTGTTTGTTTTGTGAGGTAAAGGTAGACGGGCAGTTTGGCTGCCACAATACCCACTTTTGGGTATTTTTCACCACTTCACCAGCCGCGTGAATCCATTGACAAATCGCTCGGGAATCTCGAAATACAGCGTGACATAAGAGCCCACCACCATGAGCCAAATCACTGCCAGATTGAAGTACAGCGTAGGAAAATACCCCCCGGCAAAATGCTTGACAGGCGTATAAAAGGGCGTGCGATAATCCAGAAAATACCTCGGATGCGGGTCACCATAAATCGGTTCAAACTTGCGGATGAGTTCTTCTTTACCCTCCACTAGTTTCTCCACCGAATAGCTATCACGTACCTGTGCCGAGAGTTCATCGTTGTGGTACGACTCGCGCAGATGCGCGTACCTGCCGCTCGCTTGCAGTGCCAGTGTGATGGAGTCCTTTTTCGCCTGAGCCACATCTCGTCGGGTGTTGTATACTCGCTGCACAGTGGCCAGAAAATCCAGTGAAGCCGTGAATACGTCTAAATCAAATTTCTCGGTAGTCAGTCGGTCGTACGGCGGGAAGCGCTCATAGCCGAACTGATTTAGAAGTACACGAAACTCATTGCGCACGATTTCCATCTCGCGTCGCTTCTCTTCGGTCTCAATGGTGCCGTCTTTCAGCGAACGAGCCAGATCACTCAAGCGAGTGGTCATCGCGTCCATATAGAAATGGTTGAAATAGCGAGATGTAGATTCAGCTTTGTCGAGTGGATAGAAGTTTTTGACGTACGCATTATTCACAAAAAAATCTACCATCAGTGCCTCAAATGACCAGCGCGACACAATGTAATCACCCACGATGGGCACGCGCTCGCGATTCGCAAATTGTGGATTGAAGCGATCAAAATTGACCACCACCCCACTCAAAATCAATTGCGGAATAAGTAACAAGGGAATGAGAATGTACACCGTGATGGTATCCTTGAATGCACTGGACACATTGAGCCCCATCATATTGGAAGCACACGATACACTGAAAAGCACTAGCCAAAACGAAAACCACTGTCCGTGTATCTCCAATATCCAGCAGGAGAAAAGGACAAACAGGCCGGTCTGAATGGCTGATATGGCAAACAAAATGCTGATTTTGGCCATCAAGTAGCTGCTGCGACTCAGGTGCAAAAACTTCTCTCGCTTTAATATTTTGCGGTCTTTGATGATCTCTTTGGCACTCACCGTAAGCCCCATAAAGAGCGCCACCACCACACTCACAAACAGAAAGATGGGGATGTTGTGATTGTTCAGATACGTATAGTCCTGACCGTCATCGTGATAGCGCACTAGTGCCGAGAGGAAAATAGCCAATACAGGCGCTTCCCATAAGTTGATAAACATGTATTGCACGTTTTTCAACTTGGAGAAAAGATCACGCGAAAAGAAGATTTTCATTTGACCAAACCATGTAGGTGGCTCGTTGGCCTTTGCCAATTGGTCATTGCTGGGTGCTAGTTTCGGCTTTCTGAATTTATTCACATAAATCTCGTTCCACTGCTGCGGCAGCACCTTGCGCTGATCGGTGAAGCGACCGAATTCGTTCACCACCTTGGTCTCTATGATGTTGAATATCTGCTCAGGATTGATATTTCCGCATTCATCACACGCGCCCTGATCGCTCTGCACCATATTCACCGTCTCCTTAAAATGCACCACCGCCTCGATGGGATTGCCATAGTAGATCGGGTATCCGCCCACATCCATAATGAGCAGGCGGTCAAACATTTTGAAAATATCGGATGAAGGTTGGTGAATGACCACAAAGACCATCTTGCCGCGCAGCGAGAGTTCTTTGAGCAAATCCATGATATTCTCCGAATCGCGGGACGACAGACCTGATGTGGGTTCATCCACAAAGAGCACCGTAGGCTCGCGAAGCAATTCCAGTCCGATATTGAGACGCTTGCGCTGGCCGCCACTGATGGTCTTGTCCATGGGCGATCCTACCCGCAAGTTGCGAATTTCCATCAGCCCAAGGTTGCGCAAGATGCGCTTCACCAAGCCATCCAAGTACTCGTCGGTTTTATGACAAAAACACAATCGGGCGGCATACATGAGGTTTTCATACACCGAAAGTTCCTCGATCAAAAAATCATCCTGCGGCACATACCCGATCACACCTCGTGCACGGTCGGGCTCTTTGTGCAGGTCAATATCATTGATGCACACACGTCCGCTGGCGGGTGCCTCTGTGCCATTGAGGATGTTCAGAAGGGTTGTTTTTCCTGAACCGCTAGAGCCCATTATGCCTATCAGCTTGCCTCCTTCCTCGGAGATATTCACGCCCTTGATGCCATTTTCGCCACCGGAAAAGCGGAATTGCAGATCCTCAGCGATAAACGTAAGCCGTGTTTGTGATTCGCGCTGCACGAATTGATTCACCACATCGCTGTAGTAGATCGGCTCTATGGTGTCGCCTTTGATGGAGCTGCCCGTGGGGAAAATGTAGATGCTGCCGCTGTTCATGAGCACGCCATTGTACACGAGGTTGCTCTCGCCCATGTATTTTACAAAATACATCTCTTCCTTAGGAATGCGCAAGAAGGCCAGAAAACCCGTGATTTTCTTGTTCCGAATATACTTGGTGCCTCCTATGATGGGCTCCCTGCTCACGATCAGGGCCAACTCCGACGAATAATCGGATTGCTCCTTGAGTAGCACAAATTGCGACAACTCATTGATCACTTTTTGATCCACTTTGATCAATTCACCCAGGTGAAAAATCAGATTGCTTTGTCGCTCGGAAAAGTACTCATCACGCAGGAACAGCTCGATGATTTTTTCAATTAGCACCAGCTTCTGCTGATGGGTGAGTGCGCGGTTGATTTGTTCAGATATCTCGGTAATGAGCACCCATTCGCCCACAAATTCCAGCGTTTCATCATCAGCCTCTAGCTCGCCAACACTTGCCTTGATGTGTTCGCTGCAAAACGAATCGAATAGCTTCATGTAATGCCGCGTGGCTTCACGGTTGAGGTGCATCAGAAGGAATTCCTTGATGTTAGCACGCTCCTCTTCGGTGATGCGTTCTTTGGCCAATATGGCAAAGAGTTTTACAATGGCTTGAAGCAGCTTTTCGCTCATGAGATAATAATTGCCGTTAAGTTAACGTGGGTTTGGGCTAAGAATAAAAAAGGAAAACACCTTAATCCCATCCTTGGAGGGGTAGGGGTGGGTTTTTGTTGATCGTTTTCCTTTTTTATTTCCCAAATTTTATTCAAAAATGACTGTTTAGAAATCAACCCACCTCTTTATCTCCGCCCTGGAGGAGAATCAAAGGATTTTGGTTCCTCTCTTTAAACACGTTAAGATAGGTATTCTCTTTTTTTCGGCTGGGTTGGAGCGATTACAAAACCTAAAAACGGTAGCAATCTGTGAGTAGATACACTTTCCTGATGAGTGGTTGCACTCACTCCCAAAATTGGTATCACAGTTTCTGGATGTAACTGGCTAGTTCGGACGTGGTGATAAATTTATTCCAGCCCTTTATATTCAGCCCCTTTTGCAGTTTCAGATCACCCGTCCACAGTTTGCCTCGGACATGATCCGTAAGTGCGACAAATTCGATATCGTCTAAATCAATCTCTTCCAACATTTTCTCAGCACGACTGATCACTGCATTGGGAATAAGTTGGAGGTCTATGAACTTAATCCGACTGGTAATCAACCGTATGATTTCCGAAATCTCCTGTTCGGAGTGCCCAGATAAATTAATGAGTCTGTCTTTGTGCTCGTTGAGTTCTTCTAAAAGAAGGTCTGTTGAGTAGAAATTCAATCGCTTTGTAGGTGAAAGCAGGATACGGGCTATTTTTTGGTTGGTGTTTAGGATTGCGCTAAAGGCAATGTTCGTATCAACCACAATCCTCATTTACTGAGCGCACTTTTACGTCTATCCCAGCGGCCTTTTTTGATTTCAGTTACCAGCTTATCCACGTCCTGCTGGGTGGCCTTTGATTTTCGGCTAAGTTCAAGATAATTGAACCAATCAGTCAACTCCTGAAGATCTTCTAGTCGAATATCCGCAGGAAGCCGGAAAATAACTTCATCCTTGGTTCTTTCAATAATCATGATTCAATTGTTTGACTATGTCTGATCAAAGGTAATTGAAAATTTTAGCAACTTCTTCTTATACCATCACTCCCACAACTGGTACTTCTCCAGCTTGATTTTTTCACCAAAAAACATACGGGATGCCTTTTCGAAAGACGGGGTGAG
>CAZPST010000091.1:0-9541 GCA_964589185.1 uncultured Roseivirgaceae bacterium | reverse complement strand
GGTCCGGTGGTGCGGTAGTGCATGCCGTAATTGTCAGGGTTGGCAAATTGATTGAGCATGAAATAGCCCTGCTCAGCGGCCATCTCTTCGGCTAGTTCACGCGAATATTCGATCGTTTTTGCGGCAGGTGTCAATATCACCTCAGCCCCGTAAGCCTGCATGGCCAGCCAGCGCTCTTTGGTAGAATTGTCCGGCATGATCAGCGTCATTTTCACGCCCATTGCTTGGGCTATCATGGCCAGCGCTATACCCGTATTGCCACTGGTGGCCTCCACTAATCGGTCACCCCTTTGTATATCACCTCTATCAAGTGCGCCTTTGATCATGCCATACGCTGCACGATCTTTCACACTTCCACCGGGATTTTGGCCTTCTAGTTTGCTGTAGACAGTCACATTGGGATTTGGATTGATTTTTCCAATACGTACCAAGGGCGTGTTGCCAATCAATTTAAATAACTCCATCAATGCATTTCTTTAAGAATGGTGACCTGATCATCGTCTGTCATCATCGTCTTGTAATAGATTTTTGAATGTGCGGGCACACTCTCTGTGAGCCACACATTTCCTCCTATCACCGAATGCGCTCCTATGACCGTGCGGCCACCCAATATGGTCGCACCTGAATAGATCACCACATTGTCCTCGATGGTTGGGTGGCGTTTGGCGTTTGCGTGTGATTTGTCCACACTTTTTGCTCCCAGCGTCACGCCTTGATAGATTTTCACATGATTGCCAATAATGGTAGTCTCCCCTATCACTACGCCTGTACCATGATCTATGCAAAAATAGCTTCCAATCTGCGCACTAGGATGGATGTCAATGCCTGTTTTGCTGTGGGCGTATTCAGTAATAGCGCGCGGAATGTCATTCACGCCCAGTTGCAGTAAAAAGTGCGCCAAACGATAGGCCGCTATAGCATAGAATCCGGGATAGGATCTGATGACCTCTTCACGTGATTTGGCAGCAGGATCTCCGGCAAAAATGGCATCTACGTCCTTTTGCAGCAGGTCATAATATTCAGGAATAAAGGCATAAAATGCATCGCTCCATTTCACAGCTTGCGTCGGTTGCTGGTAGTACAGAAACGTGAGCAACTGCTGCTTATGCTCATCGAATCCTTTAGTCAGCCAAAACGCATCCGGTACAGTTTGTCTGCTGAAATTGGGAAATAGCAGACCGAGCAGTCCATCATAAAAAGCGGCTATTTCATCCTGCCGAGGACACTGCTTGCATCCTTGATGCGCAGCTAATAGCCGATTGATAAATTCTTGATTCATTGATGGGGTAACGTTACGAAGTTTGGTAGAGTTTGCCTGATTTCCTGCGGATGTATTTTTCTTATATAAATGGAATAACCAATGACAAAGGGAGCAAATTCCTCAAATTCAATTTTCCTTCAAAATGCCCTGCTAGCTTTGGCGACATGAAATTGCTTTTGGTAGAAGATCAGCCGGAGCTGGCAGAAAACATTCGCGACTATTTTTCGAAAGAAGGAGACGTTTGCGAGGTGGCAGGCACTGTGGCCAAAGCGCAAGAAAAACTGCACGGTTTTCAGTACGACGTGCTACTGCTGGACCTGATGCTGCCCGATGGTGATGGCATTGGGCTGCTGCGCGTGGTGAAAGAAAACTGGCCTGATCTGGGTGTGGTGATCATATCAGCCAAAAATGCGCTGGATGATAAATTGGCCGGGCTGAACCTGGGTGCAGATGACTATTTGCCAAAGCCATTTCACCTAGCCGAACTCAACGCACGCGCCAACGCCGTATATCGCAGACGACAGCAGCAGGGAGTAAATCAGTTGATTTTTGAAGAAATACGGCTGGACATGGATGCACAAGAAGCGAGCGTGCATGGTGCTCTACTGGATCTTACACGCAAAGAGTTTGAGTTGCTCCACTATCTGGTGGTGAACCAAAACCGCCTACTGACCAAACAGGCCATAGCCGAGCATTTATGGGGTGACTACATGGATTCGGCTGATTCGTTTGATTTTGTGTATCAGCACATCAAAAATGTGCGCAAGAAAATACTGGCTGCCGGGGGTAATGACTACTTACAGACGGTGTATGGAGCGGGATATAAAATGAAGAAAGACCTATGAATTTGGTTGTTCGCATAACGTTGTTATTCGTCACAGTAGCGCTGGTGGTGTTCATCGTAGGGGGTGTGATCAGCTACGGCGTGATGATGCGCGAAGTGAACTTGGAACAAGAGCGATTTCTGCTAGGTAGGCTAGACAAAGTAGAGAGCTACATCAGCCGAAGGCCACCCAAAGACACGGTGACACGCAATGATCTGCTCATCATACCTCTTCAACAGCTTCATGCGGAGCGAGTTGAATTTCGGGATACCATCGTGATACATGCGCAACTACAACGCCCTGAACCGCACTTGAAACTGAATGCCATTAAAAATGTGGATGGCAAGAGCTACTTCGTGAGTCTGTACGACGTGATCATAGAGCCCGATGACATTCTGGATGCGGTCACCGAATCATTAGTGAAAACCTACCTCATATTGCTCGTGCTGATTATGCCAGTAGGCATTTTGGTCTCATACTATATGTTTCGTCCGTTTAGAAACACCCTGGAGGCCATTCGTAATTTCTCATTGAAAACGAGTGACGGTCAAGTGGAATTTCCAACCTCCCGAATCCCAGAGTTCAAAAAACTGAACGCCTTTTTGGATGAAATGACCCAAAAAGTTCGACATGACTATACTGTCTTGAAGGAATTCTCCGAAAATGCCTCGCATGAAATCCAGACGCCCATAGCCATTATCCAAAGCAAACTGGAAGTGCTCATGGACACACCGTTATCAGAGGGGCAATTAGATCAGCTCATTCAGGTGCAAAATGCCATCCGTCGATTGAGCAATGTGAGCAATTCGCTGGGCATGCTCACCAAGCTGGATAACAAAGAATTTACTAATGTGGAGACAGTGCACATGCACGAGATCGTGACCAATCTATTGCAGGAATTTGCCGAATTGGTTGAATTAAAAAATCTCAAATTGGAACAACATATAGCAGGTGATATGCAGGTGCAGGCAGATCATACACTCATGGAGCTATTGGTGACCAATTTGATCAATAACGCCATTCGGCACAACGAAGCAGGCGGCTTCATATGTGTGGAATTGACTGCCACTGCACTCATAGTAGAAAACTCCGGTGCGGATCTTTCGGTGCAACCCAGTGAACTATTTGAGCGCTTCAAAAAATCCAATCAACATGTGCGTTCATCCGGCCTTGGTTTGGCCATTGTCAAAAAAATTGGGGAACTCTACGGCTTTCATGTCAGTTACCAGCAGGTCAATCGAAAACACACCTTGCGTGTGGATTTTTGACCGCTTATCAAACTTCAAAATTGCTTCAAATTTCAATCAGAATTGGGTCAGAATGCCCACGTAAACTTGCATCATGAAATTCACAATTAGTAATGTACTTCTACTACTTACCCTCATTGGGGGCAGCTTATTTACCACAGCCGGCTATGCGCAAGGCACCATCAGCGGTATCATCACCGATGAATCAGGAGGGCAAGCCTTGGAGTTTGCGACAGTGGCTGTACATTCAGAAAATGACTCCTCTCTCGTGTCAGGTGGCATCACCGATTTGGAGGGAAAATTCAGTGTGCCGATCAAGTTCGGCAATTACTACTTGAAGGTACAATTCATCTCTTACGGAGAGCGCATGGTGAGCGGTGTGAAAGTAAATGAACAAAACCCCAAAGTGGATATGGGCAAAGTGACATTGGCACAATCTGAAGTGCAACTCGCAGAAGTGACCGTGCAAGCTGAGCGTACGCAAATGGAACTTCAGCTTGATAAGAAAGTGTACAATATTGGGCAGGATCTGAGCAACTTAGGCGGCAGTGCCTCTGACCTGCTGAGCAATCTTCCCTCTGTGGCTGTGGATGTAGATGGCAATGTATCGCTCCGAGGCAGTGAAAATGTACAAATATTGATTGACGGCAAACCTTCCAATTTGGTGGGTCTATCCGGTACGGGCGGACTGCAGCAATTGCAGGGCAACCTCATCGAACGTGTAGAAATCATCACCAATCCTTCGGCTCGATATGATGCCGCAGGAGGTGCCGGTATTATTAATATTATTTTGAAAAAGGAGAAATCAAAAGGCTTCAATGGCAGCTTTCAGTTACAGACAGGTGCCCCTGCAAATCATGGCGCAAGTGTAAATGTTAACTATCGCACCGGCTGGATCAATTGGATTGTAAATTATGGCGTGAATTATCGGGAAAATCCGGGGCAAGGATACAATAATCAATATTACTATAGTGCAGCTTCTCCATACTATATCAATCAAGTAACTGATAGATTAAGGAGAGGGTTTACCCAAAATATCCGATTTGGATCAGACATATATTTCAATGAAAAGAACGTGCTCACACTGTCTGCATCATTGCGCGATTCAGACAATGACAATAGAACTGAAATCATCTATAATAACCTAGATGATCAGAAAACGCTCTTCGAAAAAAGAATACGTATAGACAATGAAGATGAGACGGATCTAAACTGGCAATATGCGATGAACTATTCCCGAGAATTCAGCAGAAGAGGTCAAAAATTTACATTTGATGTGCAATATCAAGACAATAGCGAACTCGAATTATCTGTCTTTGATGACGATCGATTTATTGGAAATGATCCTCCTGTGACACTACTTCAGCGTTCAGCTAACGATAATGGAGAAACACAAACGCTTATTCAATCGGATTACATTCATCCATTTGGCAAAGCCGCCCAAATTGAAACTGGTTTTAGATACACATTCAGAAATATTTACAATGATTATAAAGTAGAATCAGATTCAACAGAAACCGGAAATTATGAAGAGGTGGTCAAGTTCACCAATAACTTCAATTTTGATGAGCGCATATTAGCATCCTATTTTATGTTCAGCAATCAACTAGATCAATTTTCATATCAATTGGGCACACGTGTAGAACATACCAATCTAGAAACACTTCTGGAACAAGGAAATGAACGAAATAACCAAAACTACTTGAGTCTTTTTCCGAGCGCTAATGTGAGCTATAAACTGTCTGATGAAAAGTCAGTACAGGTAAGCTACAGCCGACGTATCTCTCGCCCCAGTTTTAGATCACTCAATCCATTTAATTCTTTTGGCGATCCAATCAACATCTATGCTGGCAATCCCAACCTTCGTCCGCAATTTACCGATTCATATGAAGTAGGGTTATTGAATAATCAGCCCAATTCTTCGGTATACTATGGAGTATATTACCGTCATACAGATGGTGTAGTTCAGCGAATTACTGAAACAATAGACGATATAAATTATCGCACACCCCAAAATTTAGCCATTGAAAATGCCATAGGGATTGAGGTAAATGTGACACGTGATTTTGGCAAGAAATTCCGCACATCCGGTAATTTCAATTTTTACAACTCAAGGATTTCTGGCAATGTTGATGGTCGGGAATTCTCCGCCGAAGCAACTACGTTCAACGCGCGATGGGGAAATATTTATAACAACCCCAAGCTGTTTGATGCGCAGCTCAACGTGTGGTATCGAGCCCCGCAAAATAATGCACAGGGACGCCAGTTTGGTATTGCATCCGTCGATTTCGGTATTTCGAAAGACGTGATGCAGAAGAATGGAACCGTATCAATGAACATTCAGGATTTATTCAATACCCGAAAATACCGTGGAGAGACATTCACCGACACGTTTTCATCCATTTCTGAATTCCAATGGAGACGCGGACCTACCCTGACCCTATCGTTCACCTACCGACTCAATCAAGCGCAAGAACGCCAACGCCGCAGGGGTAATGGCGAAGGTGAGCGCGGTGGTGGAGAAGGCTTTGAGGAAGGGGATTTTGGAAGTAGGTAATTGAATTAATGTAAGTATTACACAAAAAGTACATGCGACCACTATTTTACAGTCTCTTATTTGTAGGTGCGTGGTTTGCCACCTCCCAAGACATCTCCTTCGAAAACTACAATCCAATAAGCACACTCGTGGTGCCCGAAAATCCGGTGACGCGAGCGAAGTTTCCATTCGTAGACATTCACTCGCATCAATGGAACGTGACAAAGGAGAAAATTGAACAACTGGTAATGGAAATGAACGAGTTGAACATGGGCACCATGGTGAACCTGAGCGGGCGTGGATTTGCTCAAGGAGATATAGATCAGCAGGAATATCTGGCCACCATGGTGCGCCGATTCAATGGCGAGGCGCCCGGTAGATTTGTGGTCTTTACCAATCTATCTTTCAAAGACTTTGGCACAAAAGACTGGTCAAAGAAAGCCGTGGCAGAGCTGGAAGCCGATGTAAAAAATGGGGCCAACGGACTCAAAATCTACAAGAGTCTTGGCTTGCGCAATGTGGATGTCAATGGCAAGCGTATCCCCATAGATCATCCTGATTTAGACCCAGTATGGAAAAAATGCGGTGAGTTGGGCATTCCTGTGCTCATCCATGCCGCCGATCCTGCACAGTTTTGGCAACCCATGGACTCCACCAATGAGCGCTGGCTAGAACTCAAAATCAATCCCGGTCGTAAGCGATACGATACGCATCCTGCACCTTTTGAGCAGATCATTGCCGAGCAGCACAATGTCTTCAAAAAACACCCAAAAACCACCTTCATCAATGCTCACATGGGATGGATGGCCAATGACTTGGATAAGGCGAGCGCACATTTGGACAAGTATCCGAATGTGAACTTTGGCATAGGGGCGGTGATCGCCGAATTTGGGAGACAACCGCGACGGGCACGGGAGTTCTTCATCAAATACCAAGACCGGATTCTCTTCGGCAAAGACGCATACAATAAGGAGGAATTTTATACCTACTTCCGTGTGCTAGAGACTGCCGACGAGTATTTTCCCTATTACAAAAAGTACCATGCTTTTTGGCGCATGTATGGGCTCGATCTTCCGGACGAGGTATTGAAAAAAGTGTATTACAAGAATGCACTGCGCATCGTGCCCAATATGGACACGAGTCAGTTTCCGGAGTGAGTATGTAGATTCAACCTCACGAAACCAGATAGTCCTTGGCTTCTTCCTCAGATTCGAACGGAATGACTTCATTGCTAGTGAAGACATTGTAGGCTTTCAAAAGAATCTTCTTGACGCCTACTATCCCTATTACGGCTCGCTTCACAGATCGGCCATGAAAGACCGTCTTGCCATAATACTTGAGTTTGTCCATTATTTCTGGATTTGAAAAAGTGCCTCTGAGATCGGCTAGGAGGAGTATTTTGTCCTCCGCTTCGAGATAATGTTCCTTCATTCGCTCGAGATTTTCCAAAACAGCGTCTTTGTCTTTCAGGTCTTTGAAATCAGCATGCAGGATTTTCTTCCCTTTGTAGGTGATATATGATATGGGCATGTTAGCTGGGTTAAGGTGCGATGAATTTAGTCAATTCAGTTCAAAAATTTCCTCAAATTGTCCGAATTCTCACGTCAGCGCTAGACCGACATCAAAAAAAGGCGCACCGAAATGAATCAGTGCGCCTTGCAAAAAAAACTGTAACTAACCAATGTTTAAGCGGACATCTCCATGTGCGTATCCTGCTTCTGCTGCATGTCATCGTCCAAATGAAAAATGACTTCTCCGGTATGGATATCATACATGCCTCCTATTATGTCAATTTCTCCGTTTTGCTCCATTTCACGGAGTACCTCACTACGCTCACGAATGTTGGTGATGGTGAGATCAATATTTTTGTCGGCTACTGCCTGTACAAAATCCGGATTTGAGGAATTTCGTGCACCCGATACGTCCTTCACTGATTCTACAGCTGGTTTCAATTTAGAAAGCATGGTAGTCAAATTACCCAACTTCACGTCATCACACGCCCCCTTTATCGCTCCGCAATGTGAATGACCGAGCACCAAAATCAATTTAGTTCCTGCCACTTTGCAGGCAAATTCCATACTACCGAGAATGTCTTCATTGACAAAATTGCCCGCTATACGAATACTGAAAACATCGCCAAGACCTTGGTCAAATACCAGCTCGGCAGACACGCGCGAATCAATGCAACTCAAGACGGTAGCAAATGGAAATTGACCATCGCTCGTTTCGTTTACCTGCTGCAGCAAGTTGCGATTGGCCTTCAGGTTATTTTGAAAACGTTGGTTTCCCTCCATCAAAAATTGAATGGCTTTCTGAGGAGTCATTGTTGATTGTGTTTCTTTAGTATGTGTTCTCATGATATAAAATCAGTTTGTGTAAATAATTAATGAACAGTTGGCAATCCAACTGATTGAAAAATGTGCAAACCGTACTGTGAGTAATCGGTTTAGAAAAGATGAAAGTGGAATTACGCCGCTTGCTCGGGCGGCAAATACGGAATGGGCAGATCAAATGTGTACGTACCCAGCTCATAGGCATGCTGACGGGCAGCAGACGCATCGAATTCATCTCGATTAGCAATCTCCAGAGGCAATGAATATGCCTTCATTTCTTTGACTTCATCTTCACCTGACGATCGCTCCTCTTCCCGCTCTTCCTCCATTGGATTTTCAAATACCACACTCAAAGTAGTATTCGGATTCATTGTGCCCACAACAAGCACCAGTGTAGGCATCATCAAGGCAAGCACCAACAGGAGACTGATCCCTGCCACGAGTTTTTGATATGTGCTGATGAATTGGTGCATACGACGTGAAAGAAATGCCAAATTACAAAATAATTTTTTGATGCCTAGCCCGACCTACTGTGGCAAATGATTGCTCAATAACTCACCTCCCACAAATCCCTCTGAAATCGCAGAATTCGCATATTGCTGTCTCAGTGGTTTGATTAAATGGCTGCTCTAGACTAAATATCTCTTGAATAAGTGCTGCGAAATGCCCTTCAAAGACCGGCAAATACGCTCGGGCATCTTCTAGGGGCTTTTCGCCGAGTGTGAGACGGAAGTCAAATTCATCTGAAAACAATTCACGAATACCTATCAATCCGGGCGTGATCACTTCCTCCGTTCCAAACTTGGAGGCATACAGCCATGCATAAAACAATGTTTGAAATCCGGCTTTGTTTCTACCCGAACCATATTTTACCTGCTTTTGATCAAATAATTTGGTGACAGAATCGATTTCACGCTTGTCCTTACCACTCTTGTAGTCTATCACGCGCACCATGCCATTTTTCCGATCCACACGGTCAATAGTGGCGCCCATGCGAATCTGCACCGTGCTGCCATTGGCCTGTATCGGGAGTGTGCGCAGATAGTTTTCGTCCTTTTCCAGTGCCACAATCTGAAATGGCGCATAGGCCTCATCTAAATCTAAAATACGCAGCACATATTTTTTAATGACTTCAGCCATCACCACATTACGTCCTTTTAGTTCAAATCGGCGCTTGTCTTTGATGTGGAAATGATTCTTAAATGCCTGCTCTATCGCGCCATCCACCGAGTTTTTTAACCTGAAAAAATCCGTTTCTTGAACTTCCTTATTTGGACGATTCGTAATCACATCTTTGTAGAGAATCTCCATCACATCGTGCAATACCAGCCCAAACTGCC
>CAZPST010000090.1:0-9572 GCA_964589185.1 uncultured Roseivirgaceae bacterium | reverse complement strand
GTCCCAAGTCGAAAATAGCCAGAAAGTTTGGCGAACCCATCTTTGGGGATAGCAAGGCGCTTCAGAAGAAGGCGTACCCTCCGGGCATGCATGGTCGTGGCAGGAGAAAGAAGCAGTCTGAATACGCAATACAGCTCGCTGAAAAGCAGAAGGCAAAATACCTCTATGGTGTTTTGGAGCGTCAGTTTGCAAACATTTTCGACAAAGCGTCTCGTAAGAGTGGCATCACAGGTGAAATCCTCCTTCAGCTATTGGAGTCAAGATTGGACAACACCGTATACCGATTGGGTATAGCTCCTACACGCAGAGGTGCGCGACAGTTGGTTTCTCACAAGCACATCACTGTAAATGGTGAAGTGGTGAATATTCCTTCATACACGCTCAAGCCAAATGACGTGGTGGCCGTTCGTGAGAAGTCTAAGTCATTGCATGCTATTACTGAGAGTTTGACGAGTAATCGAAAGAACTATCCTTGGTTGCAGTGGGATACTGCAGATATGGCAGGGAAATTCATCAGCGCACCATTGCGTGATGATATCCCTGAGAATATCAAGGAACAACTGATAGTTGAATTGTACTCGAAATAATTTTTTAAACTAAAGAACAAGATATGTCGATTCTCGCATTTCAAATGCCAGAAAAGGTGGTGATGGAAAAAGCCGATGATTTTCACGGCCTTTTCACTTTCAAACCACTCGAAAAAGGTTACGGAGTTACGGTAGGTAACGCCTTCAGAAGAATTTTACTTTCTTCTTTGGAGGGGTATGCTATCACCGGAATCAAAATTCCTGGAGTATTGCACGAATTCTCGACCATCGAAGGTGTGGTAGAGGACGTAACCGAAATCATCCTAAATCTTAAGATGGTTCGGTTCAAGAAGACTACAGATGTGGTTGATGGAAAAATTACTGTTCAGGTAAGCAACATGTCTGAACTGAAAGCGGGAGATATAGCCAAGGTGACAAACTCTTTCGAGATTTTGAATCCTGATTTGGTTATCTGTCATTTGGATAAGGGGGCGAAGTTCGAATTGGAATTGGTTGTAGAAAAAGGTCGCGGATATGTGGCTGCCGATGACAATAAGAAAGGTGATGAAAATGTTGGATTCATTTCAATTGATTCAATTTTCACCCCAATCAAGAACGTAAAGTATCATGTGGAGAACACGCGAGTAGAGCAGAAAACTGACTATGAGCAATTGATCCTTGATATTGAAACAGACGGATCTATCCATCCCGAAAATGCATTGAAAAGTGCGGCACACATTCTTATCCAGCACTTCATGTTGTTCTCTGATCAAAATATGATCATGGATACGCAGGAAGCAGGTGAGCCTGAGCAGGTTGATGAAGAATTGCTGCACATGCGTAAGTTGTTGAAGACGCAATTGAACGATTTGGATCTGTCGGTACGTGCATACAACTGCTTGAAAGCAGCTGAGGTGCGCACACTAGGTGATCTAGTTCAACTTGAAATAAGTGATATGATGAAGTTCCGAAACTTCGGTAAGAAGTCGTTGGCAGAATTGGAGCAGTTGGTAGCTGATAAAAACTTGACCTTCGGAATGGATTTGTCAAAGTATAAATTGGAAGAAGATTAATCATGAGACACGGTAAGAAATTTAATCACTTGGGTCGCACGGCATCTCACAGAGACGCGTTGCTTTCCAATATGGCCTCTTCGTTGATCAAGCACAAGCGGATCAACACGACAGTGGCTAAAGCAAAGGCTTTGAGAAAATTCATCGAGCCGATTCTCACCAAGGCTAAGTCTGACACTACACATTCGCGTCGAGTGGTATTCTCATACCTTCAAGACAAGGAAGTGGTGACTGAACTTTTCGGCACAGTGGCAGAGAAGATATCAACCCGTCCGGGAGGCTATACCCGTATCATCAAAATGGGAAACCGATTGGGTGACAATGCAGACATGTGCATGATGGAGCTTGTGGACTTCAATGAATTGATGTTGCAGGATGCACCAGCTAAGAAGGCACGTCGTTCACGTCGTGGTGGTAAGAAAGGTGCTGAAGCTACTACTGAGGCAACTGTTGCGGCTCCAGTAGCTGATGTGGTTGAGGAAGTGAAAGATGAAGCAGTAGAAACTGCTACTGAGGAGGTAGAACCAACTACAGACGAGACGCCAGCTGACAGCACTGAAGAAGAGACAAAGGAAGATAAGTAATTCTTCAACAGAAGATACCAAGAGCCAACTTTGAAAGAAGTTGGCTTTTTTGTTTTCGAGTATTTTAGAATGCTTGGGGACTTTTTTTCCACAATCCAAAACCGATTGGATGTGATGACCTAATTTTGCCTCCCGATGAAACTTCCCACCAAAAAGAGCGCAGTACTCTTACTTCAAGACGGTTCTTATTTCGAAGGCTTTTCAATCGGCAAGGAGGGTACCTCCGGCGGTGAAATCTGCTTCAATACCGGCATGACCGGCTATCAGGAAATATATACGGATCCTTCGTACTACGGACAAATCATAGTCAACACTACGTCGCACATTGGCAATTACGGTGTTAACGCTTTGGAGAATGAATCCGCGAGTACCACTATCAAAGGATTGGTAGTGAATGAATTCAGTAATGTTCATAGCAGATATCAATCTGAGGGTACTTTACAAGATTTTCTAGAAAAGCACAATACAGTCGGCATTCAGGGTATTGACACGCGCAAGTTGGTTCGACATATCCGCAAAGCAGGAGCAATGAATGCCATTATATCGTCCGAGATATTCGATCAAGGTGAGCTGATGAAGAAATTAAATGAGGTGCCCGATATGGCTTCTCTCGAATTATCTTCTGTCGTAACGACCAAGGCGCATTACGATCTTGGTTCATCCAATACGGGCAAGAAAGTGGCTGTGCTCGATTACGGGGTTAAGTCATCCATTCTGAAAAATTTCACTGATAGAAATTGTCAATTACGCGTATTTCCTGCCAAGACCACCTTTGCGGAAATGGAAGCGTGGAAACCAACTGGTTACTTCCTCTCCAATGGACCCGGTGATCCGGCCGCTATGGATTATGCGGTGGATACTGTTAAAGAAATTTTGGCTTCTAACAAGCCCTTATTCGGCATCTGCTTGGGTAATCAGCTACTTGCGCGTGCAGTGGGTATCGACACCTTCAAAATGCATCATGGTCACCGTGGATTGAACCATCCGGTAAAGAATCTATTTACAGGTTTGAGCGAAATTACTTCTCAAAATCATGGATTCGCCGTGCATATGGAATCTTTGCTTGCTTCAGACCAAGCCGAATTGTCTCACATAGACTTAAATGACAACACAGTCGAGGGTTTACGACTGAAAAACAAACCCGCCTTCTCAGTACAACATCACCCAGAATCAAGTCCCGGTCCCCACGATTCCCGGTACTTATTTGACGATTTTGTAGAACTATTAAACAAGTAAAAAGATGAGCTTAATTGAAAGCGTACACGCCCGTCAGATCTTTGATTCTCGCGGCAATCCCACTGTGGAAGTGGATGTAACTACCTCTAATGGATTCATAGGCCGAGCTGCTGTACCATCAGGTGCATCCACGGGAGAAAATGAAGCGGTAGAGTTACGCGATGGTGGCGACACCTATATGGGCAAAGGCGTATTGAAAGCCGTGCAGAATGTAAATGAAATCTTAGCACCTGAGATCGTTGGTTTTCCGGTAGACGAGCAAAATCTAATTGATCGCATACTGATTGAAACAGACGGAACAGAAACGAAATCAAAACTCGGTGCAAATGCTATTTTGGGTGTTTCATTGGCTGTGGCTAAAGCTGCCGCCATGGAATCCGGCCAGAGCCTGTATCGCTACATCGGAGGAGCTAACTCGAACACATTGCCTGTGCCAATGATGAACATCATTAACGGGGGTTCACATTCGGATGCACCTATTGCCTTTCAGGAATTTATGATTCGACCTATCGGGGCGCCTACATTCACCGAAGCGATGCGCATGGGATCTGAAATTTTCCATAATCTCAAGAAAATCCTTCATGACAAAGGACTGAGCACTGCTGTGGGAGATGAAGGTGGATTTGCACCAAACTTTGCCGGTGGCACTGAAGAGGCATTGGAAAGTGTATTAGCGGCTATCAAAAAGGCAGGGTACAAAGCAGGAGAAGAAGTAACTATTGCGCTGGACTGTGCTGCTTCTGAATTTTACAAAGACGGAAAATACGATTACACCAAGTTTGAGGGTGCGACCGGCAAAGTGCGCACTAATGATGAACAAGTAGCGTATTTGGCCGAATTGGTGGAGAAGTATCCAATTGACAGCATAGAAGATGGCTGTGCCGAGCACGATTGGGATGGTTGGGCAAAGCTGACTGCCAAGATTGGCCACAAATGCCAGATTGTAGGCGATGACTTGCTAGTGACGAATGTTAAGTTTTTGGCAAGAGCTATCAAAGAGAAGGCGGCCAATTCCATATTGATTAAGGTTAACCAAATTGGTACTTTGTCTGAGACGTTGGCGGCTATTGAAATGGCACATAAAGCCGGATGGTCAGCGGTGATCTCGCACAGATCGGGTGAGACCGAGGATAGCACCATAGCAGATATTGCCGTGGCTACCAATGCGGGTCAAATAAAGACCGGCTCCATGTCACGCTCAGATAGGATGGCAAAGTACAACCAGCTGCTCCGAATAGAAGAAGAGCTTGGCGAAGTGGCCAATTATCCAACCAAATAATCCAACAAGGGGTCGATTTTCGATCCCTTTTTTAGTGCCTTTTTAGACTCGAAATCGGATGTTTTTTATTCCATGACAGATTTAGTTTAATTTTAACCCTATGAATATCCTCGATCGCATTCCGAAAGTCTTCAAGAACTTCTATTTCGTAGTAGGATTTGTCTTCTTACTGTGGTTGCTTTTTTTTGATTCCAATGACCTGATCACGCAGCGGAGATTGAGCAACAAGCAGCAAGAATTGCAGCGCGACAAGGAATTTTATGAAGACAAAATCTTGGAAGTGCAGAATGACAGAGAGTCGCTGCTCACGGATGATGATCAGCTAGAGCGACTAGCAAGAGAAAAGTATTTGATGAAGAAGGAGAGTGAAGACGTGTATATAATTGTTTCTGAAAAAGACTAAAAACCTAACAACTATGAGACGATTTTTATTTGTAATGATGGCGTTTTGTATTGTCACCGTGGCTTCTGCCCAATATCGAAGCAGCAGCAAAGGAGGTGGCGATAAGTGGTATTTTGGAGGAGGCTTTGGCCTTTCGATGGGCACAGACGTGACAGCTATTAGCGCCAGTCCACTAGTGGGTTACAAGATCACAGACAGGCTTTCTGGTGGCTTGAGCATGACCTATCAATATGTGAAGTACAAAGCGTACGATGAGTCTTTCAGCTATTACGGTATTGGGCCATTCACGCGTTTTCAAGTGACGGACAAGTATTTCACTCATGCAGAATACGAATACCTAAGCTTTGAATACCCCACAGGTCTTACTCCTGATGGAGATTTAGAAACCACACGTGAAGGCTACAGTTCGCTTTGGCTTGGAGCAGGTTATCGCGAGAGTATCGGGCGAAACGCAGGGTTCTTCTTGCTTGCGCTGTACAATGTGCTCTATGATGAAACTGAAATTAGTCCGTACGCGAGTCCATTATCTATTAGGGCAGGAGTGGCGGTCGGATTCTAACTTGTAAACACGGGGGATGCCTGAGATTTCAAGATTTTATGGGATAATTATCAGGATGTATTTTCAAGATCATAATCCACCACATTTCCATGCTGAATATCAAGGTGCTACAGCAGAGTATAGTATTCTAACTTTAGAAATTTTAGTTGGTAGGCTACCAAATCGGGCACATGCCATGGTTCTGGAGTGGGCAGCACAACACAGAGATGAGCTTATTAAGAACTGGGAACTTGCTAGTGTCCCCGAAACATTGATGAAAATTCAACCGTTGAGCTAATTGATGAATCGAATAATTAAAATAGAGACTTTAGATGATCACTTTCTCCGGATTCGCTTTGATGACGGATTTGAGGCAGAAGTAAATCTTCGTCCTTTTATTGGCAAGGGATTTACCGCAGAACTCTTGAAACAAGAAAAATTCAACGAAGTGTATATTGAAGACGGAGGAGGTATTGCATGGCCAAACGGGTACGATTTCTGTCCTAATTTTTTGCGTGAATTGGCTCAGGAAAAGGAGTTGATCTCTTGATAATTTCTTCCCCTAAAGTACCACCCCAAACGTTTTCCCCAAATTCCGCAGGTCTTCCACTACCGCATCGTGTAGGTGAAGGCCTTCTTTGCGTCTAAGGATTTCCATTTCTCGTTCAGGATCGCCTGGGATTAGTACAGGTTGGTTTGGATCAATCGGCGTTGAGGTTCTGAATCGTATGATCCAGTTGTCCATGTGTGATTTGAATTCATCTGCAGGTCGGAAGGCGTCTACTCGCATGGCACCAAAGAAATGCCCCAAGCCATCACCCACTTTTTCATCCAGCGGATCAATGAAGGCCACAAATGGAGGCACCCACGGTCCGTAATTGGCGCCCGGTAGCACGGCAGAGAGAATATCCACGAGTGCTCCTAATCCATAGCCTTTGTGCGAACCATGGATTCTGTCACCCCCAAGTGGCAACATCGATCCGCCTTTCTTCAGCCCATGCGCATCGGTAATCACATTTCCTTCCTTGTCTGCTAGCCACCCAAGTGGAGCCTCTTGATTTTTTCGTTGCAACACTTCCAGTTTGCCATTGGCTGCTGTGGTAGTGGCCATATCTAGTACAAAGGGAGGTTGCTCTCCGGCCGGAATAGCCACGCATATCGGATTCGTCCCTAGCAGTCGTTCTTTACCAAATGTTGGCGATACGAGCGGACTGGCATTGGTCAACGAGATGCCGATGCAGTCTTTTTCTAGCGCCATCATGGCGTGGTATCCGGCTATACCGAAGTGATTCGAGTTTTTCACAGCCACCCAGCCTGTCCCAACTTTTTCTGCTTTTTCCAAGGCGATTTGCATTGCTATGGGCGCCACAACCAGTCCCAATCCGGCATCCCCATCTACTACTGCCGTGCTGGGCGTTTCGTGCACGATCCGCACGTTTGGTTTTGGATTCAGTCGTCCTTTTTCATACAATCGGATGTAGCCTGACAGTCGAGCCACGCCATGCGAATCTACCCCGCGCAAATCGGCACTCAAGAGCACATCGGCCGCCTGATGGGCATCTGCTTCGGGGCATCCAATGGATTTTAGTATAGCTTTGGTAAATTCAAACAGTCGTTCGGCAGAAACAGTCATTGGCTGGAAATTTGGAAGGCAAAGAAACTTAAAAATAAAATGAGTTCCGGATTAGAATAAAAATGAAAACACCAAAATTCCCCTCCATGGAGGGGTAGGGGTGGGTTCGAAAGAGGCGTTTTCATTTTTATGAATCAATTTTATTTAAAAATGACGTTTTAAACTACCCACCTCTGACTCTCCTCCCAAGAGGAGATTCTAAGGTGTCATTTTTAAATAAAATTTGGAGCATAACTAAACAAACAAATCAAGATGAAACAACTACTCTCCCTCATTCTCCTCACCATCAGTGGCATGTTGGTGGCCAAGGAAATCCCAAGCAAGGTGGCGTCCGTCACCGTATTTCAATCACGGGCAGAGGTCACGCGCAAGGCCAGCACAGACTTGGCAGCAGGTGAGCATGAATTGGTATTCACCGGCATTTCCACGCAGATTGATCCAAACAACATACAGGTAAAGGGCACGGGCAACTTGGTGATTTTGGGCATTTCTTTTCGGCAGAATTATTTGAATGAAAATGAATTACCTGCCGATCTGCAGTCGATCAAAGACCAGATAGCTGCACTAGACCTCAAGATCAAGAAACTGATCAACTCCAAGGATGCGTACGATGCAGAGCGTAAGCTTATGGAGGCCAATCAGCGCATTGGGGGCAATCAGGAAAACCTAACGATGGAGCAATTGAAGGCAATGGGCACGTATTTCAACACGCGCATGGCGGCTATTTCTAATGCGCAATTGGATTTGCAGCAGGAGATCAATCAACAAAATGAAGAACTCAGAAAACTCAGAGCGCATTACAATGACCGCACGTCGCAATTTCAACGAAACTCCGGCGAAATAGTGGTGAATGTAGAAGCCAAAGCGGCCACCAAAGCCAATCTGGACATCACCTACATAGTGAGTGGTGCGGGCTGGCGAGCCGAATATGACCTGCGTGCCGATGAAGTGGATGCACCACTCAATCTCAATTACAAAGCGATTGTCACGCAAAGCACAGGCGAGAAGTGGGACAATGTGAACCTTATCCTTTCCACCGGCGACCCCAACGTGAGCATCACCAAGCCTACGCTGAATCCGCAGTTTATAGATTTTTATTATGGCATTCAAAATCAGTTGATGGGAAAGGCAGCTGGGGTGCAGGTAGAGCGATTTTCCAATGACATGCGTTCTGCTGCTCCGATGGCCGAACTAGCCGATGAGGTGGTCATTGAACAGCCGGAGTTTGCCACCGAGACCAAAACCCTCTACACTAATTACACCATTGAGCGGCCGTATTCGTTGGCTTCCGGCGAAAAGCCACTGACGATCACCATCCGAGAGCAGCAGGTGGAGGCCGATTACGAATATCAGGCTGTGCCAAAATTGCGCAACCGCGTGTTTCTAATAGCCAAGGCAAAAAACTGGGGTGAGTTGGTATTGCTGCCCGGCCCGATGAATATCTTTTTTGAAGGAGGATATGTGGGCAAATCATACATGAATCCAAATGTGACAGCAGACAATCTGGCCATCTCGTTAGGCTATGATCCGGGCATAACCATTGAGCGAAAATTGGTGACTGACCTGTCGTCCAAAAAGACCATTGGCACCAATCAAAAGGAAACGTACGCCTACGAAATCCTGATCCGCAATAACAAGCGCAAAGACATCAAAGTGATCATCCAAGACCAGATACCTGTGGCCAAGCATGCCGATATCAAAGTAGAAAATGTGGAGATAGGAGGAGAAGGAGTGTTAGATACCAAGACCGGCGAAATCACATGGAAAGTAGACGTGCCTACAGCCAAGCAAGTGAAGCGGCAGTTTAGCTTTGATGTTCGCTATCCGAAAGATCGGAACGTGAGTGGGTTGTGAAGAAATTGATTTAATTTAGAATACTGTTTTGTATGATCACAAAGGCACAACTATACGATTCGCTTGACAAATTGCCAGATGAAATGACCATTGATCAATTGGTTGAGCATGCAATTTTCATTGAAAAAGTGAACAAGGGATTGAAGGATTCGGAAGAGGGGCGGGTCTATACCAAAGAGGAGGCTAGAGAGAGATTAGGAAAATGGCTAAAGTAATTTGGACGGACAATGCCATTCTTGATTTGGATGAGATCGGTTCGCGGATTGCTGAAGATTCTCAGAAATATGCTGAGTTAACAGTCGAACGACTTTTTACGTCTGTTGATATTCTTGAGGAATTTCCGCGTTCAGGTAAGAAAGTCGCTGTTTTTAACCCAGAATTGTCATTAGTCGAAGAGGCTGTCTCAAAAGTTAAAAGAGACAGCCTTTTCTTTTTGATTTTTTCA
>CAZPST010000089.1:0-9697 GCA_964589185.1 uncultured Roseivirgaceae bacterium | reverse complement strand
CAGCTGAGCTAAGGAGGAATGACCTTAAAAAGGAGTGCAAATTTATACTTCTACCTGCTCCATCAAAAACTTTCGTGAAAAAAAATATCACGTCATGCGAAATCGACTTAAATCGGCCAACATGACAGTATTTGTTCATCAAAAAGTACTTAATTCGGTCATAATGTCTCATTTTATGTAGGTGGTATAGAATTTTCTATAGAGTGCTCAGCAACTTTTAAATACAAAATTCAAAACAATACGACTATGACACTCATGAAGTACAACCCAAAAATGTACAGACCCACAACCTTCAGCAGTCTGTTAGACACGTTTTTCGATGACACCTTTCAGGGTGGTTTGCAGATGGATTTCACCCCTTCTGTTGATATCGCGGAGACAAAAGACGTCTTCGAGATTCAGGTACAAATACCAGGAGTGAAAAAGGATGATCTCAACATCGCCATTGAAAATGATCTGATCACCATCAGCGGTGAGCGCAAGTATGAGAATGAGAAGAACGACAAGAATTTCCACTCACGAGAGACATTTTATGGCAAATTCAGTCGATCATTCCACCTGCCTGATGCTGTGAATGTGGACAAGATCAATGCAAAACAGGAGGACGGTATCCTGATCGTGACCTTACCAAAGGACGAAAAAAAGACCGCCAAGAAACTCATAAAAGTAGGTTAATAGGTTAGGTGATTAGGAAAAGGTGGGCTTATTGAGTCCGCCTTTTTTCGTTAAGAGATGTTAACACCCGAAATAAGGGACTCAATTCAAAACCAATTCGTAACTAACTTAGTTTAACCGTTAAAACTTCATAACTATGGGAAATAAAGGTTTCTTCAGCATCTTGATCTCATCGATCCTCGGTGGCGTCATTGCCATTTTGCTCTTTGTTTCATTTAGCAAGAGCGATGGCATCCAATCCACATCAGACACCAGTGCTGTCAACTTTACCAATTACGTCTTTGATTCTGCTGATTTCGTAGTGCCGGAAGGTCTCAACTTCGTCTTTGCGGCCAAATCAGCAACCCCATCGGTCGTACATATACGTACGATCTACCGTGGGGGGCGCACAGCACAAACCCCGTTTAATGATTTCTTCAAAGAATACTTTGGCGATAGATATCAAGACTATCAAAATCCATCGAGAGGTGCCGGATCAGGCGTGATTATGTCAGCTGATGGATACATCGTCACAAACAATCACGTAATAGAAGGTGCCTCCGAAATAGAAGTGGTGCTCAACGACAATCGATCGTACAAGGCGGATGTAATTGGTACTGATCCCGCTACAGACATTGCCGTCATTCAAATCAAAGAGGACAATTTAAAGGCCATTCCATTGGGCAACTCAGATGGCATCCAAATTGGCGAATGGGTACTTGCCATTGGCAATCCGTTCGAATTTCGCTCCACGGTCACAGCCGGTATCATAAGTGCCAAAGCGCGAAATATCAACATCATTGCCGGACGTGACAGACTCGAGTCCTTTATTCAAACAGATGCCGCCGTGAATCCGGGTAATAGTGGTGGTGCATTGGTGAATTTGAAAGGCGAATTGGTCGGAATCAATACGGCTATTGCATCTCCCACAGGTGCTTTTGCTGGCTATTCATTTGCCATTCCGGTTTCATTGGTTCAAAAAGTGGTAGCAGACCTGACCGAATATGGTATGGTTCAGCGTGCGTTGCTGGGTATTTCCATCCGCGATGTGACAGCAGATTTAGCTAAGGAGTACAGTCTCTCGGTGATTCAGGGTGTGTATGTCATTGAGGTCAATTTCAATAGTGCCGCCGCAGAAGGTGGACTCAAAGCAGGTGATGTGATTGTGGCTATTCAGGATCGATCTGTGAAGACAGTGGCAGAGCTCCAGGAGCAAGTTGCCCTGAATAGACCGGGCAATAGAATAAAAGTGACCTATATCCGAGATGGTAAAACCTATGAGACAATGACAACTCTCAAAAACGCATCGGGAACTACTAATGTGGTAGAAGTGAACAATTCGTTTCGAACAGAGGGTGCAATATTTGAAAATCTGTCTAGCGCTACCAAAAGTGAATTGAACTTGGAAGGTGGCGTGCAAATAAGCGAAATAGAAACGGGAACATGGAAAACAGCTGGTCTGAAAAAGGGTTTTATCATTACCAAAGTAGACAAGAAACCCATCGCCGATCTAGAAGACTTCATTGCCGTGGTGAATAGTGCCAAAGGCAATGGATTACTCATTGAGGGATATTATCCGAATGGTGACAAAGCCTATTACGGTATCGGCTGGTAACTATTTTTGAAGAATCAACACAAGGGGTCGTGTCCGATGGATGCGACCCTTTTTATTTGGCTGAACGCCAATCACCAAAAATCCAATTGCCTAGTGCCTTGGGATCGGAGGAATAAAAATAATCATGCAAGCCGGCCACTAACTCCTCTGCCGAGATCAATTCATCACCATTCAGGTCAAGCTGCTGAAATGCCTGTTCGCATACATCGAGCGGTATGTTATACACACTCAGCATATTTACATATTCGCCCATTGAGATGTGCTTGTCTCCATTGAGATCAAATAGCGCGAATAAATGATGGGTAGTCCGATTGATATAATGATAAAGCATGCCTCCTCGGTGGCGTTCCATTTCCCATTCAAAAAATTTGATCCATTGTTTCAAGCTGATGCTCATGTCGCGACTGTCTAGGTCAATGACTAACTGGATGAAAAGTCGACTCGTTTTATTGATCAGGAGTCTGCTCCTTCTGGAATCCCGCGCCAACCCCAAATGATCTATGATATGATCAGTGACTCCAATGAAATCATCAAGTTGTAACCGACCATTTCTGTTGGCATCCAGCACGTTGAATAAGTGCACAAGTTTTGCTTTTTGAATTTCGGAAAGCATCTTCTGGTTAAGGTCACCTAAGATACTACACTCATTTGGAATAATTTGTTTTCTACCACTGGCGGTTTAGTTAGTTTTGCGTCCTCATTCAACAATCCCCCGAAATGGCACAAAACATCCCCACCATTCTTTCCAATCTTGGTATTCAATCCATCAATAACGGCGCAGCTATTGGAAGTACTTGGTTGACAACCCACGGAAGCAAGCTAGGTTCTTATTCCCCCGTAGATGGCAAATTGATTGCAGAGGTGAATATGGCGCAAGCGGCAGACTATCACAACGTCATACAAGCAGCAGAAGAAGCATTCAAAACGTGGCGACTCGTGCCCGCCCCGAAGCGTGGCGAAATCATCCGTCAGTTTGGTGATGCACTCCGGGCAAAAAAGCAAGATTTGGGAACGCTGGTTTCGTATGAAATGGGCAAATCGCTGCAAGAGGGACTGGGCGAAGTACAAGAAATGATCGATATCTGCGATTTCGCTGTGGGACTTTCTCGCCAGCTATACGGCCTCACCATGCACTCCGAGCGTGTGGCCCACCGCATGTATGAGCAGTACCATCCGCTTGGTGTAGTGGGGATCATTTCGGCTTTCAATTTCCCTGTAGCCGTGTGGGCGTGGAATACCGCACTTGCCTGGATTTGTGGCGATGTGTGCGTGTGGAAACCATCCGAAAAGGCACCACTTTCGGCCGTAGCTTGTCAGCACATCATTGCGAAGATTTTAGAAGAAAATAACCTCCCGAAAGGCATTAGTGGTTTGGTAATAGGCGATGCAGAAATTGGCAAACTGATGTCCAATGACCATCGAGTGCCGTTGATTTCAGCCACAGGTTCTACCCGCATGGGCAAGGCTGTAGGCGAAGCTGTAGGCAAGCGATTGGGCAAAGCGATATTGGAACTAGGTGGAAATAACGCCATCATCATTTCGGAGCATGCCGACTTGGATATTGCCATCCCGGGTGCGGTATTTGGTGCGGTGGGCACTGCCGGTCAGCGATGCACCTCCACACGCCGATTGATCATTCATGAGAGTCTGTATGACACCATGAAGCAAAAATTGGTGAATGCCTATGGCCAATTGCGCATTGGTGATCCATTGGACGAAAAGAACCATGTGGGTCCACTTATCGATCAGGACGCGGTGAAAATGTATCTATCGGCCATTGAGAAAATCCATGCTGAAGGTGGCAAAGAAGTAATAGGTGGAGAAGTGCTCACTGGTGCCGGATATGAGTCAGGATGCTATGTGAAGCCGTGTATATACGAAGTGAAAAATGAATTTGAGATCGTGTGCAACGAGACCTTCGCGCCAATTCTCTATTTGATCAAATACGCAACGATCGAAGAAGCCATAGAAATGCACAATGCTGTGCCACAGGGCTTGTCTTCGGCCATCATGACGACCAACATTCGCGAATCAGAATTGTTCCTATCTCATGCCGGATCAGATTGTGGCATTGCCAATGTAAACATCGGTACGTCCGGTGCGGAAATCGGGGGTGCGTTTGGAGGTGAGAAAGAAACAGGCGGTGGACGCGAGTCTGGCTCAGACGCTTGGAAAGCCTACATGCGCCGACAGACCAATACCATCAATTATTCGCGTCAATTGCCGCTGGCTCAGGGGATCAAATTTGATCTGGGATAAACCTTATGCTGACCAAACCGGCCGTACACGCAGCTTGCATGGCTCTACTTGAGCACCGAATGGGCTTGCTTCAAGGCGAGATGCGTTCGCTCCATGATTCATCAGAAGAAGAAACCAAGAGCAGCGCCGGAGATAAGTATGAAACCACCCGCGAGATGATCCAAGCCGAAAAGGAAAAGCTCGCCGGGCGTATAGAAGAAACGACCAAGTTTCAGCATATCGTCAGCGGCCTGCAGCCTACGGAGAGCTCCGCTACCGTGCAAAGTGGCAGTTTGGTACGTACAGAAAACGGCTGGATGTATCTCTCGGTGAGTTTGGGCACGGTGGAAGTGGAGGGGCAGAAAATTTTCGTGATCTCACCCATTGCGCCTATCGGACAAGCCATGCTGGGCAAAAGGGAAGGACAAACATTTAGTTTGAACGGAAAGTCGCAAACCATCCAGACGCTTTTGTAAACTATGTCGGAGCGCAAACACTTTCACTTTTCAAAAAACCTCCTGCGCATATTGTCGTTTGGCACAGGTATGAGAATAGTAATCGCTTCCCTTTTTTTCGCCACATTGGCATTTGCATGTAATCAAAAGGCGAAAGAATACGACGCGCAGACATTAGTAGATGAGGCTATCCGTCAACACGGGGATTTCAAGTACAAGAGCGTGAGTTTTGAATTTCGTGACAAAGAATACTCGGTCACACGAGACGATAGCGGCTATACCTACACCCGCAGTTGGACAGACGATTCGCTAGGTACCGTCATGGATATTTTGGTCAATAGCCGTCAATTTGCCCGTAGAATCAACGGGGAAAAGGTGCCTGTAACAGAAGAGTGGGTGACCAAATACACCGAATCTGTCAATTCCGTTCTCTATTTCTTTCAGTTGCCCTATGTGCTCAATGATCCCGGCGCAATCAAGAAATACATGGGTGAGCAAAAAATAAAGGGACAGCTCTATCTAGCTGTGCAGGTCACCTTTCAGCAAGAAGGGGGTGGCAAAGACTTTGAAGACGTGTTTATGTATTGGATTCATGCCGAAAACAAGACCGTGGATTTTCTGGCGTATTCCTACCTTACTGAAGGTGGTGGCGTGCGTTTTCGAGAGGCCATCAATCGGCGAGAGATAAAGGGGTTGTTGATTCAGGATTACGTCAATCATAAAGCGCCTAAGGATACGCCACTCGAGAAACTCCCTGCACTTTTTGAGTCAGGTCAGCTAGAAAATTTATCGCTCATCACCAATGAAAATGTGCGCGTGACGCTGGTCAAATAAGTCCATTCATCAGATCTTCATACAGTTTTTTCGTCTTGATCACCGTCTGCTCATTACTCAGCACAGTGGCCACTCGTTCTTTCGATTTCTCGCCAAATTGCTTCACCAATGTTCGGTCATTGTATACCTGCAATATGGCTTCCGAAAGTGCCTTTGAATTTTTAGATGGAAATACCAATCCATTCACCCCGTGATCTACCAACTCCACATTGCCGGGTATGTCACTGATGATTGCTCCCACGCCGAGTGACATGGCCTCTATGACAGACTTGGTGATGGACTCACCGGTGATAGACGGCAACACAAACACATCACAAGCAGCCTCTATATTGAGCACATCTTGTCGGAATCCAAGGAAGTGCACGTTGGCTTCATACGCCCCCTTCTTCAAGATGCCTACATTTTGTTTGGTATCCATATCACGTCCGATGAGCAGCAAGTGTATATCCAGCCCCTGGGGCAACAGACTCATGGCTTTCAGCAGATAGGGCACCCCCTTCATGCGTCTATTATTGGCCACAGTGACCAGAAGTAGCGCATCCTGCGATATTCCCAACTCCGATCGGATGTCGATGGGCGGATAATCGTACCATGCCACATCATGGCCTTTGTTGATAGTGACGGCCTTTGACTTTTTAAAGAAAAGTTGCCTATCCAATAGCTCTTTCACCCCGATGGAATTACAGAAAATAGCATCCACGCGCGGGTGCAAATACTTAAAATAGGCGGTAGGGTCCCACCAATGGATATTCCCAGTATAGCCCCGATACAGCACCACCTTCACATCCAGTCCTTTGGCGGCCCGTATGCCTGTGATGGTGGCCGGACTATTAAACAGGTGCATGATGTCAATCCGGTGCTCGATGATGTATTGACGGATAAAATCAGATTCCTTCCGATCGAATTTTTTCTTGGGATGAAAGTCTACAACTGTTATCCCTGCCTCTACAAACTGCGGCACAAAAGACGAGTCGCCCCAGGTCATTATATGTATATCCCATCCTAGTTTGGCCAAGCCAAAAAAGATAGCTGCTTCAGGACGTGCTGTGTGCTTACTTCGATAATTACTGATGACAAGAATTCGATATGACATTCAATTCTGTGAGAGGTGGTGTGTTCAGGGCAAAACTACGAAAACTACCGGCGATGCGAAACGAGACATTGGAGCGAGGCAGATGGGAAGTTTAGCCGCTGTACGCGCGCTCGCGGCTGCACTACGTTTCGCCTTCATCGCGGCTAAGCAGATGCGGCGGTGGGTTTTGGATTCTTTGGGTATTATAAGGTCTGTGAGTCATTGACCTAGGTATGGATTCAATCGTATGCCGGGAACTTGTTACTTCTTTGAACAAGTAATTTCCCATCTGAAACAGTCACAAAATAGTAGTTGCAACCCAGTATTTTTGGAAAAGTAAAATGAAAATGGTTTATAGAAATGCCAATTTTATTTACTTCAGGCATTAATCTGACTGACCAAGCGAAATCAACGATTTCATGTGTTGTGATGGTATCTATAGCTACTAAAATATCATCTCCCCAAACTTCTACAATTGATTTATTGAATCCTGTTTCAAAGAAAATTGATAGGGTGTCACCTAGTGACTCACTCTTTCTTCCCATCATTTCTCGGTGCTGACTCGCCAGTTCGACACTGGTTATTTCTTGCCCGAGCACGCTAATTATCACTAGTGTATAAAAAATTCCAAGAATTGAAATACGCATAATCAAAACTAACTCCGCAATTTAAAACATCCGTCCGTATTTATGAACCGACTTTCAAGTACATAAAACTACCAAATCCCCTCCGCACTATCAAAACAGCGGCGAAGTAAACCGAAAGTGATTCACAGATCAGGGATTAGATGCTGTGATGGTACACAGGCCAAAGACTAATCCCATACATATCGCTCATCATAGGCAACATCGTATTTCGTTAAAAAGGCACGGTATTCTTCTTGAAAGGTCTGCTTTTTATGATGCTCATGCTGATTTTCGATGTAGGCTATGACCGTACCTATCTCTGACGGATTTACTGAAAAAGCACCGTAACCATTTTGCCAGTAGAAGTCATTATAGTTACTTCCCTTTGTTTTGATCCACTTGGATGAATGCGCCTTCACTTCTTCCACTAGTTTCATCAAGGCTATTTTCTTTGAAAGCATACAGAGGATTTGCACATGATCCGTGTAGTCGCCTACCCGAATAGTCTGGCACTCCAACTGGTTGCAGATGCCGCCTAAGTAGTTGTGTAGTTCTGCTTCTACGGGTGGATGGATAAGCGGCTGACGATATTTGGTGCTGAAGACCAAGTGGATATAGTTTTTTACTAGTGACTGTCCCATATCTAAAGCTCATTATTCCACGGCTTCTCTCATGGTTAGGAGATCACGCCCTTTCAGGGCTTAAGATAATTAGTTTATTCTTCTGCGGCAATCCATGGGCTGCACCCATGGTTGGCGGAATTACGCCCTTTCAGGGCTCCACCGTGAACGATTAACTATAATAAAGCTGCACTCTAAATCTTGTAGCCCTGAAAGGGCGGTATCATCCAACAAAGGGTGTAGCCCTTTGTGCGCATAACGTGCAGACCTCAGCCCTGAAAGGGCGTAATCATTAGCCACATAACCTTCTACTCATTCCCAAATACTTTAAAGCATCGGGGTTCTTCATGGCTGCTAAAAATCCCTGAGGCCTGTGAAACAGCCCCGGGCGATTCCGGCGCGTAGCAAAGGAGAGCACGGGAGCAAAGCCCCCAAACTCCTCAAAAGGTGTCGCTCCATACTCCAATCGCCCGCCTTATCTTTGTGCCATGACGTTTGACGAATACCTGCAATCCAAAAAAATAGACGCCCGTGCCTTTGTTGCCGGTGAGCAGGCAGTGTATCAATCGCTGCGGCAGGTGTATGAGCAGACGGGCCAAGTGAGTTTCACTCAGCAGAAGCTCTTTCTGATCAATCCACTGCGCCGAAAATACAAATGGGCGGAACAGGCTACAGAAGCCCCGATCCCGAGAGCTATCGGGACAAACCCATGATGAGACCCAACATAAAACCCAAGATCTGATATGTACGCTACCCTACAGGCCAAACTCCAAACCGAACTTGCTGAGATCAAAGCAGCGGGACTTTACAAGCAAGAGCGCATCATCACCTCGCCACAGAGCGCTGACATCACCATAGCCGGTGGGCAGGAAGTGATCAACTTCTGCGCAAATAACTACCTCGGGCTGTCCAGTCACCCGAAAGTGATCGCGGCGGCCAAGCATGCCATATACACACACGGATACGGCTTGTCGTCGGTTCGCTTCATCTGCGGCACGCAGGACATCCATAAGGAGCTGGAGCGCAAGATTTCTGAATTCCTCGGTACAGAGGACACCATTCTCTATGCAGCCGCTTTTGACGCGAATGGTGGCGTATTTGAGCCGCTGTTTGGGCCGGAAGATGCCATCATTTCGGATGCATTGAATCATGCTTCGATCATCGATGGGGTGCGACTTTGCAAGGCGCAGCGCTACCGCTACGAACACAACGATATGGAAGATCTGGAGAAGCAATTGATTGCTGCCTCAGGCGCCAAATGCAAAATCATCGTGACGGATGGCGCCTTCTCTATGGATGGTACCATTGCCAGATTGGACGAAATCTGTGACTTAGCCGACAAATACGATGCGGTGGTCATGAGCGACGAATGCCACACGACAGGCTTTCTGGGGAAGACCGGCCGTGGTACGCATGAGTATCGCGGCTGCATGGGCAGGGTGGACATTATCACGGGCACGCTCGGTAAGGCATTGGGTGGCGCTTCAGGAGGATTTACTTCGGGCAAAAAGGAAATTATTGAATTGCTTCGTCAGCGGTCACGGCCGTATTTGTTTTCGAATACGGTGGCGCCTTCTATCGTG
>CAZPST010000088.1:0-9794 GCA_964589185.1 uncultured Roseivirgaceae bacterium | reverse complement strand
ATTTCAATATTCCTTCGATCAAGGCACTGCCCTGATGCACCAACTGCACCTTGCCAGATGGATATGTTTGCTCAATCCATTCCAACATTTTCTTGTCGGCAGCAAACACGTTGACAGCATCTGTAGAGATGTGCTTGTAGTATTTTACGTCTTCTGATTTGGTGCGAATCTCACAATTCACAGATAGGTAGTCATAGATCGCTTCAGGAGCAAATATGGACTGGGGTATCAGCGTGAATTTGTGCGTCTTGGCGCTCACTTTCACATTCGCCCAAAAGCCCGCATGCAGGAGCGTATGATCATGAAAAAGTTTGCTGACAGCCTCAATGCGCGTATTCACTGACGTCACCCCCTCCAGATTGTAATCCTCAAGGAGCATGAGCGCATTAGTGGCACCATTGGTCACGCAAAGTTGCATGTCTCTGATGCCCACCTGCAAGGAAAGTGAATAGTTGTGGAGTTCATCCACATCAAAGCGCCCGGCCTTAGCCTGAACGCGCAACGTATGTGAGACTGCTTGACTCAAAATTTATTCCCAGTTACCAGCTGTGGTTACACTAAACTGTGAACCAAATCTAAGCGGTTTTTTTGAGGTATACTCACTGTCTTCATCCCTTTCAGGATTTACGGGCTTAGGATTCCAAACCTCAATAACGTCGACCTTGATTCCGCTTTTGTCGATTTTGTTCACCACGATGTTGAATTTCACATTCTTGTATACAGGCACATACGGCAAGCGCTCCGCGTTGAAGTTGGGGTATTTCGCAAAAATGGAGTCATATACGGGCACGGTACCAAGTGTATCTATCTGCACTTCTACTGTCTCCACACCATATGATTCTTCTGTGATGGTTTCTTTGCGTTCCGTAATGTAAAACTCGCCTTTGGTCACAAATTCAATCAGCTTGTCCCAATCACTTGTGTATTGGCCGTTCACTGAAATGTAGGCTAGTTCAGCTTCTCGGATCAGTTTCAATTGCTCAATCACCTTTTGTTCGGCATCTTTGATGCGAGCTGACTGCTGAATGCTGGAGTTGATGGCATTGAAAAGGTAGAAACCTGCACCGATGGCAGTCACAAGAAAAACGATGAATAGAATGCGGGTTGAGCTCATTTTTTAGTAGGTTTTTTGCAATAATAATTATTAATGGATTGGCCTGAAAGCATTTGCTAGAATTGGGCAAATTTATAATAACCCCTCAATTTACGCATATCCTCCAGATGTGCAATTCGTGAAAACACACTGTGAACAGCCGACGGGGGCATTTGCCTTATTTCATCCCATGACAAAAAGGCGATTTCAGAGAGAATTTGCTGCTTTACCTCCGGATCTTGCCCCAGTTTCACTTCGCCCGAAACGCGTTTTACTTCAAAAAAGAGTTCAATTGCATGATGCCGATCATCCACATGTTCGTTTACAAAAAGAAATTGCTGAACGGTAATTTCCAGATGTGTTTCCTCTGCAAATTCCTTCCGCAGGGTCGTTTCGGCATCCACGCCAAAATCCACGCCACCCCCAGGGGGAGACCATAAATGACCCGCCGGCCCCAATCCCTCATGTTTGAGTAGCAGTAGTTTGTCGGCTTCAATCAGGATGCCTACGGCACGAACCCGCACTTTACCTTGATACATTGGAACTGTTTTTGACTGAAAAGCGTAAATTTGACAAAAATTAAAACATCATGAAGTATCTATTGTCTTTTCTCCTTATAGCCGTAGCTACATTGGGCATTGCCCAGACAACACCTGCACAGCCGGCAGAATTAGATCCTGCCAATGGCCCGATTATCAAATTTACCGAGACGGTATTCGCTTTTGGCGAAATCCAGCAAGGTGAAATCGTGGAACATGTTTTCAAATTCAAGAATGAAGGAAATGCGCCTTTGGTATTGGCAAATGTGCAAACTACCTGTGGATGTACTGCCCCTACATGGCCAAGAGAAACTGCCATAGCACCCGGCGAAATGGGTGAAATATTAGTTCGATTCAATAGCCGAGGCAAAATGGGCATGCAGAATAAGACCATCACGGTGACGTCTAATGCACAAAACGCCACTGAGCGCATACGCATCACTACGAATGTATTGGCGCCACCTCCGGCTACTGAAGACGGCTCAGGAAACTAGACATAGTTTCGTTCGCCAAAGAGCAAGCTGCCCACACGCACCATCGTGCTGCCGGCAGTCACAGCGATTTCAAAATCTCCACTCATCCCCATCGAAAGGATTTTCATTTCGACATTGGCAGGAAGGGTGGAGATTTTTATTTCATCAAAGAGCTGTTTCAAGCCATCAAATTCCGCTCGAATCTGCGCATGATTGTCGGTGAAGGTGGCCATGCCCATAAGCCCGCAGAGGCGGATATGTGACATCTGTCCAAGTGCTGCATCGCGTAGCAAATCCGTCAATTCAGCTTTGTCAAACCCAAATTTGGTATCCTCTTTGGCAATGTGCACTTGCAGCAAGCAATCAATCACCCGATTGTTTTTTTCGCCTTGCTTTTCAATTTCTTCCAGCAACTTGACGGAATCTACCCCGTGGATGAGGTGCACAAACGAGGCAATGTATTTGACTTTATTGCGCTGCAAATGACCGATCATGTGCCATCTGATGTCTTTGGGCAATTCTTCGTATTTACTCACCAACTCCTGCACCTTATTTTCACCAAAATGCCGCTGACCTGCATCATAGGCTTCTTTCACTAGCGTAGCGGGATGTGTCTTGCTCACGGCTACTAGCGTGCACGAGGTGGGAAGTTGAGACGTCAATTGGTTGATTTTTTCTGCTACACGCATCCGTTGAATTTTCGTAGTAAATTTGAACTCACATGGCAATTTTAGGAACATTACTGAAGAAAGGAATCATGTTGCGCGAGAGTATTGCGCAGCTATACACCTCGCCGATTGATTTGCAGAAGCAGGAGCTTCGCGACCTCATCATTCATACACAGAATACGGCCTTTGCCAAAGCGTATGACTTCAATGAAATATTGAAAGCCTTTCGGAAAAATGACAACAAGTCATTTTATGAGGCATACAAAAAGCATGTGCCTATTTTCGATTACGACAAGATCAATGCGGAGTGGTGGCATCTGGCAAGAGAGGGGATGGGCAATGTCTGCTGGCCGGGTAAGATCAAATATTTTGCGCTGAGTTCGGGTACGAGCGGCGCTCCGTCCAAGTATATTCCCATCACCAAAGACATGGTGAAGTCCATCCGCAAGACATCCATGCGGCAGATTTTGTCATTGTCAAAGTACGATTTGCCTGACAAATTTTTTTCCAAAGGCATTTTGGCGGTGGGTGGTAGTACCGATTTGCGCCGAAGTGGGCATTATTTTGAGGGGGATCTTAGTGGCATCACGGCCTCCCAGATTCCTTTTTGGTTTCAGCATTTTTACAAACCCGGCAAGAAAATTTCCAAGACGTCTGATTGGCATGAGAAATTGGACGAAATGACTCTGAAAGCCAAAGACTGGGATATCGGAATTATAGTGGGTGTGCCTGCGTGGTTGCAGATTTTGATGGAAAAAATCATCGCTCATTACAAGCTGAACAACATCCACGAATTATGGCCGAATCTGTCGATTTTCGTTCACGGAGGCGTGTCCTTTGAGCCGTATAAGAAGGGGTTTGAAAAATTGCTGGGCAAGCCTATTTATTACTTGGAAACCTACCTCGCATCAGAGGGTTTCATTGCTTTTCAGGCGTATCCGAATAGGAAGACCATGCGATTGGTGCTCAACAATGGTATTTTTTATGAATTCATCCCCTTTGATAGCAACAATTTTGACGAAGAGGGTCAACTGAAGGCCAATCCGCAAACGCTAAATGTGGATCAGGTGGAGGAAAACAAGGAATATGCCTTGCTGCTCACTACCAATGCAGGCACATTTCGCTATCTCATCGGTGATGTGATCAAATTTGTTTCGCTGGAGGAATCCGAAATAGTGATCACCGGACGCACCAAGCATTTCTTGAGCTTATGTGGAGAGCATTTGAGCGTGGACAATATGAACAAAGCCGTGGAAATGGCCTCTGAAGCATTCAACATTGATGTGCGGGAGTTTACCGTGATCGGAGAACCGCACGGCTCACTTTTCGCCCACAGGTGGTTCATCGGCACGGATGACCCGGTGGATTCAAATCAACTGAAAAATAAAATTGATCAGACGCTCAAGGATCTCAATGACGATTATGGTGTTGAAAGAGCAAATGCCTTGAGAGATGTGCACTTGCATGTGCTGTCTCCGTCGCAATTTCTCAATTGGATGGAAAAAAACGGTAAAGTGGGTGGTCAGAACAAATTTCCGCGTGTGCTGAAAGGTCAGAAGGCGGAAGAGTGGAAGGCATACCTTGTCGAGACAGCAGATCTACGCTTATGACTCCTTATTTTGATGGCCTGCTCTACGGCTTGATTTTCATTTTCTCTTTTGGGCCGGCCTTTTTTGCCTTGCTGCAAACCGCCCTTAAACATGGATTTACCCGTGCTGTAGCTGTGTCCCTAGGAGTCAATATGGCTGATGCCGTGATCATTAGTTTGGTATTGGTTGGTTTTTCTGCCATTTTGGAAAATGAAGCTGTACGTTTTTGGTCAGGATTGATGGGCTCTGTAGTACTCTTGCTGTTTGGTATTAGCTCATGGTTTCAGACCAAGAAAGTGCAACTGGATACTAACGAAGTATCCCGACCTCATGTGGCATTTTGGCTTAAAGGAGTAGCTCTGAACGGCCTCAATCCAATGGTTGCGCTGTTTTGGGTGGGTGTAGCCGGATCGGTTTCTGCACTTGGCTATACCACATCGCAGCAGTATGGTTTTTTTGCCGGATTCCTCACTACGGTGATTTGTACAGACATGGTCAAGGCTTTTTTGATCACCCGTTTTGCACATGTAGTTACCGATCGAGCACTTACCATCGTCAACCGAATAGTGGGCACGCTCTTCATTTTTTTCGGACTGAGATTACTGGTCTATTTGGCAGGGGGTATTTGAGTATGTACCTCGTTGTGAAGAAATTTATGAAACAAAAAAGCCGCTCCAATTTTGAAGCGGCTTTTTTATTCATTCTAATTTCAATGCTTACTCATCCACACCCGGTGTGCGCTCTAGGAACTCATCGTAGAGTTGGGTGTGGCGGCTCTCCAATGGTACTTGCCAGCCTGATATGAACAGATATTTCACTTGGGTTTTTGTTTCAAACGGATCGCCGGTGGTCACAAAAAGATTGGCCACTTTGCCTTTTTCTAACGAACCCAATTGATCTGCTACACCAAAGATTTCAGCAGGCACGATAGTGATTGCTTTCAATGCTGCCTCGCGTCCCATGCCATAGGTGGCTGCAAAGCCTGCATTGTAGGGTAGGTTGCGCACATTTTCTGTGTCATTGGTGCGTATGGCCACTTTCACTCCCGCTTTGGCCATTAGACCCGGGTTAGCATATGGCTTGTCATACCGGTCATAGTCGCGGGTAGGCATGCCGAGCATAGGGCCGGTGATCACAGGTATCTTGGCCGCAGCTATTTTGTCGGCTACACGCCAGCCCTCTGCTACGCCGCATAGCACGGCTTTCACCTTCTTGCCCTCTAGCCACTTAAGTGCTTCCAAAATGTCTTTGGATGCATTTACATTGATCATGAGTGTCATTTCGCCACGAACAGCAGGTAGCAGCGCTTCCATTTCGGGATAGTATTGCTGCGGTTTGCCATTGGTAGCTGAGTCAATCTTGTGGTATTGCACGGCTTTGTCCCATACATCATTGAGCATTTTTAAGGCTTTTTCAGATGCCTTCTTGATGTCCTCATCTGATCGGCGATCCCAACCGCCACGACGGCCTGTGGATGGAAAATTGATCAACACGCCCTTGAAACCGGCATACATTTGATCAGGGGTGTAGCCATACAAATTGATCAAAGCGGCTGTACCGGGAAACAACCCACCTGTGGGCTGAGTCAATACCGTGGTGACGCCATTCACACGCGTGACAGGTATCAGTGCCGAATTTGGATTGACAGCCGTGAGCGCCTGCATGTGTGGTATCACATCACCGATCTCATTGTAATCCGTTGTGCGATCCACCGATCCAACTTCTGAGAGACCTAACAAGGTGCCTCCGTCGATCATACCGGGATAAATGGTCAAACCGGAGCAGTCTATCGTGATGGCTCCCGAAGGGATGGCCACTCCTGTACCGATATCCTGTATTTTGCCATCGGAAATGATGAGCGTTCCATTTTGGATGGTTCCTTTCGTCACCGTCTCGATGGTAGCATTGGTGAGTGCAAATGTGCCTGTTCGGCCTTTTTCGGTCATCTGAGCCAAGGCGATGGTTTGCACCAAGGCTAGGCAGAGTATGAGTGTATATTTGAGTATTCGCATGATGTCTAGTTTTCAGTGAATAAAAATTCGGTATTCTGCATGCATCGATCAAAATCTTCTTTTTCATGAAGTGTCACATCGATTTTCTCGCTTGCATTTACATAGATCCGCTGGTCATCGGCATCATTGGCACGATCAAACCGAACGATACCATCTACGATGGTCACCATTGGCACGGCATAGATAGAAAGTGGGTGATTTTGGAAAATGGCCACATCGCCTTCTTTGCCCACTTCTATTGATCCTATCCGATCAGCCACACCCAGTTGTTTCGCGGGGTTGATGGTAATCAATGCCAGTGCTTCGTCATCAGTCAATTCACCGTATTTCTGGGTTTTGCCCGCCTCATGGTACAGGTGGCGGATCAACTCTTCCGAATCGGAATTGATAGATGTCACTACTCCGTTTTTAGTGAGAATGGCTGCATTGTAAGCCGTGCTGTAATACACCTCAAACTTGTATGCCCACCAATCGGCGAAAACAGATGCACCGGCACCCCACTTTGCCAATTCAGGCGCTACTTTGAAGCCTTCGTTTACGTGCTGAAATACCAATCGCTTGATACCGAAATCTTCACATACCTGCATGAGCATGTAAATTTCATCGGCACGATAGGAGTGACAGTGGATGATGATATTGCCGCGTAGGATATCGGCCAGTGTCTCCAATCGCTTGTCATACGCAGGTGCTTTGCCTTTGTAGCCTTTTGTAGCTTTGTTCTTAGTATGTGCTTCTTGAGCAGCCATGTATTCCTGAGCTGCCGAGAATGAGCTGCGCATCACATGCTCCACACCCATACGCGTGCGAGGCACTATGCCATTGCCTGTGCCATGTACGCGAGTTGGATTTTCACCCAAAGCAAACTTAATGGTGCGTGGTGCGCCCTGCATACGGAGGTCATCCGGATTGACTGTGCCATATCTGAATTTGATCGTTTCACATTCACCGCCGATCGCATTAGCCGATCCGTGCATAGCATGGGCGGTGGTCACACCTCCGGCCAGCGCTCGATAGATACCTACATCTAGCGGATCCAGTGCATCGCCTACCCACACCTCGGAGGTCACAGGGGCAGTAGCTTCATTCACGGCATTGAGTGCCAAGTGCGAGTGAGCGTCTATGATGCCGGGCATCACAAACATGCCTTTGGCATCCACCACTTTAGCTCCGGCGGGTGCTACCAGATTTTTGCCTATTTGTGCAAATTTTCCATCACGGATCAATACGTCTGTATTTTCTAGTGTGCCATTGGTCACGGTGAGCACTGTGCCTCCTTTGACCAGCACGGTTCCTTTTTGCTGGGCAGTGGCTGAAATCACCAGCGCCATCGTCAGCATCAAGGCTATTTTTAGTCTATTCATTTGTCTCATGGTTTTGGTTATTTTTCTGGTGTTCTTGTTCCCTCAAGCGGAAAACTGCCGAATGCACCGGCTGTGAATGTGCCTTCAAACGAGTCGCCATCAATGGTCATGCTTATTTCCAATGTGATGATCTGCCCACCGGCATCTACATCTACAGTGAATGATACATTGGCGCCATCCACTTCCAGATTCTTGATATCATTGGTGCTCTGGTTGAAGCTAAGCGTCATGGTGCCGCTATAATTGCCGGCAGAGCCTTTTATCTCAATCGTACCTTCACCGGGTCCCTGAGGTGATTCGTAGGAATAGCTCCAGCTTCCTTGCGGATTGACGGCTTCACCATTGGACTTGCCTTTTTTCTTTTCTTTCACCTCATATTGGTACATGGTGCCATCTACGAATACATAGCGCACATTTGCCTTTTCATCAAAATAGGGTTTGTCGGTGATGACCATGTTAGCCATTTTTCCATTGTCCAAAGTGCCCATAGTTCCTGACAATCCGAGCAATTCGGCAGGTTGGGTGGTCAAAGCAGCTAGTGCCTGATCTTCGGTCAGACCATTTTTGATCATATTGTTCAATGTCGTTTTGACATCCTTGCTCTTGGCATTCAATGTAGAAAAACCATACTTGATGCCTTTGGCTGTAAAGGCAGCAGGTTGGCCATAGTACTTAGCGAGCATTTCTTTCTGTCGCTTTTCCAATGCTTCTTTTTCTAGGTCGGCAGCTGTTTTCTCCTTAGGCTTCTCTTCTTTTTTGTCTTCTTCCTTTTTGTCTTCTTCCTTGCCGTCTTCTTTTTTCTTTTCGTCCTTCTTTTCTTCTTTCATTTCAGGCAAATCCAGCGAAAGGAATACGGATGAGCCGGAGTTTTTGATGTGCTCAGCAGCGTCCCAGCCTTGTTTCACTTCGCCCAATACCAGATTAAAACCGATATCATTTTTCAGAGCGAGCACGCGCATGATGTCTAGTATGTTTTCAGACTGAAAGAATATCGCCTGCTGCTTGCTCACTACTGGGTAAAGCGCTTCTAACGTCAGATCGGCCACAGGGCGTTCCATTCCATTGCTCCCGGCTTTATAGCGGGCCTCATATTCTATGGCCTGCTTTGCCTTGCCGTACATGTCGCGGTATTTGGCCATCACACCGATGAACGTGTTGGGATACACGCCTGAGGCACCTGCCAGTTGGCCATACTGTGCATAGTCTTTTTTGATAACGAGCGCCGGAGCGGAGTTGCCTCCCAGTAAGATGAGGGCACTTTTTCCTGGCATCATGCCAGTGTGAGGCACAGTGTGCGCGGCAGTAAATCCAAGCTGACGAAACTCCTCAATGGATTTGTCGTCATGCGCCAGCATGTCTGTCACGGATACCTCAGGCGTAATACCGGCTAGCTTGTACGGTGGATTTGAACGCAATTTTGAATCGGGTCTTTCCTTGTCTTCTTTGGGTTTAGGCACGCCGATGTTAGACAGACCCGATATAAATCCGGCATATACGTACATGGAGTCAGCATTGATCACCAAAGCATCTGTCGGGATGGTCACATTGGCTCCTACAGCTTTGATTACGCCATTTTCGAATAAGATTGTTCCATTCTGGATCACACGACCGGGTGCCTGCACGATGGTGGCATTTTTGATCGCATACTTCGAAGAAACGGGTCGTAGGTCACTGTCTTGCGCGTGGGCTATCTGTGGCAAAGTGGCCACTAGCACCAGTGCGAGTATCAGCTTCCGTATTCCGTTGATTATTTGCATATACACATTGGTTTGGGTTGTAAATAAAATAGTAGCTCAAATTAGTCAATCATCTATCGTTCCGAGGCTCGGTTTGGATAGACGGTTGAAATGTCGTTTAAAAAGATGCGTGTGTTAGAGGCGTTTGATCAATCCTTTGAACAGTTCCACCAAATCCTTTTCGGTTGCATAGGCAGTAGCCAATATGTCTTGAATGTTGACTGGATGCAGGTTGTCAGGATCACATTCATCGGTGAGCACCGAGACCGCTGCTACCGGAAGCCCCATTTGATTGGCGGCTATCACTTCGGGCACGGTGGACA
>CAZPST010000087.1:0-9822 GCA_964589185.1 uncultured Roseivirgaceae bacterium | reverse complement strand
CCTATAAATAGATTGTCACCATATGGAAAGAGTGTTTCAATGCCCCAACCCACATTCACATCTTCCAGGGCTTGTGGCTCTTGCTCGTCTGTCACATCAAAAATATTCAGGCTCCAGACGTCTATTCCGTAGAGATAATCACCCACGATATTCATGCGCGCCATCGATCCGCTAATGCCCGAAACAGAGCCTGCTCCGGATACCCCGGCTAACGACTCGGCACGCCACATATCCATGAATAGGACATCTCCTCTACGTATGATAGATTCTCTATCACAATCGGAGGCATCCATCTGCACTCGGGCAGTTTCGGTATATCCGGCTATAAACGAATCATCGCTTTCTGTTGAATAATAGTATTGATTAGTAAATACATTTTCCAGCCGCTTGATGAGCTGAATGTTGGTCACATCTGATATATCCAAGATGACCAAATCCATATAGCTATCGGCATACATGGTGGTGCCCTTTACAGCTACATCATGCACACCTGCCAGTTTTACAAAACTCTTGTGAACGGGAATGGACGGATTGCTATTGTCAATCACATGTATGCCACTGTCGGGCTCAGTGACAAACAGCGTGGTGCCGTACAAATAGATTTTTCCTGATTCGGATATGGGTTGAGGCGGTAGCACAGTGAAACTAGCGCGCATATCGTCGAACTTCACATACTGAGGTGTATACTCCACATAGGTGAAGGTATCTGAACATTTATCGGTACACGAGATAGTGAGCGAGGCTGCCAGTATGCCGGCAATGATGATCAGCAGTTTTTTCCAGTTTGATTTTTTCGTCTGCATGTCTCAAGAAGATTGATTTCTCTCAAGACCCACAAAGCGCTGAGGTGGTTGGAAATAATCTCAATTAAACTTGTAGCGCACGCCAAAAAGGGCGGAATACGTCATCGGATAACTTTTGAACGAAGCTTCTGCTGTGGTAATGGACGTCACAGCCTGCTCCACGATAGGCTGAAAACTCACCTGAAAATTATCACTCACATCATATGACAAAGTGCTGCCAAGCGCCACTCTGAGGTGGACGGGGCGATACACATCGCCGGGTCGTGTGGTGCGGCTTATGCCCGTGTCTTCACTGCTTATCTGCTGGCGCATGAGGAAACCCACTTCAGGCCCTGCCTGCATCGACCAGTTAAAATTGCCTGACAGAAGGGAGAAATCGGCCAACACCGGCATCACTGCCATTTCGTATGATCCCGTAATGTCCACATTGTCATAACTAGCAATGCTCATTTCATCATTCACCTTCACTGCATCTGCGGTGAAATGCAGCAACTCGCCATTCATATTCACTGCCGCGCTAGAGAAATTGCTTTTGCTGTAGGTGAGCCCCGTCACGATTGAAACTTTATCTGCCACGGGCACGCCCACAAACACGCCTGTAGTGAGGGCTATTTGTTCAGAGATGCCGCGCTCATCTGTTTGAAGTTCGTTCATGGCTCGTTCCAATGAGAATGGCGCAAAATCCCCGGCAGCCTCGGCTGTGATTGTACTCATTTGAGATGAATAGCTGCCTACCCCTTGTGCCACACCTACCCACATGCGGTTTCTTGTTGATTTCGATTTTTTCTTTTCTATCAAAAAGTCTTCAGCCTCGGGATATTCGAATTTTTCTACTTTCGTTTCTTTGGACTTTTCCTCAATGGGTAGCTCTTCACGTGTTGCTTGCACTTCTTCATTTGTATCCGTAGAAGCAACGGTCTCATTTTCCAAATTGAGTTGATCACCACTAATGATGCTATCTGACCCATTAGTTGCTGCTGGTATTGCTACAGTTTGTTTTGTGAACTGTGAAGACGAGCGTTTCTCTACAATGGCAGGGGCAAGCGCCACAGCTTCCTTCCTACTTTTGGAAGTATGCACATCGATGGTGGCACTCGTTTCTGAAGCAATTTGATCATCGGAGGATATTTTCGATTCTTGTTTTGGTTGAATAGAAGTGTTTGTTTCAGTCGATTGAGGGATGGTTTGAGCAATTTGATCTTGGGTATTTCGATCACTTGCATACCATACCAGCACACCGGACATAGCAAAAGCGGCCACTGCGGCTGCCCAGGCTAGATAGCGCGTAAAGGACACACCTGCTTTAGGCGAGGAGGCATCCAAGTCAGCAGCTATTCTGTCCCACACCCGTGGGTTCGGGGTGGCTTCAGCTTCATCAAATTTCTTTTTCCACTTATGATCCATGGCTTCTTAGTTCTTCTTTTGCCAATTTTTCTTGTAATAACGTCTTAGCGCGTGCCAGTTGCGATTTGGACGTGCCCACACTAATGCCCAATTGCTCACTTATTTCTTCGTGCTTATATCCTTCAATCGCATGCAGGTTAAACACCGTCCGACATCCCGTGGGGAGAGTCTGAATCATCGCCAATAACTCGTCCATTGAATAGCCATCGAAATGATCCCAAGAGGGCACTACTTGCAGGCTCTTGTCATTGTTTAGCGAGCGTACGTGAATCTGACTTCTCAATGCATTCAATGCCGTATTTATCACGATTCGTTTTAGCCAATAATACAAGTGTGATTCTTCTCTGAAATGTTCCAATCCTTTAAAAGCCTTGACCATCGCGTCTTGCAAAATATCCTCAGCTTCCTCCTCTGATCCTGCATATCGCAGACACACGGCCATCAAACGCGCAGCGTAGGTGTCGTACAATGCCTTTTGCACCGCACGATCCCCTTTTTTGCATCCGGCAATGAGTTCTGAATCAGTGTACATCTACGTCCCGGCCTAAAAGACCCTCGTTTGATTAATAAGGTTGGAATGATCGCGTAAATTAGTGAAGTTCTGGATTTAACTGGAAGTAGGCAATGAGCCGACGGTGGACGGTGGACAGTCGGCTGTGGACTAAATCACCTCATTTTCAAATCATCAAATTGATTCATTTTCAAATTGATTTTCTCTTCACCCCGCTCACCGCTTGCGCACTCCACGGGTCTTCGGGCCAGCTGTGTTTTGGGTAACGTCTTTTCAATTCCTTGCGCACGTCAAAATAGGCATTGTTCCAAAAGCTCTTCAAATCAGCCGTCACCTGTACGGGCTTGTAACCGGGCGAAAGCAAATGTATGAGTACCGCATTTTTTTCCTCATTCACCATGGGTGTGTCAGCCAATCCGAACAATTCCTGCAGGCGCACAGCCAATACCGGCGCTTCACCATCCGGGCGGTACAGTAGTTTCACATGGGAACCACTTGGCACGTGAAGATGCGTTGGCGCCAGTCGCTTCATGTCCGCTTGTTGGTCAAATGAAAGGTGGTATTCTAGTGCCTGTGCCAAATTGATTTTCTTCAAATCCTGAGGACTCTTCACCTGTGCCACATACGGCATTAGCCAGTCATCTACGGTGGCCAAGAGTGTTTCTTTACTCACGTCCGGCCAGCCATCTACCGGTCGCCATTTTTTCAAACTAAGCACGCGGTTTTGCCATTGCTCCACTTCTTCGTTCCAGTCGAGTAAATGATCGCCTTCTTTGCGCACGGCATCACAAATAGCTTGTGCTTTTCGCTCGGGATCAGGGTCGGGGAGTGGGGTAGATTTTAGGATGATGTTGCCAATGCGCAAATCCATCGTGGCAGTGAGTCCTCCATCATCCGTGTCCCATTTTATCACTTCGCGCTGCTCTATGCGTTCAGCCAAGTCACGTGGGTTGAGGGGAGAGGCCAGAAAGATTTTCCCCAATCCATCACGCGCATCCATGTGCGCCACAGCCAGCCACGACTCGTGGGCTAGATCATCTTTGTGTCCGATTTGTGCGATTCGCCCATTGGCCAATTGAAACTGCGCATTGTTACCCGGACGTGCAGACGCAATGCGCTCAGGATAGGCGTAGGTGAGGAGCAGCCCCGTCACAAATGGATCCACAGGATCATTTTCTGCCGACGCATCAAACAGTTTTCGGTACGAAGCAGCCACTTTTTCGATCCTGTCCCATTTGCCACCCAGCCGGTCTTCTTTTCTGAATCTACGCAAGGCCTCCAGTCGTTCGTTGATATCTACGCCTGCCTCTTTGCCCAGCGGATCGCGCTCCTCGATGAGGGCAGCTATATCTGCCCCAAGTGCCACCATATCTTCTTCTTCGGCTTTGAGCAGCATGTGCGCAATGCGTGGATGGCATGGCAACTGATGCATGCGCTTGCCGTGCGGGGTGATGCGTCCGTTTGCGAGTGCGCCTAGCTGTGCGAGCGTTTCTTTGGCAGAAAGCATAGCTCCCTTTGGAGGTTCAGTTACCCACGTGAGTTGCGAAGCGTTCATGATGCCCCAATGGGCCAGATCAAGTGCCAATGAACCCAAATCTGCCTCCGCAATCTCGGGTGTGCGGTGTGCTTGCAGCCGACTTTCGGTTGCTTTGGACCACATGCGGTAGCACACGCCCGGCCCCAATCTTCCCGCCCGTCCGGCTCGCTGATCAGCTGAATCTTTCGAAATGCGGATGGTTTCCAGTCGCGAGAGCCCTGATTTGGGATCCCACTTTTGTGTGCGGCCAAAGCCCGTGTCTACGACCACTTTCACCCCCTCAATCGTCAAGCTGGTTTCGGCAATGGATGTGGCCAAAATGATCTTTCGTCGACCTTCTTTGTCAGGCAAAATAGCGGCTCGTTGCTTACCGAAGGGCAGTTGTCCATACAGCGGAAAAATCAGTGCCCCGCGCACGGCCGATTTCAGTATGTCCTGGCATTTTTTGATTTCGGCTTCACCCGGCAAAAAGACCAAAATGTCTCCGTCATTTTCTTTGAATGCTTTTCGGATCACGCTTGCGGCCAACTCGGGTAGCATACGTTCGTCCGTGTCGCCCTCATAGTGGATGTCCACCGGATGTTGTCTGCCTAAGCTTTCAATGACAGGGGCATTGAGCGCACGAGTAAGTTGTTCCAAATTCAGCGTGGCAGACATGATCAATATGCGCAGGTCGGGCCGGAGCACATGTTGCGACTCCCTGCATAGTGCCAATGCAACATCTGCATGAATGCTGCGCTCATGGAATTCGTCAAAGATTACAAGTCCCACGTTTTCCAGCGCCTGATCTGATTGGAGCATGCGTGTAAGGATGCCTTCGGTGACCACCTCAATACGGGAGCGCTCGCTCACACGCGTCTCAAACCGGATGCGATAACCCACCGTGCCGCCTACATCTTCGCCGAGTAGTTCAGACAACCGTGCGGCTATCGATCGGGCAGCCAATCGACGAGGCTCTAGTACGATGATTTTTTTGCCCTCCAGCCAAGGCGCATGCAGCAATTCCAGCGGCACCACTGTGCTCTTTCCCGCACCCGGAGGCGCATTCAGCAGCAGCGTCGTTTCAGCAGCCAGTCCGGCACCTATTTCATCCAGACAGTCAATGATGGGGAGGTCAAGTAGTCGCCACGTTTTATTCACGGGGCAAAGAGAAACAAAATGAGGAAAATGAAAGAGAATAGGTTTGGGACTTGTCCTTGATCGAATCGTCAGGAGCGGTAGTGTGGGATATTTAGGGGCGTCCACCCCGTCCGATGGCCGGGGCTATGTCACAGGCGGTCATGAATCTTAGCGGCTGTTCATTAAAGAAGAGTCCCTTAAAAAGGACTCTTCAAGGAACTCGTTTAATCTCTTTTCCCCATTAGTTTGTAGGCTATTCCTAATTGAATGGAAAGTGGCGTGTAGCTGTAGTCATCAGGCGATTTACCAATTTCAGGGCCTATAGTAGCACGTAGATCAATTACCAATCCACTTTGCTCAGCAGATACGCCTACTACCACTGCCGTCCAACTGTCTTTGATACCTTGTGACCATTCTGATTCCGGTACTGTTTCAGGCTTGTTGTCTGAGGATGCTGTGCCTGTCAATTCAGTTATTTCCCGAATTGTGGCTAGCTGCACTCCACCATATACTCCCACATTTTCGCTGACATATACTTTGGCCAACAGGGGGATATTGGTCATTTTGAAACGACGGGTAAAGTCACTAGCACCGTCATTATACGATTCGCCATCCTCAGTAATCTTCACTCCGGTTCCCTCTCCCGAAAAAAGGTATTCCACTTGTAGGCCAATCTTATTTCCCAAACCAAGTTCGGCAAATCCACCATAAAGAAACCCGATATTAAATACGCGTGCTTTGATGTCAGATCCACTCAAAAGTGTGTTGTAGAATTCTTGTATGCTCTGACCGTTGATCTCGTCATTCATGGTATTGTAACCAATACCCACCTTGGGGCCGAAGGCAAATTTTACTTGAGCCTCAGACAATTGAAACATAACCATACCAATGATGGCAAATAGGATTTTTCTCATAGTTCTTATTGTTAGATTGTAAATAGGTAGGTGGCAATCTACAAATTATTTTACATGAGACCTATTAAAATTTGATAAGAAAATGATGTAGGAATCTGATTTTCAGATAGAATATTTTGAATAGTGACAGAATTAAAAAAAGTCACATATTGTTTTGTTGTGTGATTATGGGATGTGCGCGTGAGGATTATTCTTGGAAAAATTTTCGGTCTCTGCGACGAGAAAGAAGCAAATCAACGAGTGGATTTCATGTAAAGTACAAGCCCACCTGAAACGACAAGTACTAATAGAGCTCCTATGAGTAGGTTCCATGTTCGTCTCTCTGCATCACGCTCAAGCAGTTGCTGTTCTTTAAGTATTTGTCGGCCAATGTAGGCCACATAGGTTTCCTTCGTACTGTTTTCTTGTTTTACATATTTGTCAAACTCCCGTTCGAACATGGCCAAATCGGCTAAGCCGCGGGCACTGGCCAGAAAGAAAACTTTCAGGGTCTTTTCAGTGAGCGTAAGGGAAGGATAGAGTTCTAAAGCAGCTCGCACAAAAGGCTCTTTGTCCTGTGCAATTCGGGCTATTTCCAACAAGGAATAAAAGCGCTCATGCTCGTCGGTTTGTATAGCCAGTGATTCTTCAAACCGGGCAAAAGCCTGCGCCGTGTCTGCTTGTGCGAGATGCAGCAAGCCCAATTGATGCTTAGCTTTGCCTATCTCAACAGCCCTAGATTTTTTATAGGGTTTACCTTTTTTAGGCGCTATCTGCCCTTCGTTCACTACCGTTTCCAATAGTTGTTGCGCTTTTAGGTAGTTGCCCATTTCTATCTGTATTTCTGCTTGCAGATTCCAAAGCTTAAGTATGAAAACCACGTTTTGCTCTGCTTTGCAGATGCGCACCCCTTCATCTAGTGTTTGTATGGCGGCAGTGAAGTCCTTGAGCACACGTAACGAATAGGCTTTATTGAAAATCGACACAACTCGCCATTTTTCACTTAGCGCAATAGCCCTATCTGCCTCTTTGATGGCTTGCTCATGTAGTGATGTATACTGGAGTGTGGAGATTACATTATTGAGTACTTTGCCCTTTTTGTCTGGGTCAGCCGTTTTTTCTATACTTCGTTCGTAGTAGTGCAGTGCTTCGCTGAAATAGTTTTGCTTGCGCCGAGCATAGCCCATGATATAATAGGCCTCAGATATCACCTCTTGATCTTGCTCATTGAGCGTGGTGAGTGCCAGCACAAATGCCTCCTGATATTTCTCCTGATCCAGCAAGCGGTAGCATTCCTGATGAATGTCATTGGCGCTGAGTTGAAGGCTCGCGACCAGCAGGACACATGGTAGTAAAAGTCGATTCACTTTTGCAGCTTCTTAGGTGGTCTATTGAAGAGGTACATGAGAGCAGCAATTTACTGCAAAAAAAAGAAAAGGGTGAACCTGCATCCACCCTTAACCTGAAAATTATTTCCAAAAATTAGAGAATTCCGCGTTTGTCTTCTTCTTCATCATCACATCCGTTCGGATCGTCACATCCCGGCTTTGGTTCGTGTGGATCAGTAGCTTGGATCTGTGACATGTCTATTTCAATTTCCTGCATTTCGTCTGTGGCGCAAGCAGTGAAGATGAACATGGTTCCGAAAAGGATAAGGGCGGCAAAAAGTAGCTTTTTCATGATTTTGTTTGTTTTGTTTGTTATAAATAGATCGCTAATATAGTAAAAAAATGATTCCTGTAAAACGGGATTGATTGCTGATCACAGCTTGTGACAAAAAGGAGGGGTTTGTTCTGAAGCGGGGTGATCAATGTTTCAGGGAGCGATGCGGTTTGGTTTTCTATTCACTGCCCCCGTGCTCTTAGGATCACACTAAAAGTAACGAAAACCGGCATTGCTAGGCACGATTCTATTCCCCGAAACTTGGCTTAGGTTTTCCTACGCCTTATTCTATCACATCAATTCTCATTTGGTAGGTTACTCCCAATCCATTTTTACAGCGCCTTTACTTGCTACGAAAGCAATGAGCATACGAAAGGCATAGGGAAACCTATGCCTAGTGATCATTTTTTAAGCTAGGACGAGAATGGGACATGGTGGACAGCTTGGACGTTTTTTCAGATTGCATCTTCTCTGTCTGAAAGCCAATCCCTGTATTTAGCTTTAAGTCTGTCTCTTTTTTCGGTCGAGTCAACAATCACATCTACGCCACCGTCATAAGGTGCAATGACACATTTCTTTGAGACACTAACGAACATTGCTCTTATTTCATCATCAGCAATTGCTTTAAGAATTTCGTTTCTGCTTTCTCTTTTCCAAAATTCTATCTTGACGAAAATGTCAAAATACATTTCATCTTCATATTCTTCAGGTCGTTCCTTTTGTAAGTCGACTGTCAGCACTTTTTGAAACTCTCCAAAATCAGTCAGTTCTTTATAGTTCTCGTTTGTTATGTCGTTCGTGTAAAGTCCAAATGAGATTGCAACTTCTGTTTCTTCTCCGAGTAGGTCGTCTATTAGCTGGTTTTGTCGGTCAAGTATGATTTTGTATTCGTCAGCCGACTCTGCGTATCTTTTCGATTCCGGAAGACTATGAACTCTAAACCATCTGTCCGGGTACACCAATTTCAATTCGTGGTTGATTGGCAATGACTTTGGATACTCCTTATTCCAATAATTTATGAAGTCGCTTTCTGTCATTTTTTAAATGTGCTACAACATACGTTTAGTCCTGTTTCTATAAGATCTATCTGCCTTTTTTGGCTGTATAGGATCTGACGATTGTCATCCTTTATTTTTTCCGAATATATAGATTTCTCACAACTCATCAAAGTTCAGTAAGTTCTGAATGTCCATGCCGCCTGTGTCACAGCCCCGACAGCAGCGGCGCGAAGTACAGCGTATGGCGGGAGTACAGTGCATGAATAACTAAGAATTACCGCTCCTGACGCTTCGGTCAGCACAAGTCCAAATACTCGAGGCTCGAGGCTCAAACTTCCGCATGCTCCGCCTTCAGGTAATTAGCCACTTGCTCCATAAGCCAGTTAGGGGTGGAGGTGGCGCCACAGATGCCTACAGAGTCGGTGGGGGTGAACCACTCAGGGTCTATTTCGGTCTCGTTTTCGATGTAGTAGCTGCGGGGGTTGTGGGTGAGGCACACTTGGTAGAGAGCGCGTCCGTTGGAGCTTTTCTTGCCGGCCACAAAGAGGATCACGTCGTGGCGTTGGGAGAACGCTTCCATTTGTGGTTCGCGGTTGCTCACCTGCCTGCAGATGCTGTCGTTGGCGTTGAAATCTGTGTCGGTCACTGTGCCTTTGGTGGCTTGTATGCGCTGCTCCATGAGGGCTTTCATGTGGTAAAATCCCTTGGTGCTTTTGGTGGTCTGGCTGAAGAGGGTGACGGGGCGCGAGAAGTCGATTTGGTCTAGGTCGGCTTCTTCGGTGACGATGATGGCTTCATCCAGTGTCTGGCCGGAGAGGCCGATTACTTCGGCATGGCCGGGTTTGCCGTAGATCACGATTTGGCCGTCTTGCCGCTTCATGGTGTCGTAGGCGTT
>CAZPST010000086.1:0-10025 GCA_964589185.1 uncultured Roseivirgaceae bacterium | reverse complement strand
TGATGTCTGAACCGGTGATAGCGGCCATTCCGATGAAGCTGCCAATCTCAATCATATCGGGCAGCATAGTATGCTCCGTGCCTTTCAGGCTAGTGACACCCTGTATTTTCAATAAGTTTGATCCGATACCCTCGATCACCGCACCCATGCGCACAAGCATGTGGCAGAGCTGCTGTATGTACGGTTCGCAAGCGGCATTGTAAATGGTCGTTTCGCCCTCGGCTAATACGGCCGCCATGATGATATTGGCCGTGCCCGTTACGGATGCTTCGTCCAATAGCATATATGCACCTTTCAGATTGCTACCGTCTACAGTGTAAAAAGACGTCTCTGCATCGTAATGAAACGTGGCGCCCAATTTCTCAAACCCATAAAAGTGCGTATCTACCCGTCGGCGACCGATTTTGTCTCCGCCCGGCTTGGGCATTTTGCCTGTGCCGAATCGAGCCAATAATGGCCCAAGGATCATGATAGATCCACGAAGCGACGATGCTTTTTCTTTGAATTCTGGGGTATCGAGGAAATCAATACGAACTGTTTTGGCTTGAAATTGATAAGACTCCTCTCCTATTTTTTGTACGTCTACACCCAGATCGGCCAGAAGCTCAATGAGCTTCACCACATCTCTGATGTTAGGTACTTTGTGAAGTGTCACAGGTTCGGGCGTAAGCAAAACGGCCGAAATGATTTGAAGGGCTTCATTCTTTGCGCCCTGAGGGATTATTTCGCCTTTGAGCTGATGACCTCCCTGAACTCTGAATGAACTCATCTATTTGAAGCGTCTACGGTTGTTTGGGTTGCCTCCGTTTCCTCGTTGGTTATTTTGGAATTTTCGTCCCTTCATGGCAGGCCCCTTGTTGTTGGCCGCTCCGTTTCCTTTGCGCGGCTTACTGTACGCCGGTTTACCCAAATCAAACAGTTTGAATTCCTTGACATTGTTGATGTCGATATCTAATTGATTATTGGACATTCGGCGGATATTCATGAGTACTTGCTCATCTTCAATTAGGTCTTTATTCCACGTATGGAAGAAACTCTTCATCAATTTGCCAATCACAATCACGGCACCTTCCTTTTCCTTTGGATCTTCCAGTGCGATGGCCTTTTCGATCAATAGCTCAATGCTGCGACCGTAGTGCTTGTATTTGATTTCATTGGAGAAATAACCCACTCGTTTAGGTTTTTTCAGCAATAATGAGGGCTCAGGCTTGGTGTAAGGTGAGTCCACGTCTATTTTAAATTCGGAGATGATGTAGATGTCATCCCAGATTTTTTGATCGTATTCTTCTGCGTCCTTGTTTAGGTTCGGATTGATCTGCTTCATCAGTTCCACAAGTGTGGCTGACATTACTGTGCGTTTTTCCTTATCCGGCTCGTTGAGTATATGTGTGACCAGATTTTGCACATTTCGCCCGTATTCTCTCAATTTCAAGTGGGCGCGCTGCGTGTTATATTCCATGCTATGATATTTCTAGGCCAAAAGTATAAAATTCGACGCGTAAGGTTACCTTTAATCGCAGAAGTAGTTTTAATAAATCCGGTTAATCACTCATTCATTTGAAAGTAGTACTCACCGAACAGGAGCATTTACAGAAAATGGCTATCACGCGCATCTTGCGCTGGGCGTATGGGATCCTGCCTATTGGCTACTTATTCATCATCGTCACCCGCATTTTTACCGGTCATTGGGAGACAGTGTACTTCATGTTTGTAGCTTTTGCTATGACTGTAGTGGCGTATGCTCTTCTGAGAAAAGACAAGGTAGAAACGAGCATATGCGTTTTCATTGTTTCGCTTATCATCTTGATTACCGTGCTCTGCTCGCTCAACAACGGCATTCATGATATAGGTATAGTGGCGTATCCGGTAGTGCTGCTTTTGTCTAGCATGATGCTGCGACCCTGGCAGCAAGCAGCCTCATTTGTCCTGATTTTTCTATCCATCACATGGCTGGCCATGGGCGAAGCATGGGGGTGGTACATTCCGGAACCAGCAGGAAAAGCGACTGTCGCCGAATTGATTATTATTTTTGTGGTTATTGTGATCAGTGCGCTGATATGCTATCGAATTGCTCGTCAGCTTAAGAAAATGGTGGCACGCACTGACAAGGAAGTGCAGCGACGAGTAGCAGCCACCACGCAGCTACAGGAGGCACTCAAGCAAAAAATAAAACTGACCAGCGCGGTGCATGCGCAAGTGGCCAATAGTATTGGCATCATTCGAGAGCTGTTGATACGGCAAAAAGATCGGTCACTGCCCACGCTCCCTGATCAATTACTCACCATCGAACTTATCCATTCGGAATTGCACCGACTCGGAATTGAGCGACAGCTAGCCTTAGACAGCTATATGAATGCATTATTCCTCAGACAGACACTGCTATTTGAGGGTGTGTCAAAACAAATTCAACCGGATGTGCAAGTGAATGTGGATCAGGCAATGGCGATAGGGCTTATTTTAAATGAAATCGCTCAGCAGCAACCATTTACAGGATCACTCAGTGCTCATCAGCAAGATGAAAAAATTACGCTATCGATGACGTCTGATACGCCCATGAAAGCACTGTCTTCATTGGCGGATATTATGACCCGACAGCTCATGGCCACCATCGAACATTCTACCCATGGGCTGATCCTACAGTTTGCCTCTAAATCCATAGGCAATGGGAAATAAGCATACCTATAACGCCTTAGATTCGATTGTTGCTGAAATTATTCGCAAAGTATTGATCAATGCGCCTTTGGCAATCATTGGAATAGCGCTGGTGTTGTATGCCGTGGGTGATCCATTCAAATCCATCGTATTGATCGCCATCATACCTGTCTTTCTTTTTCTGTTTCTTCTTTTGCGCGCAGGCCATCTACGCACCACTATCAACATTCTCCTTATATTAGTAAACTTGGTGGTGACATGGAGCTGCACCACCGGCAATGGCATCCACGATATTGGCATTGTGATGTTTCCTATTAGTGTGCTTATAGCCGCTCTGCTCCTGCGCCCCACTAACCTGATCGCATTTGTCATCTTTAGTACGACCTGTTTGACATTTTTGGTGATTGGTGAAAAAACCGGATTCTATACCCCGTATGATCCGTACACGGGCCGATTTGCCGATGTGATTATTCTAGGACTGCTACTTCTCATCGGATTAGTGACCACTTCGAGCCTGACCAAGCGGCTCAAGCAATCCATGAAGCAGCGCGTAGAGGAAGGCGAGGCACAACGCGAAACCAGGTTGCAAATCGAACAGAATCTGGAAGAAAAGCATGAGCTATTCAGAGAAGTACACCACCGTGTGAAAAACCACCTAGCGTTTATCAATAGTCTAATTGATTTGGAAACTATGACCAATCCTGAACTTGATCGGACAAAGATCAGGGAGCTACAAAGCAAAGTGGTGGCTGTGGCGCGGGTGCATGACCAATTGTATCATTCAGACAAATACGAAACCGTAGGCACGAAGCGCTATCTGGAAGGGATCATTTCACAGTTTATGATGACATATCAGCTCATCGAGACATTGACTGATATGAAAATAGATGATTTTGAGCTGGAAGTAGGCAAAGTGATCTATTTGGGCATTTCCATACACGAAATCATTAGCCTCATTTCGCTGTATGCCGGCACGTCCAAAAAGGTGGAATTCATCCTAACGAAAGGCAACAAAAAAGTACATCTCACCATTATTTTTGATCACCACAGCAATCAGCGCATTACGGATCAGACTGAAAAAATGGAACTATTGCAATTCCTCGCAGGGAAACTCAATGGGAGACTAGAAGTGGTAAGTGGCGAAAAGAAAGCCCTCTTCGAACTGGAGTTTACCCCTTAATCTTCGACTACTGCTATGCACTTCAGTTCTATGGCAATTGGTGTGGGCAAGGCATTGACCTCCACAGTGGTGCGACACGGCTGAGCTTCGGTGAAATACTCGGCGTAAATGCGATTGAACGTGGCAAAATCCGCCTTCATATTGGTCAAGAAAACGGTGACATCCACTAGTTGATTCCACGACGCGCCTGACGACTCCAAGATGGTGCGCACATTTCTGAAAACCGAATGGCATTGTGCTTCTATGTCATAGGATACAATATTTCCTTGCCCATCCAGCTCCACTCCGGGGATCTTCTTTGTCCCTCGTTCTCTGGGGCCTACCCCTGATAAGAAAAGCAAATTGCCCACTCTGCGGGCATGCGGATATGCTCCAACAGGTTCGGGTGCCTTGTCGGCGTTGATAGGTGAATGTGCCATGCTTACGCGTTCATTAATTCTTCAATTTCCTCGGCTTCTATTGGGATATTAGCCATCAAGTTCGTGTGTCCATTTTGGGTGATTACCACATTGTCTTCCAAGCGAATGCCAATTCCTTCTTCCGGAATATAAATGCCCGGCTCCACGGTGAATACCATGCCCGGTTCAAACTTGGCATATATACTTGCCACATCGTGCACATCCAATCCCAAATGATGCGAGGTGCCATGCATGAAATACTTCTTGTATGCAGGTGAATCCGGGTCTTGATTCTTCACATCTGTCTTATCAATCAAGCCCAACTGTAGCAATTCTTTCTCCATCAATTCGCCCACAGCTTTGTGATAATCCGGTATCACGTTTCCGGGTGTGAGTAGTTCGGTTGCTCCATTTTTCACACGAAGCACGGCATCATAGATGGCTCGCTGACGTGGAGTGAATCGGCCGTTTACGGGAATAGTACGTGTCATATCGGCGTGATAATTGGCATATTCGGCAGCCACATCGAGTAGCAGCACATCCCCTGAATTCAATTCTTGGTCATTTTGTAAGTAATGCAACACGCACGAGTTGGACCCACCTGCTATTATTGGCTCATAGGCAAATCGGCGCGATCGGTTTAGCTGAAATTCGTGCAGCAAATCAGCCTCCACTTCAAATTCCCATTGGCCCGGTTTTACGGAATTCAAAATGCGACGAAAGCCTTTTTCAGTAATGTCACACGCCACCTGAATTTGGTCGATCTCAATGGGTGATTTCACCATGCGCAAAGCATAAATGATTGGTGCCAATCGCTGGTATTGATGCATAGGGTAGTTCTCCTTGCATGCTCGGATAAAGCGATCATTGCGCGTTTGGGTACTAGACGCATTTCGTATGTGCTCATTTGTATCCAAATAAATATGTTCTGTTTCTGCCAATACCATGAGTAACGTCAGGTCAAACTCGTCCGTCCATTTTATTGTCTGAATACCCGATGCTTGCCTTGCTTCATCTTTGGTGAATTTATGACCTTCCCAAATGGCTATTTGTTCATTTGTTTTTCGCAAAAAAAGCACTTCGCGCAACTTTTCATTGGGATGATCGGGCGCCAAAATGAGTATCGTTTCTTCCTGCTCTATACCTGACAGGTACAGCAGATTGGCATTCTGACGAAATGCCATTGTGCCATCTGCATTCGTAGGAAATACATCATTGGAATGAATGATTACTGCCGAGTGTGGTTTGAGTTTAGCTGCCAGTTTTGATCGATTGGAGATATATAATTCAGGATCGATGGGGTGATACTTCATGGATTGTTTGTTTTCGTAACTTGACGCCAAAATGCGCGCGCTAAAATTAATCCTTCTTTTTCATCTACCCTATCTTGTCGGCTCGCAGACGCTAGGTTTTGCATTAGAACAATTGGAAAGCAACGCCTTGATTGAAGCCGGACTAAATGGACAGGGCGTAAAAATCGGCATTGTTGACGGGGGGTTTCTTAAAGCGAATACAACTCCTTCACTGCGCGCACATTTTGAGGAAAATCGGGTGGTGTATTACAAAGATTTTGTGACGCCCCAAATGGCTCCCTACGGTGGCACCAAACCGCTCGGTGACGATCACGGCACAGAAGTATGGGAGCTTATAGGCGGCTATCATCCCGATAGAAACATCCAACATGGATTGGCCACAAAAGCCACGTATTACCTGGCTCGCACAGATTATGATGCATTTGAAAAAAGAGAAGAAGAGCGCTATCTGATCCAAGCGATGGCTGAAATGATTGCGAAAGGCGTGCGCTTGTTCAACGTGTCCCTTGGTTATACCAATGAATACACCAATCCGGCAGAAAATTACACGCCCGAGCAGATGGACGGGAAATCAACATGGATTACACGTTCATTGGATTCGCTACTAGCCATGCATGATGTATTGGTGATCGTGGCAGCAGGAAATGACGGAGACCTCCCCTGGCGCACCATCAGTGCACCCGCTGACAGCAAAAATGTAATCGCAGTGGGCGCTACAAAACTCTCGCAATGGGAAGAAATGGATTACAGCTCCATCGGGCCTGAGTGGCTAGACTATGTGAAGCCCGATGTGTCGTCTTTTTCTACCATTGGCACATCTTACTCGGCACCAGTCATCACCGGATTGGCCGCTTGCCTGATGCAGTATGATTCATCCCTGCGACCGGCCGAAATCAAAGACTTACTCATGCGAGCAGGGCATCTATATCCCTACCCCAATAACCACCTCGGCTATGGTGTGCCTACCGCTCCCCGAATTTTAGAACTATTACAAAAAAAATCAATTCCGTCTATGGTTATGTATGCGGCTAAAGGCGATCACTTTTCATTGAATGTGGGAGCGTTTGGAGCAGGTGTTTCGGCCAATGTCAAAGCAACGGTATATCACAAGTCAGGCTGGTATGTGATCAAAAAAGAAACAATAAGGGGTTCTAAAAAACTGCGCATTGATCGTCCGGAAGGGTGCGACCAATCCACAGTGGTGATCGGTACACAGGCCATCGAAATCCAATGGGAACACTAAGCTCTTTTGGGCTGTTGCCTATCATGACGTAGGTTTGCCCTTGTGGCAATTCACCAATACATTCAAAAATGAACTGCAAGTATGGAAACAAATAAAATCATTAAGCTATCAGATAAAGCACTTGAATTGATGTGGAAATATGGCCCCAATATCGTGTTGGCCATTGTTGTCTTGATAGTCGGATTGATAGTAATCAATGTATTGCTCAAAGCCATCAAGCGTATCATGATCAGGCGTGAAACTGATCCGTCACTCATTCCATTCATTCTCACACTGATCAATATTGTGCTAAAGGCCATGCTAGTCATCACGGTCATTGGCATGGTAGGCATAGAGGTCACCAGTTTTGTGGCCATGATAGGTGCAGCCGGTTTGGCCATCGGTCTGGCGCTGCAAGGTACACTTCAAAATTTCGCCGGTGGAGTCATCATTTTGTTGATCAAACCCTTTAAAGCCGGTGATTTCATAGAGTCTGTAGGACACACGGGTATCGTCACCGAAATACACATTTTCAACACGTACTTGAAGACCGTGGATAACAAAACCGTAATCATTCCCAATGGCCAATTGGCTAATTCGTCCATGATCAATTACACGAACGAACCCACACGCCGGGTAGACTGGACCTTTGGCATAGCATACGGTGATAGTACCAAACTGGCGCGGGAAGTACTCACAGATTTGATCTTAGCCGACAAACGCATCAAAGCAGATCCGGCACCATTTATTGGACTTAACCAACTTGCCGACAGCTCGGTGAATTTCGTGGTACGTGTGTGGGTAGACACGCCCGACTATTGGGATGTATTCTTTGATATGAATGAAAATGCGTACAAAGCCTTTGCAGAAAGAGGCTTGCATATTCCTTTCCCTCAGATGGATGTACATTTCATCCAAAATTTACCTTCCTTAAAACAGAAATAAATTACTTCTCAATTTGTTTTCTGAAATAAGCTGGAAACAATTCAATACGTGTCAATGAGCCACCTTTCTTTAGAATTACTTTCTCTTCTTTGAATTTAATTGTCCAATTGCTCAAATCGAAATCATTGCCATACATACGCTTCAAAAAATCGATGGACAAATTCAATCTTTGCGTGTAGTCAATAGCACTAGAGGATTCAAAACCAATATCGGTTACCTCCTTAGGATTTCCTTGTCCATGTGCACTTAGGCACATTATGACAAGGATATACGCACAAAAAAGATATCTTATACTGTTCGGTTTAATTTCATTTAATCAAATTAACAAAAATTTATTTAGCCTTTGATTCAAAGTCATCATTTATAACAAACTCGTCCAACTTGGTAGTAAAATAGCTTCAATATCTTGTTCAACACGTATTTCTGCAATGAGGTATAGGACGGTCAATGCTAATGAAAGACAAGCACGGCAAGTATCACTATAGTCACGCTAGTGAGCAATCCCACGCGTCCGAGTTTAGCCATTTTCAAGAATTGCGAAGGATCGCCAGCCACTGCTCGTTTACCTGTTTTTGACAAAACACCCACTAGTCCGCCAAGAAATACAAACAGCACCAGCTTGGCCAGCAATAGCGGCATTTCCAGCAGTACATCAAAGTATGGAACGATCAAATACATACCCGAAACAAACAGAAGCGTGATGCCGATGTGCCCCATACGACTGAGGACTAGTGCTTTACCCATAAATGGCGCTCTATCGGCAGGTTCCATTCTCTGAGCCGCCATGCCCAAAAACATAAAGGCGAAACTAGTGCCCAGCCCCATGGCCAGCCCAATGAAATGAATGATAAGTGCAAAATCTCTCATGGTGATAGTTGGTTGGTTTGGAAACTAAGATAGTAGAAGTAGGACAACCTATAAAATGCAGTACTTTAGCCAACTAAACGAACGTGTTATGCTCAAAAAAATACTCATCGGAATTGGCATCTTCCTACTGTTAGTAGTTGTTGCCATGGTTTATCTAAACAACCGCAACCGCACACTTAGCCCACCGGGCTCCACCGAAATCACCAATCAAGGTTTAGAAGTAAAAGTGGAATATTCGCGCCCGTCCGTACGTGGCAGAAACATCTTCGACGGTGACGAGCCGCTGATAAAGCAAGGGAAATATTGGCGAATGGGTGCCAATGAGCCTACCCTGCTCACAGTAAACAAAGATTTCACCTTCGATGGCATAGCCATGAAAGCCGGATCGTATGATATGTATGCCGTGCCGGGTGATGGAGAAATAGAAATACGCTTGAATACCGGCGGACGTTTTTGGGGAGCTACCGAGCCCGATTACGACCAAGACGTGCTCAAAACCACCGTACCAATGGAAACCACCACCGTTTCGGTGGAGCAATTCACCATCACAGCAGTAGCCGAGGGAACTGATGTCAAACTAGTGATGATGTGGGCTGACAAGATGTGGAGTGTGGGGATAGCAGGGAAGTAAAGAAGAGAAAACGATATGAAAAGCCCTGATCGAAAGATGGGGCTTTTTCAATTTCTCCCCAACCGAATAAACACCGGCGTGACCACCCGTTTCACCGTATCATCGCCCCACATGGCGTGGAATTTTTCCTCAAATTCCTTGACCGGATTGGTGCCATTGGCTCTTTCGTAATGCCTCACCGCAGACCAAGTATTTAGATAGCCCAACAGATCATCTAGTGACCATTGATTGAGCAATTGAAAATGGCTCGTACCAAGATCGTCAAACGGGAAGGAAATGGTGCGGTATTCTTGCTCAATGATGCGGCGTTCTGGATCCCAATAGGCCCCTACTTTCTTGCTGTAAAATTCGAAAATCAGATCATCCATGCCGTCTATTTGACATAATTGATAACCCAATGTAGCTATCAGTCCGCCCGGCTTTAGGGTGCGCTTCACTTCGGCATAAAACCGCGGCAAATCAAACCAGTGGATGGCTTGCGCCACGGTGACTAAATCGAATTGATGTTTGGTGAAATTTGTTTGCTCGGCAGGTTGCTGCGAATAGATGATATTGGGTTTTCGCACTGCGTTGGCCAATTGATTTTCGGAAATATCTGTGGCGTGAACTTCTTTAAAATTATCAGCCAGTTTCATGGCGAGTTGGCCATTGCCGGTTCCAACATCCCACACGGAATGTCGGTTGGCTACTTGCGATACGATAAACTCCACCACTTCCGCGGGGTATTGCGGCCTAAACCGTGCGTATCGATCGGAGTGCGTGGAGAAGTTGTCTTTCATTCGATCCAAGTAAGCTTTTGCGAAATCGGGCCTCTTTT
>CAZPST010000085.1:0-10204 GCA_964589185.1 uncultured Roseivirgaceae bacterium | reverse complement strand
TGATCTCGGCCTGATTTTTTATCAAAAAAAGAGGATGCCCTTTTGAGACACCCTCCTTTCTCTTCATACACACTGCGCCCCTGAAAGAGGCGGTATCGTCAATCTACATTGTCATGTAGAAATTTATTGTTGCCCAGCAATTGGTTGTCGTCTGTGAGGTTGAAGCGGCTCACGTGGCGCTCTGATGAGTGCGGCACTTCCTTGAGGGTGACCTTCTTGCGCTCGTAGGCGGGCACGTCCAGTTTCTCACGAAAATCGTCGGTCTTCATCTCGTACTTCTGACCGGCCAGTTGCTCCTCGCGGCGTTGGCGCTCTGCCATGAGCTGCACCTTGCGCGATGGCGGGATGGCCGGCCCTTCCAGCAGTTCGTCTATGTCGTCATCTATTTCCTCTTCTTGCGGCTGCTCCTCCATGTCGTAATCGCCCTCGATGTTGAAATCAAAATCGAGTCCTTTTCGCTGGCGATCTTCCTCCTCTTCTATCTCCTTTTTGATCTCGGCTTTGATGAAATCAAACGAGTAGGGCTTGCGGAATTCGATTTCCTCTTCTTCGTCTTCATCATCGTCGTTCACATTGGTATCGCTGAATAAGGTAGGCTGCAAAAACGGCTCTGTGCGCTTAGGTTTGTCGTTTACGAACGTGTCGTCTTCAAACTCAAAGGCATCCAGATCAAAGACGATCTGATCTTCTTCTTCCTTCTTGGGAGGATCGGCCTTTTTCATCACGGGCGCATCGGCGGGCAAAGGTGCCTCCGCAGGCATGGACTTCAGATACGGCTCCTGCGCCACGTCTGCTCGTGGTACGTCAGGGTTGTAGCCGGTGGCAATGACAGTGACGCGGATGTGCTCGCCCAGATCGGGATCTATGCCGTGACCGAAGATCACATCGGCTTCATCGCCGGCAAACTCCTGCATGTACTCGGTGATTTCGGTGAGTTCGTCCATTTGCAGCTCGGCTTCAGGGCCGCTCATGATGGAGAGTAGGATGCGCTCTGCCCCGAAGATTTCCTCGTTGTTGAGCAAGGGCGAGTTGAGTGCTTCCTCGGCAGCTCGTCGGGCGCGGTTTTCACCATGCGTCTTGGCCGATCCCATGACGGCACGTCCGGCGCGTCGCATTACGGTCTTTACATCTTCAAAGTCCACGTTGACATAGCCAGGCACGGTGATGATTTCGGCAATGCCCTTGGCGGCTGTGTTCAGGATGTTGTCTGCTTGCGCAAAAGCCTCGCTGATGGAGAGGTTGCCAAAAATCTCGCGCAGTTTATCGTTCATGATCACCAGCACGGTATCGCAGTACTGGCGCATCTGGCGGATACCTTCATCGGCTGCTTGGATTTTCTTTTTGCCTTCAAATGCAAACGGCGCAGTGACAATCCCCACCGTGAGGATGCCTAGCTCCTGTGCCACTTGGGCAATCACCGGAGCGGCTCCTGTGCCTGTGCCACCGCCCATACCGGCCGTGATAAACACCATTTTGGTGTCGTGAGCCAGCATTTCGCGTATTTCTTCTTTGCTTTCGAGTGCGGCATTGCGTCCTTTCTCGGGATTGGCACCTGCCCCTAGTCCACTGGTGAGGTTCACGCCTATTTGCAGTTTCATCTGCACGGGGCTTGACTCCAGCGCTTGGCTATCGGTGTTGCAAACCACAAATTCTACGTCCTTGATCCCAAGGTTGTACATGTGGTTTACGGCGTTGCTGCCGCCTCCGCCCACTCCGATCACCTTGATGATCGACTTGTGGTGCGTGGGTAAATCGAATTGATAATTGTGTGTGTGCATGATTGTCGTGTTTGTGATGGATTGGCAACTGGCAGTGCGCGACTGTGGCTGTTCGTCCATCGCTTTGTTATTTGTATTCTCTATCGTCAAAATCATCGATCAGCAGGCCTTTGGTCTTCTGAAGGATGGAGTTAAAAAATTTCGTTCCTTGTGGCTTGGCACGCTTGGGGCCATGCATGGCCGCTTCACGGTATTGCTCCTCGCGGATGTCGAGTGCCTTGAAGCCGGACAGTACCAGCCCCACGGTGGTGGCGTACATCGGGCTCTTCACGGCCTCTATCTTGCTGCGTCCGAGGTGTTCGTTCGGGTAGCCAATGCGTGTATCTAGCCCTGTCATGTATTCAAATAGCTGACTGAGGTTGTTCAACTGCGAGCCACCGCCTGTCACTACGATACCACCGGCCAGTTTCTTGTGGTAGCCTGACGAGATGATCTCGGCGTGCACCATTTCGATGATTTCCTCCATGCGTGCCTCTATGACATGCGCCAGATTCTTTACCGAGATTTCTTTCGGCGGACGGTTGCGCAAGCCCGGGATAGACACGATTTCGTTTGGACTAGCCTCCTCGGCTATGGCCTTACCAAATTTCACTTTGAGCAATTCGGCCTGATGCTCCATCACCATGCAGCCCTGCTTGATGTCATGGGTGATGATATTGCCGCCAAATGGAATCACAGCCGTGTGGCGAATGATACCATCGTAGAACACCGCCACGTCTGTGGTGCCGCCTCCGATATCTACCAGACACACGCCTGCTTGCTTTTCTTCTTCGCTCAATACTGATAAGCTGGAAGACAGTGGCTCCAAAATCAGGTTTTCAATTTCGAGTCCTGCACGCTTGATGCACTTGTTGATGTTGTTGATGGCGCCTGTCTTGGCGGTGATGATGTGGAAGTCGGCTTCCAGACGCACGCCTGACATACCCACCGGATCGGTGATGCCTTCTTCATAATCCACGATATAGTTCTGCGGCATCACGTGGATGATCTGGCTACCCGGCGGAATCACGATACGATACATATCTGACGTGAGTCGGTTGATGTCGTCGGTGTTGATTTCATCTTCCGAGTTACGCGTGATGGATCCGTGCTGCACGGTGCTGCGGATGTGCTGCCCTGCTATGCCCACATTTACCACGCGTATATCTATGCCGGACGATTCGCTTGCCTCGGTGATGGCTTTTTCGATGGCGCGCACGGTCTTGTCAATATTCATGACCTCACCGCCTACTACGCCATCAGACACGGCTTTGCCCATGCCGAGTACTTCGAGTTTGCCAAACTCATTTTTCTTGCCTACGATAGCACAAATCTTTGTTGTACCGATATCGAGTCCTACTATTATTTCTTCTTTACTCATGGCTATTCGCAGATAATTTGGTCGTTAAATTTCAGGTTTACAGTGGTGTATGTGTTCCACCCTTTTACGGGTAGTATTTTGGTATAAAAGATCTTCAGTCGTTCAAATTTCTTTTCAATGTCTTCGGGCATTCCGAAGATGATTTTTTGCCGTGTCACTTGCGGTATCATTTCTATTTCTCCGTCCCGATGCACGTACACATGGGCTATTTGCGCACGCCAAAATTCATCTTGCTCGATGTACTGCAATAGCTGATGCAAGTTCGCTCCGTATTCGGTCTCGTGCAGGTTTTTCTCCCATTTCAGCCCCTTTATTTCTACTATGGGCACGCGTGCTGTGTAGCTTGCGGCCGTAGGTAGCAGGTCGCCATACTCATCGATGTATTTATCCTTTTCCTCGCGGTGATACATGCGTGCTATTGGTCGGCGCTGCGCCACTTTCACCAGCACATTGCCTTTCACATCGCGGTACACTTGGGCATCTTTCACAAACGGATTGGACTCCACGCGTCGCTCTAGTTCGCTCATGTCCCACTTGCTCACGGGCAGACTCAAGCTGTTTTCGGCACCTCGCATCAGTTCGGTCACTTCGCTTTCGGTGATGAACATGTTGCCCTCATTAGATGCAATCTGAATTTGCAGCGATTTTAGGTCCGTATCACCTCGCAAGGCAAAGCCAATGAGCGTAATGCATACGAGCACGCCACTGGATATCAATAATATGGATTGCTTATTCATTTTCATCTTCGTCGGATTTAAACAATTGAGCAATTTTTGGAACTTCCTTATCTATGTCGCCAGCACCCACAATGCATAACACGTCGGGTCGTGCATCTTGGAGTGTCTGCAGTAGGTTTTCTTTCTCTACCACCATCTTGCTTTCGAGCTTCATTTTCTCAAGCAACAATTCGGACGTGATGCCTTTGATCGGTTTTTCCCGAGCCGGATAGATCGGCAGCAAGATCACTTCATCTGCTGCATCCAGACTTTCGGCGAATTCATCTAAGAAGTCACGTGTGCGGGAGAACAAATGCGGCTGGAAAACCACCGTGATCTTACGCTTTTGGTACAATACCCGAACCGAGCGCAAGAAAGCCTCGATCTCCTTAGGATGGTGCGCATAATCATCTATGATCACCGGACGGCCAAAGCGCTTGATGAATTCGAAACGACGCTTCACACCTTTGTAGGTTTTGAGGCGCGTACGGATCATTTTGTCAGACAAGCCCATCTCAAAGGCTACTGTGATGGCAGCTAGGGCATTTTGTACATTGTGATAACCGGGCACGTGCAGGAACAAATCGGTGATCTTCACTTTGCCCTTGCGGTAGGTGAATACGAACGCTCCATCCACGATACGCAGGCTTTCGGCCACTACATCGCCCAAGCGGATATCGTATGAGGTGTATTGCGGACCGGGGATTTTCAATCCGGCTTCCGAACTCATCAAGATGCGTCCTTTCGGGTCTGTTTTATCCACAAATTCTTTGTAGCAACGTGCCAACTCAGCCGCATCGCCATAAATGTCCAGGTGATCAGGATCAATGGCCGTGACGATGGTGTAGTTTGGATTCAGTTGTAAAAACGAGCGATCAAATTCGTCAGCCTCTACCACTATGGGTGCGTCTTCGTCTCCTATGAGCAGGTTGGAATCGTAGTTGGTCATGATGCCGCCTACAAATGCATTCACGCCACCTGACATGCCATTGAGTAAGTGCGCGATCATGGAGCTCGTGGTAGTCTTGCCATGTGTGCCCGCCACCGCGATGGTGTAGTGCCCCTCGGTAATCATGCCCAATATTTCCGACCGTTTCTTCAATTCGAATCCATTGTTACGGAAGTAGTTCAGCTCGACGCTATCCTTCGGAATGGCAGGTGTGTAGATCACCAACGTATGCGCTTGCCCCTTGAAATTATCCGGAATAGCCAAGATGTCATCCGTGTAGTGAATGTCCATACCCTCCTGCACCAGTGCTTTGGTCAGTTCGGTTTCGGTGCGATCATATCCGGCTATTTTCTTTCCACGCGCATTGAACCAGCGCGCCAATGCACTCATCCCGATCCCTCCGATCCCCACGAAATAGATGCTATTGTAGTCGGCTAGTTTCATTTCACAAGCTTTAAAATTTCCTGAGCAATAGTGCGTGCCGCTTCCGGCTTGGCCATTGCCTTACAATTCATTTCTAAAGAAGATCGCTTGGCATCATCCGCGAGCAGTGACAGCACCTGATGTGTCAACTGCGCCACCGCATCTTTGTCTTTCACCACGATAGCGGCCTCTCGCTCCGCAAGCGCATTGGCATTCAATGTTTGATGATCTTCGGCCACATTGGGAGACGGAATAAGGATAGCGGCTTTGCCTGTCAGTTCCAATTCAGCAATGGAGAGTGCTCCTGCCCGTGCAATCACCACATCGGCTACTGCATAGGCCATGTCCATTTCTCGCAGAAAATCGACCATTTTCACGCCGGTGAGGTTCTTCCCTTCCGTGCGGCGCTTCATTTCTTCAAAATAAAATCCGCCCGTCTGCCAGATCACCTGAATATTTTCCTCAACAAACCGATTCAACCCGGCCAACATGGCTTCATTGAGTGTGCGTGCACCCAAGCTGCCGCCTGTCATGAGAATTGATTTCTTATCGGCATCAAATCCGAAGAAAGCGTATGCATCTCCCTTTTTAGCTTCGTCCAGCACGATGGTGCTACGCACCGGATTGCCCGTGACGATCAGTTTTTCTTTGGGGAAATACGTCTCCATGCCCTCATGCGCCACGCATATTTTGTTCACACGCTTACTTAGCCATTTGTTGGTGAGTCCTGCGTAGGAATTTTGCTCCTGAATGAGTGTAGGAATCTTTTTGGTACTAGCTGCAAACAATAATGGCCCGCTGGCATAGCCACCCACGCCCACTACCGCATCGGGTTTGAATGAACGGATGAGCGAAAAACTCTTTAGTAAACTTGATATGACCTTGAAGGGGAAGAGTAAATTTTGAACAGATAATTTGCGCTGTAAGCCGCTGATCCACAAGCCCACGATTCGGTACCCTGCCTCAGGCACTTTCTTCATTTCCATTTTGCCTTGCGCACCCACGAATAGCACTTCCAAAGCAGTGGTCTCTGCTTGTAGCGCTTGCGCAATGGAAATGGCAGGGTAGATATGCCCACCTGTGCCGCCTCCGCTGATCATGATTCGATATGGTCGCTCGGTTGTCATCAGGCTGCTGCTCGGTAGTTATTTCCTTTGGTTGATGCTGTACCTAATTCTTCAATATCACCTCGGCTCACACTCAGGATGATGCCCAGCGCCAGTCCTGTGAAAAGCTGTGACGTACCGCCCATACTCACCAGTGGCAATGGCAATCCTGTGACAGGTCCAAGTCCTACCGCCACGCCCATATTCACCAGCGCCTGCATCACAAGTGCGAAACTGAGTCCGGCTGACAGCAATCCGCCATACGTGCGCTCACTGTTGGCTGCTGCTTGCATGCCCCGATAGAGCAGTACCAAATAGGCTATCAACACGGCCACTCCTCCCACAAAACCATATTCTTCTATAATGATGGCGTAGACAAAATCGGAGTATGGGTGTGGCAACACATTTCGCTGCTCACTTTGGCCGGGACCTTTGCCCAACAATCCACCGGAAGCGATGGCCACATATGCCTGCTGTGCTTGATACGGCGTATCTCGCTCCACAAAATTCTCTATACGATTCATGGCCGTTTTTCCCCGCTGACCAAACAGCATGGCCGCTCCTCCGGCCACCACCCCGATGAGCATGAGCATGGCCAGGTATTTCACCGGCACACGCCCGATGAACAAGATGAGCATGCAGGTGCCAAACAGCAAAATGGCTGTGGAGAAATTGGACATGGCTATGAGTCCGCAGATCACCCCGATCCAGATGAGCATAGGAATGACGGCTTTTTTGAAATCTTCAATGTTTTGCTGCCGCTTGGCCAGCATACCGGCCAATGAGACAATGAGCGCCAGTTTGGCCAAATCTGATGGCTGAAATGCCTGATTGATCACCGGAATGGTAATCCAGCGCGACGCTTCGTTGATATTGCTACCAAACAACCACGTATAGATGAGCAACGGCACACTTACGATGAGCGCCAATTTGGCTATTTTGGCATAGTAGCGATAATCCAAACGGTGCGCCAGCCACATCACGCCCAAACTGAGGATGACGAGTGTGCCGTGCTTGAAGAGGTAATACTCTGTGTCGCCTCCCATCATCTTATAGGCCAGACTGCCCGTGGCACTATACACCACCAAGATGCTGAACATCGACAGCAGAAATACGATGAACCAGATCACCGGATCACCTTTCAGATTGTCATTAGCCCATTCTTTGATCGTGTTCATACCTTCTCCTTTCGTTTGGTGGCCAATAGTTGCACCGCCGCGCGGAACTGATCGCCACGGTCTTCATAGTTTCTGAACAAATCGAAACTGGCGCATGCTGGCGACAGCAGCACCACGTCTCCGGTTTTGGCCAATTCCTGTGCTTGTTCAAGGGCTTCCATCATGGAGGCTGTTTCTACCATAGGAATGCCCGTGCCTGAAAATGCCTGCACGATAGGTGCATTGTCCTTGCCCATGCACACTATGGCGCGTACTTTTTCTTTGACCAACTCCATTACTTGACCGTATTCATTGCCTTTGTCTATGCCACCTACGATCCACACGATGGGTGCTTTCACCCCTTCTAGCGCGTAGTACACGGCATCCACATTAGTGGCCTTTGAGTCATTGATGTACTTCACTCCGTCTATCGTGCCTACAGGCTCCAATCTGTGCGGTGCGTTTACGAATGTCTTGAGCCCTTTTTTGATTTCTTCAATGGAAATACCAACAGCTAGTGCCGATAGCACGGCCGCCATGATATTGCCCATGTTATGCTTACCGATCAATGGCAATTCGCTGATGGCAAAGGCATGTCGGGCGCCTTTGTAAGTGATGATCAACTCGTCTCCATCGATAAATCCAGGCAGTTGTTCTTGTCGTTCGGTCGTGAATCCAAGCAATGCCGCCTTCACCCGTCTGTCTGCCAAGCCATCCACTACGGGAGCCGAATCAGTAGAATAAATAAAGGCATCCGCAGCAGTCAAATTCTTGGTAATCAAAAATTTGGAGGCTACATAATTGCTCATTTGATAATTGTAGCGATCCAAATGATCAGGCGTGATATTGAGCAATACGGCCACATCCGGTCGGAACGTCACTGTGCCGTCTAATTGAAAACTAGAGATTTCAATAACATAGTGCGCATGGCTGCCTGCCGCTATCAATCCGGCCAAGCTGGTGCCTACATTTCCCCCAAGTGCCACAGATACGCCCGCACTTTTCAACAAATGATAGGTCAATAAAGTAGTGGTGGTCTTGCCGTTGGTCCCCGTGATCGCGATCATCTTGGCACCTTCGGGCAGGTACCGATAGCCGTATTCTATTTCAGAAATGACCGGTATGCCCATGGCCACTAATTTCTTAATCAAAGGCGCTTTGTCCGGAATGCCCGGGCTTTTCACCACAAGCGACGCATTCACTATCTTTTCTTCAGTATGACCTCCTTCTTCGAATGCAATGTCATGCTGCTGGAGCGTAGCTTTCCTGTCAGCACCCAATGGGCCGCTATCGGACAAGAAGACGTCATTGCCATGGGCCAGCGCCAACAAGGCGGCACCCACGCCGCTTTCACCTCCACCTAATATGACAATGCGGTTATTCATAATATATCTTCATCCACGCGTAGCTTTTTGCCGATCAACTGATCGCAGCACAGCGAGTAAATGGATAGCAAATCGTATCCCTCTTTTAAAAAATTTTCTACCGCCTTCATCTTGTAAGTGCGGTTGGTTTTGTCAATGCGGTCGAGGATGTACACCGCCTCATCCAACTCCTCTTCGATCAGACCCATAAGGCGCGAAAACTGGCTAGCCTTCTCCGCTTGCAATGACTTGATCAAATACTTATCGATCATGCGAATGCTGCGAAGAAGCGCCGTGGAAACCTCCAGAAAGCCACTTCCCGGAAGTAGCTCCACCAGCTCGATGGTTTTCTTCTGGAAGCTCTCGTTTCGCTTTTGAATGTCCTGAAGTGTCATAATTACCTGAGTTTAAGGGTAGCAAGTGTGATAATGGCCAGCAGTATCCCGACGGTCCAGAACCGAGAGACGATCTTGGCCTCATGGATTCCTTTTTTCTGATAATGATGGTGTAGTGGCGACATGAGCAGAATTCTGCGTCCCTCGCCGTATTTTTTCTTGGTGTATTTGAAATAAGCCACCTGCACCACGACAGATAGATTTTCGATCACGAGTATGCCGCACAGCACGGGTATGAGTAGTTCTTTGCGCAGTACCAATGCCAACACGGCTATAATTCCTCCCAATGATAGGCTGCCCGTATCACCCATGAAGACCTGCGCCGGGTACGAATTGTACCACAAGAAACCGATGCATGCACCCACAAATGCCGAACAGAAAATCACTAGTTCGCCGGAGTACGGTATGTACATGATGTTGAGGTATTCGGAGAAAATGGCATTTCCTGAGAGATAAGCCAAAATGCCCAATCCCAAACCTATGATCGCGCATGTGCCTGCCGCCAGTCCGTCCAATCCGTCAGTGATGTTTGCCCCGTTTGATACGGCCGTGATGATGAAAATGGCAATGACCACATACAAAATCCACGAGTAATCATCCATAAGATTGGGCATGAGCCACGCATAGTTGAATTCATTTCCCTTCATAAAAGGAATAGTAGTGAAAAGACTCTTGGCATCTTGATAGGCGTCTCCTACAAACTCACGAATCACCACATCCTCATGAAACACCATTATCAAACCAACGATCAACCCGAGTCCTACCTGCCCGATGATTTTGAACTTGCCCCGCAGACCGTCTTTGTTCTGTCTTTTTACTTTAAGATAATCGTCAATGAAACCGATGATGCCCAACCAAATGGCCGAAATGAGCAACAAAATGATGTACACATTGCCTATGCGCGCAAACAGCAGCGTGGGAATGACAATGGCCGAAATGATGATGATTCCGCCCAT
>CAZPST010000084.1:0-10275 GCA_964589185.1 uncultured Roseivirgaceae bacterium | reverse complement strand
GGTTCATCAAAAATAAATTGAGCCATACTGATAAGGATTAATCGAACTCAGGTTTATAGAAAAATCCAATGACTTCAGAGCTCAATACTTCAAATACCAATTGAAATGCTTTTGAATGATGTGCTGCTTTTCTGCTCGGATATAGTCTAGAAACGCCTGACCTACCGGTGAAGGCTTCTTGCCTGCCAGCCACACCAATCGCCAATCGGTCTGAATGGGCAATTCGGGTGTGGGGATGATGTGAATTTCTTCATTGAGCAGTTCATTGTGAACCCCGATGAGCGGCATGATAGAGTACCCAATACCTGCTATGACGGCCTGCTTCACAGCTTCATTGGAGGTCAGTTCCATACGCTTGCGGTGCTTACCTACGTGTGTTTCAAAGTAGTGCTCCATGGCCATGCGCGTGGCTGAACCTGCTTCTCTATATATAAGCGGCTTGGCTTCATTGCGGGCAGCTTCACTGCCCATCAAATACAATTTATTCTCTATCAGCACTTCTTCCTCTACGTTCAGCTTATCCGGCAGCACAGATACTAGGGCAAAGTCAATCTCATTGTTTTTGAGGCTTTCGATCACGCGACTTTTATTGGTCACATCTAGCACGAGATCTATTTCGCTGTGCTGCTCGAGGAATCCACTCAGGAAATAGGGAATAACATACTTGCCCGTAGATGCCGAAGAAACGTGCAGTTTGCCTGTCAAAATACCTTGAAAAGCCTGGGTTTTATAGTTGATGGTTTCCAATTCTTGGATGACGCGCTCGGCGATGACTGCCACTTCCCTACCAAATTCGGTGATATACAATTTGCGACCAACTACCTCCGTGAGCGGAATATCGAATTGATATTGAAGGTTTCTCAATTGAATGGATACGGCCGGCTGGGTCATGAAAAGCTCCTCTGATGCCTTGGTAATGCTTTGTGTCTCAACGACTTTCAGGAATATCTGGAGTTGGTGAATAGTATAATTCATAAAATTTGTTAATGTATTTCATAGTAAATATAAATGATAATTAATGAATACTGTGAATCACTTTTGCATCAGAAACAAACACACAACATCATGATTGCACTAGAAGAAAAAGAAATCAGCACAGCCGTTCAAGGAACGTACGATCTTATCAAGGGTGAATTTTCACCTGCCGAAGCAGCCGAGATAATCAATGAGATGTTCTCCAAGAAAATCAACTTTCACGAAGTAAAGAGCTTCAGTCAACTCATTCGCTACGGAGCAAAAGATGAAGCAACTCTACAGCGACTGAATGAATTGAGACTAAATCAGCAAAACGCCAAAGATCTGATTCAGGAAGCCAAAGAAGCAGGTAAAACGCTGCGCATTCGATCGACCATATCCATTGAATTTATTTAATAAAATCAAGCTAAAAGAACCAAACTATGTCTGAAAAAGCCATACTATTCCTCATCATACTCGCTCCTGCAGCTTTTGTAGCCACGGCCATTGCGTCTTGGTTTCAGCCGGGATTCAGACCGCATCTGATCAAGCGTTTGAGCATGTCAGCCGCCTTTCTCAGCATCTTGGTAGCCGCTTTGAGCGGCTTCTTTGTGTATGAGCATGGCCTACTCCAATCGGGACTCATCGGATTCAGCGATATCGGATTCAGTATTCGTCTAGATGCATTGAGCAGCCTCATGCTAGGCATGATTGCCTTACTCGGCTTCATCATCGTGCGGTTTAGTGGCAACTATCTGGACGGAGACAGGCGGCAGGGCACTTTCATTGGTAGGTTAGCTGCTACCATTGCGTCTGTACAACTTCTGGTGCTCTCCGGCAACCTCGGGCTTCTCTTTGCGGCTTGGATACTGACCAGTATTTCCCTGCACCGCTTGCTGGTGTTTTATCATGACCGACCTAGGGCGCAGATAGCCGCCCGAAAGAAGTTCATTTTAGCCCGATTAGGTGATGTATGTCTTTTGGTGGCGTTCGGCTTGCTCTATTTGAAATTTGGCTCGGGGAATCTGGAAGTTATTTTTCAGGCCATCAAAGGCAATTCATTGAGTAATCCTGCATTTGGGTCAATGGAAGTACCTGCACTTTTTTTAGTAGCAGCAGCGCTACTCAAATCGGCGCAATTTCCTACACATGGATGGCTAATCGAAGTGATGGAAACCCCCACTCCCGTATCAGCCCTCCTGCATGCCGGACTTCTGAATGCCGGGCCATTTTTGATTATTCGTATGGCGCATGTGATGGACGCCAGTTCCATAGCTCCCATCGCGCTGATGACCATAGGTGCGTTTACAGCCCTGTTCGGTTCGGTGGTGTACTTGACACAAACATCTGTAAAGACGGCACTGAGCTACTCCAGCGTGGCGCACATGGGTTTTAGTCTGATGGCTTGCGGATTGGGTGCATATGCAGCTGCCATGCTGCATCTGGTGGCTCACTCCTTCTACAAAGCGCATGCATTCTTGTCTTCCGGTAGTGTGATAGATGTGGTACGTGCGTCCAAAGTGGCAGGCATCACGCGCTCATTTAGTACATTTAAAATTGTCATGGGAATCGCCATGGCATTGGCACTTTACACGGGTTTTGCGTTGATGTGGGGTGTCGATTCACAGCGTGATTGGGGACTCATCTTCATTGGTGCAGTGATCATCATGGGTCTGGCGCGCATTTTCACCACGGTAGTAGATGCCAAGGGAGGCACTGTCTTGATGACTCAGGCCACCCTACTGGCTTTCGTGGTGACGGCAGCTTTTTTCACATTCGAGTCCGGCATACACTACCTTATCGTTTCTCAATTACCCCTTGTGACGGAGTTGAGTCTAGCAAAATTGATTATAGGAGGCATCATTCTTTGCATATTCAGTCTTGCCGTTTTCATCCAGCTCATAGGTCCACAGTTTGCCAATTGGCCAATCTGTAGAACGTTGGCTATTCATATCAGAAATGACCTGTACGTCAATGCTCTGTTTGACCGAGCGGTGGGTGCTTTGCGCCTGCATTCACCAGAGAGCAAACAATTGATACATACCCACATGTCAATTGCTTCGCAAACTAAAAACACTTCAATAGACGCGTTGGAAAAACAACTTATAGAAGGATAAATACTAACGTAACTGAACACTAAACATTGATTATACCAAGATGGAAGACCAAGTTGTAGCACAACATATAAATAACACCGAGCAGGCACTTCACCAATTGCTCCGTGAAGCATGCAAAAAGATTGCGCCTGTGTGGCCATTAGAGAATTTCGTAGCGGTGAATCCGTATTTAGGGTTGACTAATCGCCGATTTGAAGACACGGCTCAGTACTTAGCTACTGTGGGTGGCATACAAATGACTTTGCCCGTTTCTTTCTACCTACAAAAAATCAACGAAGGAAAAATCACTGATGCGGATTTAGCGTCTGTTTTGTCCAAATCTAGCACAGAAACAAGTGTAGACGCCTTTATCCGGCAGGTGGAGGAGCAGGCCGCTGATGATCAACAAGGTATTGCATTGCCCACGCTCATCGATGTAGCCACTCAGATCACGCACAAAGATTGGAACCGATTTGTGACCAACCGAATTACGAGCTGGGCAGCCGCCTATTTTGACAATGGACAGGCTACTTGGACAAGTGCAGATCAATCTGCAGGACTATTTGCCGCTTGGAAAGCAGATGCCGAAGTGGATCGCACACCCGAAATCACCGGATTGAAAGGCTTCAGACAGGCCGTAAAAGCACTGCCCAAAGATCCCCTTCAAGCGGCGCACGCGGCGCTACGTATTTTGGAAGTACCCGAAAATGAAGTGCCGGTATATCTACATCGGCTTCTACTCCGAATGGGCGGCTGGGCGGCATATGCCGCACGTTTGGATTGGGACAGTGAACTGTACGGAGGTAAGGATGGGAAGCTCATTGAGTTTTTGGCGGTGCTCCTCTGCTGGGAAGCATGCCTCTTCACCACATTGGATAGTCCTAAACTTCGGGTGAAATGGATAGGTGCCAAAAGGGCATTAGCCGGCGTAAAATCGACCGCTAAGCTTAATCGGGAGTTGACGATTAAACTCTTGCTGCAAGAGGCATTTGATCTCGCCACGCAGCGCGAACTCATCCAAAAGTTTCAACAAAAGCAAGTAACCGACACCAACATCTCCACAAAACGAAAAGCGCTAGCTATATTTTGTATAGACGTTCGGTCTGAAGTATACCGCAGAAACCTGGAACTAATAGATTCGGAAATAGCGACCCTCGGCTTTGCCGGCTTTTTCGCTTTCCCGATCAACTATGTGCCACTGGGGCATACAAAAGGAGAAGCCCAATGCCCTGTGCTCCTAAAGACGGGCCCTACCATATTGGAAGAAGTAGCAGATAAGGATGCCAACCGTATGGCGTATCAAGGTAGGGTATTGAAACATCAAGTGAGCCAGCTTTGGAAATCCTTCCGATCAGGTGCTATTACTTGCTTTAGCTTCGTGAGTCCGCTGGGATTGTCGTATTTGCCCAAACTATTTACTGATTCATTTGGAATCACCCGCCCTGTGCCGCACCCGGAAAAGGTAGGATTGAGCAGTAGTACCGCAAAAGACAAAACGGTGAGTCTCCATGTGACCGAACATCACCACGAGACCGTGGGTATACCACATGTGCAACAAGTGCAAATGGCCAAAAATGCCCTGACTGCCATGTCACTTACCGGCAATTTTGCGCCCTTGGTGTTGATAGTAGGACATGGATCCACCACGGTGAACAACCCGCACGCTACCGGACTGGACTGTGGGGCATGCGGCGGACATACAGGTGAAGCCAATGCGCGTGTAGCTGCTGCGGTGCTGAATAACGCCGACGTACGGAAACAACTCAGAGCAGAAGAAAACATCTCCATTCCGGATGATACCCTGTTTCTGGCTTGTCTTCACGATACTACCACTGATGAACTTCATATTTTCTGCGAAAACGAAGTACCGAGTGATCGAATGGAAGAGCTGGCGGATCTTAAGAAGTCTTTGGCAAAAGCCGGGCATGCCGCTCGTACTGAAAGGGCATTTCGACTGTCTACAGTAGGCAATGTGGACAAGGCAATACTGACCCGCAGCAAGGACTGGTCTCAGGTGCGTCCTGAATGGGGGCTTGCCGGTTGTACAGCCTTTGTAGTAGCACCGCGTGAGCGGACTAAACACCTCGACTTTGGGGGAAAATCATTTTTGCATTCCTATGATTGGAAAAATGATCGAGGATTCTCCACGCTAGAGCTAATCATGACGGCCCCTATGGTGGTGACTAGTTGGATCAATTTGCAGTATTTCGCCTCTACGGTAGATAATAAAAACTACGGCGCTGGCAACAAAACCTTGCACAATGTTACCGCCGGTCTGGGCGTATTGGAAGGGTATTCCGGCGATTTGCGCGTAGGATTACCGCTACAGTCGGTGCATGATGGAGCTAAATTCCAGCATGAACCTGCCAAACTGAACGTGATCATAGAAGCGCCAATTGAAGCAATGAATCAAATTCTCACCAAGCATCCATCTGTGCGCAACTTGTGCGATAATAGGTGGATTCACCTGCTCGCCATGGATACCCACGGCCAGGTATCACATCGGTACAGCGGGAATTTGACATGGGAAAATGTAGCCGTGTAGACATCAAGATAGTTGGGTAGCCTGTTGTAGCCTCAATCGAATCCTTTTACTGGTGGGATGAGATTGAGGCACAGGCATTTAAACGCCACTCCGCGCCAAACTAGCCGCGATAGTAGCATAGCGGATAGCGCGTATGAACCCTATAGATCGCGGTGCAGTGTCGCTCCAAATTATCCCCTAACCAATCTTAAACTGCCCCACTTTCATGCGCAATTCCTCGATGATGTCGAGTACTTGCTTGCTCTTGGAGGTGTAGTTTTCCATGCCGCTGGAAAGCTCAGCTGACGAACTGGCGATCTCCTCTGATCCTGCGGCGGTCTGCTCGGCGATCACCACCACGCTCTCGGTGTGGCCAACGATGCGGCTCGTTTGCTCTGTCTGCTGGCGTGTGGATTGTACGATCTTCTCAGAGAGTTGCAACGTCTGATCATACAGCCCTGCCAGTTCCTTGAATGCCTCAGAAGCGTTGCGCGAGGCATCTTCCCCATCCGATACGTTATTGCTCATCTCAGCGATCAACTCGGCAGTTGTTTTGGTTTCTGATTGAATCTCGGCGATCAACTTTTGAATCTCCTGTGTGCTCGCCTTGGAGTTTTCAGCCAGCTTGCGGATTTCTTCGGCTACCACGGCAAAGCCGCGTCCGGCATCTCCGGCTTGCGCTGCTTCTATGGCCGCATTGAGCGCCAGCAGGTTGGTCTGCGAAGCAATTTCCCGAATGATGCGCAAGACACTGGAAATTTCCTTAGATCGATCACTGAGTGAATCCATTGAACTCTTGGAGCGCTTGGATGTCAGAATGAGCCCGCCCATGCTCTCATCTACACGAGAGATAAGTTCTAGCCCTTGCTGACTCTTCTGCACTCCCTGTCCGGCATTATGGTTGATCGATTCGGCCTGATGCCCCATCTCGTTAGACGACTCCAATATGCCCTCTACCAAGTTGGACACTTCATCCACTTTGGTCACTTGCTCGCCTGCACCACGGCTCATTTCAGCTATAGAAGACGCTATTTCTCCAGAGCTCACGCTCATCTCCTCGCTAGTGAGCAGCATCTCTTGTGAGGCAGATTCGATGTATTCGGCATGCTCGATGATGTCTTTGAGCAATTTGGAAAGAATGTCCAACGCCTTGTTTAGGTTTTCAGCTAGTAGCGCCGCATCACCCTTGGCCTCCTGACTGTAGCGTTGTGTGAGGTCGCCTTCGGCCAGATGATTCACTATGCGGTTGATCTCGTTGAATGGAATCAGAATCGAATCAAACAATTGATTGATTGACTCTCCAAGTGCCTTCCATTCGCCCGCCTTGTTGTTCAGATCAATACGTGCATTGAAATTCCCCGATTCTACGGCTTCATTGATCACAAAATTGGTTTCCTCCACCGCCACACGCAGGTTGTCGCGCTCCTTTTGCAATTCTTCATTTTGCTTATTTACCTGTTCGGTAGCTTCATGCACCCGCTGCTGCAATAAGGCACGCTGGTGCTTGATCATACCCATTCGCCAGCGATAAAATGTCACCACCATCGAGATCAACACAATAGCCACCATAAGTCTAAACCACCATGTGGCCCACCATGGAGATAGCACGACAATCTTGAGTGTGCGTGTTTCGTCTGACCAAATGCCGTCGCTGTTGGTGCCCTGTACCATGAATTCATATTCGCCCGGATCCAAATTGGTGTAGTTAGCTGTGCGCTTGCCTGCATTTGCATTGATCCAGTTTTGGTCAAAATTTCTTAGTCGATAGCGGTACTTGTTGGACTGAGGTGATACGAAATCCATAGATGAAAAACCGATCTCCAATACATTTTGATCATGACGAAGCGTGAGACTTTTCAAGGCCTGAGGCGATTCGTTCACCAGCGGTCGGCCCTTTTTGTCCGTAACATCATTGAGCAATTGATCCATGATTTTGATGTGCGTCACGTTCACATTTGGCTTAAAAGAACTCAAATGGATGTCGGATGGCATGAAGTCATTCACGCCATTTACACCACCAAAATACATGCGACCACTGCGTGTTTTCAACGACGAATTGTAATTGAACAAATTACCCTGCAAACCATCCACACCTGTGAAATTGGTGATTTCCTTGCTCACTATGTTGTACTTGCTCAGCCCTTTATTTGTAGAAATCCACAGGTTTTGCTCATCGTCTTCTTGTATACCGTTCACCACTAAGTTGGGCAACAGCGCATTCACATCTGCTGCTGTCATTTGCATCGTCTTGAGATCAAGCACATTCATGCCTTCGGCTGTGCCGATCCACAGTTTCCCCGATCTGTCTTCATACAGCGCGCGTACATTGTTATTGCGCAATGAATTTGCGTTGGCGAGATCATGCTTGAATACCGTGAAGGTTTTCGTCTGACGATCAAACAAATTGAGACCTCCATCCTCTGTGCCTACCCAAAAATTGCGGTACGAATCTTCAAACAACACGATAATCAAATTGCTGCTCAGCGAGCCTTTGCCACCATCGGCCATGTGATGCACGAAGGTGTCGGTCTTTCTGTCAAATCGATCCAAGCCACCATCGAGCAAGCCAAGCCACAAATCTCCCTGCGTGTCTTCCAATATCGACCATACATTGCGGCTGTTGATGCTTCTCGGATCATTGACTGACGGGGTGTATCGCTTGAATGTGCCGTCCGGATTGTATCGGTTCAGTCCACCTGCATACGTACCGATCCAGAGTGTGCCGCTTTTGTCTTCGAGCAGCGAAATGGGCACATTGCTGCTGATAGACGTGGGGTTGCTTGGGTTGTGTTTGAAATGCTTGAATTCGCCCGTGCGCGGGTTCAGCCTGTCCAATCCTCCACCGTCCGTGCCAATCCAGATGTGGCCATCTTTCGACTCGTGCAGGGCAATCACCGAATTGAAACTCAGGCTGTTCGGATCGTTGGGCAGTTGTTCGTATAGGTGAAATTTCAATCGGTACTTGCTGTACACATTGATGCCCCCACGGAACGTGCTGATCCAAATCACGCCCGATTGGTCATCGTAGATTTCGTATATGGCATCACTACTCAGGCTTTCAGCATCAAAGAGACTTGCCCGCATGTAGCTGAACGCACCTGTGGCTGGATTGTAAATGTTGATCCCCGTGCCGTCCGTGCCGATGAATAGTTTACCGAATTCGTCTTCAAAAATCGTAGTAATGATGCCCGACGTGAGCTTGCCTTGCCCCACGGTGAAATAGTCGAATGTGGTGCGTGCGGGATTGAATTTCACCAAGCCATTGCCATCCGTACCGATCCACAGGTTGTTGTTTCGGTCGATGAACAAAGGCTTCCGATTGGTCTGGGACAATACAAACCGATCGTCGTACACAAACTGCGTGAAGACGCCTTCTTTCAGATTGAAGCGATCCACCGCGCCGGAGTGTGTGCCCACCCAAAAAATGCCCGGGCTGTCCTCCACGATGCTGAACACATTGTCGTTAGAAATGCTGCGCGGGTTAGATTTTTCGTTTCGGTACTGCTTAAAGGTGCTCGTAGCATTATCGTAAACGAGCAATCCCCCACCCTGACTGGCCACAAGGATGCTTTTGTCCTGCGTGATGAGGATTTTTCGCACCGATCCTTCGGGCAATTTCTCCGCTCCACCGGGCAGTATTTGGCGCACTTGGTTGGTGGCCAGGTTCATCACACTGATGCCATTGCTGCGTGTACCGATCCACAGGTTGCCTTCCCAATCTTCCGCTAGCGTAGTGATGATATTGCCTGAAATGCTATTGGGATTGCTTTTGTTGGCCTTGAATTCTTGAATGGAATAGCCATCAAATCGGTTCAGCCCATCTATAGTGCCCACCCACAAGAAGCCGTAACTATCCCGAAACACGCAGTTGACCGTACCGGCCGAAAGGCCATCGTCTGAGGTAATATGCCAGAATTTCCAGTCGTATTGGCCAAAAGAAGACAGTGCTAGGATGAGGCTACATGCGAGTAGTACGATGCGGGACAACAACCCACGAGACAACTGTTGACGACTGTCCGGCAAATGAAAGCGAGTATATGGTGAGGAATACATGGATGAGCTGGTCGGTTAATGTCTACCTAAGATAGCCGAAAAACGATACTATTGATAACCGATGGTGGAATATTAGGCGGAAATAGGTAGAAGCCACAGGTGGAGGAATGAATGCAAACGATGACGGGGATTTGTGAGGGTGCGGGGTATTTCATACCTTTCCACTTCACTTCTGAAAATACAACCATCCAACTGAAAATGAACAACGACCAATGGAATGAAATCTGCTTTCTACTCTCTGACAATATTCGAAGTGATATAAGTGAAAGTGATTTTGAAAAAAATGTAACTCAGGCTTTAAGAGTACTGGACTGGAAAGAATATTCTGGAGACATTGACATTCGTCCATCATTTCAAGTTGGAGCCGCTAATCGGATTACTCCTGATTTTGTAATAAAATCTTCCGACAACAAAAAACTATTCGTAATTGAAATAAAACAACCCAACATTCCAATTAATTCAAGATTTCAGCAACAGCTCTTTTCTTATATGCGTCAATTAAAGCTCGAATATGGAATATTAATTGGCCAAGGAATTCAAATCTTTTATGATGGAGATTTAACGAACCAAGAAGATCCTATTCTATTAGAGACAATCAATAGCGTCCTAAACGTTTTCACATCTACGCATTAATCCACCCACAACAGG
>CAZPST010000083.1:0-10284 GCA_964589185.1 uncultured Roseivirgaceae bacterium | reverse complement strand
ACCAGTCTACACTCACATCATTGGCCAAAAGCCAATAGGCAATCCCATACGCTTTGAGGTGATTGGTTTGTTTTTCGTCCATGGGTAGGAGCAAATACGCCGCTCGTGCCTGCATGGCCGTGACCACTAGTACCAAAATGAGAAGTCTTCGAATCATAATTTCTAAGTTAGTCCAACTTACGCGAACCAAATCCGTGTGTTCTCCTTAATTTGCATTAACTCAAAATTTTCGAGGATGAATATCACTGAAAATGTCCGAGAGGGCATCAAGTCAATCAAGACCAATACACTGCGCACGGTGCTCACGGCCGGTATCATTTCTATTGGCATCATGTCGCTAGTAGGCATCCTCACTGCCATAGATGGTATTCAAAATTCGATCAACAGCAGCTTTTCGAACTTGGGAGCAAATACATTTGATATAGAGGATAAGGACAACAGAGGTGTGGCAGATGGGAAGAAGGCCAAGGTGTATCCGCCGGTGAAGTACCATGAATTGTTGATGTTCAAGGAAAAATACCAAGGAGAAGGGATAGTGAGTATTTATACCGTCATTACCGGTTCGGCTGAGATAAAAAGAGGATCAAAGGTGACTAATCCGAACCAACTGGTACGCGGTGGCGATGAAAATTACTTGGCGGTGGATGGATACGATGTGGAATTAGGGCGTCCGTTCAGTTCAGAGGAAAGTGTCAACGGTTCGTATGTGGCACTGGTAGGAAACGATATTATCGATGATCTGTTTGATAAAAATGAAGATCCGATCAATCAAAAAATCACGGTATTGGGTGCCAAATTCAGAATCATCGGCAAGTTGAAAGAAGAAGGGGGTGCTACCGGAAATTCAAACATCGATCGGACAGTGATCATCCCGATGGAAACAGCACGTATCATAGCCGCTGATCGAAACTATGGATTTGAGGCAGCAGTGGCCATTACAGATCCGGCCAAGATGGAAAAGGCCATGGGGCAAGCCACCCAACTCATGCGAGCCATCCGAGGAGACCGACCGGGCGAAGAGAATTCATTTGAAATCAGCATGAGTCAGTCGTTGGCCGATAGGCTAGGAGAAATCACCGGCTATCTGCGAATAGGCGGTTTTGCCATTGGATTCATCACGTTGATTGGTGCGTCTATCGGTTTGATGAACATCATGTTGGTCTCGGTGACCGAACGTACACGTGAGATTGGCGTGCGCAAAGCACTAGGCGCTACTCCGGCCAAGATCCGTCAGCAGTTTTTGATTGAGGCGGTAGTGATTTGCCAAATGGGTGGAATAGGAGGTATTGTGTTCGGCATTATCATTGGCAATCTGGTCTCGGGGCTTATAGGCGGTTCCGGCTTGATCATTCCTTGGGGGTGGATTTTGTTTGGTGTGATCGTGGGCATGGTGGTAGGCTTGCTCTCCGGCGTGATACCGGCCATAAAGGCGGCTAAACTGGATCCGATTGAAGCGTTAAGATTTGAATAATATGAACATCGAAGCAAAATTCCGCGAAGCGATCCGCACCATTCCTGATTTCCCCAAAAAAGGTATTTTGTTCCGTGATATCACGCCTGTGCTTGCGCATCCGGAACTGTGCATGGCCATTCTCAATGAACTGAAGAATCGCTGGAAGACCGAAAAGATTGATGTGGTAGCGGGTATCGAATCGCGTGGATTTTTGTTTGGGATGGGCTTGGCCGGTCAGTTGGGGGTGCCGTTTGTTCCCCTACGCAAAGTGGGTAAACTCCCGGGAGACACCTTTCAGACGGAATATCAATTGGAGTATGGATCGGCCATATTGGAAATGCAAAAGGACGCCATCAAGGCAGGCCAGCGTGTGCTGGTTCACGATGATCTACTAGCCACAGCTGGCACAGCCAACGCGGCAGCAGATTTGGTCAGGCAGGCAGGTGCTGAGTTAGCCGGATTCTCCTTCTTGATCGAGTTGGAGTATTTCAATGGTTCCGAACTCTTGGCCGGACATGGTGCTCCCGTCGATCGGTTGACTACTTTTTGAATTGATCTCATTCGTACCAAGCCTTTCATAAAATATCCGTGATACAGGGTATGGTATTAACCTGTAGATTAGTCGTACTTAGCGATTAAAATCAGTGTCATGCGGGGTATTTTATTCTTTTCACTACTAGTTTGTTTGTCATTTGAGCTTCTCGCTCAATCAGGTGAGCCTAGCACCTATTACCTTCCTATTTCCAAAATCAGCAGTCGGGTAGGGCAGCAGATTGAGGTCGTCGTGCGTGTGGGCACCTATCCTACCGGATTGAATGTGGGGGATGCTTGCTCCGTCTGGGGCTTGCATTATGCCGATTATCCTACGCACAATGAAGCCACATTAGCCACCGGTTACATTACGTCGGTACAAGACTCACTGATAGTGGCCACTCTCACTGAAATAGAGACCACTAACGATAAGTTGGTCTATGAAAATGACCTATTGATGGTCAATCTTCAAGGCAATCAGCCGTATCAGGGCATTTTTCATTCGATTATTAAGCAAAGCGTCTATTTCAGTGATCAAAACAACGAATTGATCTACACATTCAGAGATATATTTCTAGAAGACAGTCCCACTTTCGAAAGCGATTTAGTGGATTTTCTAGTGACAGACATTCGTACGCTTGCCGAGCAGCTAGAGGGTACGTTTGAAGATCAGCAATTAGTTGGTGGATTGTATGATGGAGATACCATGCTGAAGGGCATGCAGAAAACAACAGCACGCGATGTTGTGAGTTTTTTGCGCTACGTAATCACATACCCCGACAAGTACCGTGGCAAACTGTGGAAGATTTCGGAAACGTATGCTACATGGCTCATCAATCAGACGCCTTTGGTATCTGCTGATTTGACAGCCTTGACCCAAGAAATGACTCCTGATCAAATTTTTCAGCGATACGGCACGTTGATCACCGCAGATTTGGTGCTGGATGCGGGCATTGATACGGAGGCGCTAGCCACCGGAGAGACATTCGATCAGGCCATAGCACAGCAGCAATCTATCGTCAGTCTGGCCGAAATGACCAAGGATGCAAATACTGAGGGTTGGGCGTATTTCCAAATGGGACGTGTCATGGGCGCCATGAAAGACAATCAAGGTGCGCTGGATTGGTACACAAAAGCCACGGATCGATTCACTGCATCAGGCAATGTGTATGCGTTGACATTTTCATTGAATAATCAAGCAAGTTTCTATGCCGACCTGGATAGATATGAGGAAGCGATTCAGCATTATCGAATGGCGCTGGAGGCAAAAGAAATTCGCTACAACCAAGACCCAATTGACGCACGCAAATCGGACGTGGCGCTTGCCGAATACAGAGTTGGCGATGCGTATTTTGATGCGGGTAAGTATGCTGAGGCATTCACCTATTTTGGGCGTGCAGTGGAATCTTATGCGGCCGTCAACAACATGAGTGATATGCTTCTCACGATGGAGCATCAAGCCAATGCACTTGCCAAACAAGCTGACATAGACGGGGCAGTGGCAATGCATCAAGAGCGTATCAGGCGAGCCACCGAATCGAACCTTCCGGATGTGATTGCGGATGCCCATTTCGATATAGCTTATGCGTACAACGGGTATGGTTCTGAATTCGAAAAGGCCATTCCTTTTTACCAAAAATCCTACGAACTCCATCTGGCACTAGCCGATACATCCATGGCCAGCTTGTCAATTTCCAATGTGGCACAATCCTATTGGTCATTGAAAAAATTGGATCTATCTATCGAAAATCACCTTGCCACTATTGTGCTAGCAGAGGCGTCCGGTGATAGAGAGCGAATAGCCAATTCGTGGAACAAGTTGGCTGATTTGTATGCCGAAAATGGCAACCCCAAAAGCAGTTTGGAAGCCTACGACAAGGTGGTGGAGCAATATGAAGCCATGAACGATCCCAAACTGGCCGTGACGCTGAACGAAATAGGGGACGTATATAAATCAGCAAAGGATTACATCAAAGCCGTGAGCTATTTCAGACGCAGTGCCGAAATGGCGCGAAAGAGTGCCGACTATGTGCAGTCATCGGATGCGCTCTACGATATAGCCGACACCTATTTCAATGAAAAGAAATACGATCTAGCGAAGTATTTCTATGAAGAAAGTATGGCCGATGCTGCCAAAACTAATTATCCAAGTCAGGAAATCTATTGTCTTGCCAACCTTGCCATGATACTAGGCATCAAGGATCAATATGATGAATCGGAGCGACTCAATGATATCGCATTGAAAAAGGCGGAGGAACTGAAGGATGACAATATTATCGCCTTCTGCAAGTACCGCTTGGCAGGCACGTCGGCTCGCAAGCGCGATTATGTAAAAACCGAACGGCTCTACCGCGAATCACTCAGTTTGTTTGAAAAGCTTGAAGACAAGACATGGCAGGTCATTTTGCTCAATGCCATTTCTACCATTTATTCCAATAGAGGTGATTTTGATGAAGCATTGGCCACCATTGATAAGGCATTGGAGATATCGGAAGCAAACGGTGATCGTATCAATCAAGCCTATGCCTACATATACAAGTCCGACATTTACCTGCGTGTATTGGGCGAATACGACAAAGCATGGGAAATGCAAGAAAAGGCAATGACGCTTTTTCAGGAAGTGGACAATGCGTGGGGCATAGCAGATGCCTATCTCGGATTTGGAAACCTGAAGAACATTCGCACCGAAAACGTGGAAGCGATCAATTTTTATAACAAATCAGACAGCCTCTATGCGGTGCTGGGCAATGAGTATGCACGTGCCACCCCAATGAACAATATGGGTACCATCTACTATGCGCAAGGAGATTATGAAAAGGCATTGGAGCATTTTCACAAGGCAATAGCGATACTGGACAAATTGGGCATTAGAGACGCGTCCCGCAGCTTGTATGTGGGCAATGTGGGCGAAGTAAAATTGGAACAAAAGCAGTATGACGAGGCAAAAAAATGGCTGGAACAATCGCTCAACGAAGCTCGCGAAATCAATGATGTTAATCAAATTTCCAGTGGATTGGTGTTGCTGGGCCGCCTCATGATCGAGACAGAAAAGTATGATCAGGCGGCTAGTCTCCTACACGAATCACTCAAACTCCAACAAGACAAAGGGCTCAAAACACACGAGATTTCTTCGCGCTTTTCGTTGGGAAAATTGGCCTATTTGAAGAAGGAAAAGGCGAATTACCATTTCATGGAAGAGAGCATTCAATTATCCAAACAAATGGGGCAAGAAAAGGAACTGTGGGAAGCCTATTACTACAAAGGGCTGATGGCGCAGGATGCCGGTGATTTGGAGGGAAGCAAAGAGAATTTTATCAATGCCATCGAATCGCTTGAAAAATTGCAAAGTCGGATGGTAGGAGGGGATGAAGCCAAAAAGTTATTTGCCTCCGGCGAAAAGCAAATTAAAGTGTATGCGGCACTGGTAGATGTGCTCATATTGAAGGGCGAAGTGGAGCTAGGCATGCAATATCTGGAGCGAAGCAATACCGAAGCATTGCGCAGCAAATTCAAGCAATTGGATATCAAATTCAAAGACGAAGCAGCCAATGAAAAACTATCTCAAGAGCGTGAATTGAAGATGAAGCTTGACAATCTCGACAAGGCATTGATCGATGAAAAGACGGGGTTATCGAGTGTGGAGAAATTGAAAAAATTGGAACAGAACAAGACCATCGCTGAAAATGAGTATTTGAAATTTGTCAACACCACCATCAACACCAATCCGGAGCTATCCAGACATTTCAGTGGTGGATTTCATCCGCGCAAGCTGAAGACAGACAAAAACCGGCAATTGATCCCGAACGATCTGGTAGTGTTGTCTTATCTACCGGCCAATGACAAGCTGTACATTTTTGCTGCCACATCTGATACGGTGGTCGCCAAAGTAGTAGAGGTGACTACTGATGAACTGAACAAGAATATTAAGTATCTGTACAATTTTGCATCACATGCGCTTGGGGGCAATCAAACAGATGCCCTTCGTGTGGCGCGAGGGGATGAGAGCAGCCCCATTCCGTCCAATTTCAACACCGGTGAGAGCAAGTACAAGGAAATCTCTGAACAGCTTTTTGCATGGACTATCTCGCCGGTGCAGGAGGAATTGAATAAAAAGGAAAAAGTGGTTGTGATTCCTACTGGCATGCTGCATTTCTTGCCGTTCCAAATGCTCGGTGAGCGGTTGGCCAATGGCAAATTCGAATTTCTCATAGAGCATTACACCCTTTTCTATGCGCATTCTATTGAGATGCTGTACCAGTCCAAAGAGCGGATAACGGACATTTCTATCTTGGCCATGGCCAATGCGGATAAGAGTCTGCCTGCTTCCGAACAAGAAGTGCGCGACCTCAAAGCCATGTACCCAAATACGGACGTTTATCTGCACGAATTTGCGTCTGAAGACAAGGCAAAAACCAGCACGGGTAAGCACAACATCTTGCACTTTGCCACACATGGCAATCTCGATTACTTCGATTATCACAAGTCCTACCTGACGCTGGCTCCAAATGAGGCAGATGGAGAAGATGGCCGCCTGACCATCGAAGAAGTGTGGGAGATTGAGGATATTTTCTCCTATCAGATGGTGACACTCTCGGCCTGTAAAACGGCTGTCACTGAGGACTTTAACAACGGATGGGCGGTGAGTCCGGCTACAAGTTTCATTGATGCGGGTGCTCCCACGGTAGTCGCGTCGCTCTGGGCGGTAAACGACGCTTCTACGGCCTTGCTCATGAAGTATTTCTACCGAAATCTCAGCAGTATGTCCAAAGTAGAGGCATTGCGTAGGGCGCAAATTGAATTGTCACAGCACGACGAATTCAGCCATCCGTATTACTGGTCGCCCTTCATTTTGATAGGGGATTATAGGTAATCAATAGGGTGAACCTACATTGCTTCCCATAAAAGTGCCCCAGTATCTGCCTGATTCATATATGTGGTCATTGGTGCTAGGCCAGTGGTTTTTATCAAAACCGGGTGCTTCGTTGAGTGTTTCTTGTTTTTGATCTAAAATGTAGGTTTCATTCGTAAGATCAATCTTCAGCATTGGGAAGGGAATCGCGAAGAATTTTTCTCCTATGCCTAAGAAGCCGCCGAGCTCCAGCACATAGTACTCAATCTTACCCGTGTACACATCAATCATAATGTCGTGGATGGCACCCATGGGCTTGTTTTGTTTGTTGAATACTTTGTCTCCAATGATCGAATTGGCCGTGAGCAGACGAAGCGGCATATTCGGATTCACACCCATGTGGTTGTGTCCGGTCATATTGTCTTTGTCGAATTTTTTCAGTGTTTTTGTTTCCATGATATGCGTGTTTTAGTCAAGGGTAAAGTTGACCTCAATGCGCACAAGGTGTGTTACATTTCACCCAGCATCACTTACACATTTCTCACATCCTTGGAGTCCTCATAAGATGGCGTTTGTAAACCAATTCAAGGAAATTAGTGTTAATTTTATTGATAGAATCAAGAAGGAATGAATATTCAGGCAGAAAAATCAGCTTTGATCGAACGATTGGCACAAATCAATGACCGATCGTTGATTCAAGCTATCAAGCATTTGGTAGATTTCGGATTACGAGAAAAGGTTGAGCAAATCAGCCTTGAGCAATACAACCTTGAAATCGATGAAGCAGAAGCAGAAATGGATAGAGGCGAATACGTAAGTCATGAGGACTTAAAGGAGCAAATGAAGAATTGGTAATGCCGTCTAACATCAAGGTGAACTGGAATAAAAGGGCATCTCAGCGGTTCAGAAAAATTTACACGGAAATCCTTGAGGAATCTTACTCAAACGCTGAGAAAGTAAGACAAGAAATAACTGAGACTATTGATCAGCTTCCGTCGCATCCCGAAAAATATCCACCAGACAAATACAAAAAGGATAATCCGGGTAATTATCGCGCTTTCGAAAAATATTCATATCGAATTACCTACAAGCATACCGATATGGAGATTAGAATTCTACGAATTAGGCATGTGAAGCAGGAGCCCAAATTGCATTAGCGCAATTTCCACTAGTTAACTAGGCAACTATTTTAACCAGTTAACTAATCAACCAACTAAATTCGCCGCATGACCGAAAGACGTAGAAGACTTATCCAACTTGGTTTATTCATCCTCACCATTTTCACCACCACGTTTGCAGGTGCAGAGTGGATTTGGGGCCGATTTCTCGTGTGGACGGATGTGAGTATGTCTGTAGGTGATTTTCAAGATGGGTTGGCTTTTTCCATTCCTTTTTTGCTCGTGCTCACCTGTCATGAGTTTGGGCACTATTTCACGGCCAAGTACCACAATATCAAAGTGTCATTGCCTTATTACATTCCACTGTGGTTTGGTTTCATCCTGCCATCGCCCTCACTAGGCACTATGGGTGCGTTCATTCGCATCCGTCAGTCTATTGCCAGTCGCATTCACTATTTTGATGTAGGCATTTCCGGACCTATTGCCGGTTTTGTGGTGGCGCTCGCAGTTTTATGGTACGGGTTCACCCATTTGCCCGAGACCGAATACATATATGAAGTTCATCCCGAATATGAGGTGTTTGGGGCTGATTTTGAGCAGAAAATGGAAGGACTGGATACGGTGATATTGAAAAGCAGTCTGAATGAGGCAAGGTACAATTATGAAGTAAGTGCTGACTCCATTCGGATTGGGCTTGGTTCGCTTTACTTTGGAGACAACCTACTCATGATGGCCGGACGAAAGTGGCTGGCACCTGACGATCGCTATGTGCCTAGTTCAAAGGAACTTATGCATTATCCATGGCTACTGGCCGGATACCTTGCCTTATTCTTTACCGCGCTCAATCTACTGCCCATTGGCCAGTTAGATGGGGGGCATGTCACGTTCGGATTGTTCGGTCCTGTCTGGCACGATCGCATCGCCAAGGTGCTGTTTGTGGCATTGGTATTTTATGCCGGATTGGGTTGGCTCCATATTGACCAACTCACCGATGATTCGATGGAAGGCATGCTCGGGTTTTTGTTCAATGTGATCGTCTATGTGTATTTGCTCTACCTGTGTTCTTATTCCTTATTCAAGGAGCGTAACGACCGCTGGATGTTTGCCGCTATCATGATGGCTGTGCAGTTTGTACTTGCTTCCTTTTTTGACATGCAGGGCTATCAAGGCTGGGTTGTTTTTGCTATTCTACTCGGTAGGGTCTTGGGCATTCAGCATCCGCCGGTGGCAGATAATAGTCCGCTCACCCCCGGCCGAAAAGTACTTGGTTGGATTGCGTTGGTGATTTTTATCTTGTGCTTTACACCCCAGCCGATGGTGGTGGAATTTTGAGACTACAAATGCTATGAATTGTAAAATACAAATATTTTTTATTGTAGTGACTTTACTCTTCTGTAATGAGGGCAAGAGTCAAAATTTGAACAAGAATGACTCATTGACTATATCAAAAACTGTTGTTGATTTCTTTGAATGGTACTTGACTGCAATTAGAGAGCATAGATACTCTGAATTCCAGCCCTCCATACTTGAGGGGGTCAATGGAATGACAACATTGCAAGTGGATAAATACCTTAAAAATTTAATTAGGTATGGCTTTTCAGACTCATTAATCTTAAGAGAAAAATCATCATACCTACCATGTGAGTCCAACTTAAAAAAAATAAAATTTACTGACTTCAAGGCCAATTTTGATGACCTTGATGAGATTGAAAATATTGAGTGTGATTTTGGTAATAACTATCGTTGGATTGGTGGGCAAGAAGCACCTATGGGAATAAGAGTAAAAAATATCATGCAAATCAACTCAGTTAGTGTCGAGGTAGTGATTGACTACTTTGATGAGAGTGATGAAATGAATAAAGTTTTTTTTTGGGGAAGCAATTCAGTGTCTATGAGAAGGATTAGCGGAATTTGGAAAATTGATAATATTCACTCCTATTAATAATTCTGATTTGAGATAGGAAGATCAATATCTATCTCGTGAAGATAGCCGCTGATTTATATGATTTGATGATCCGCGAAATCCGCGCAATCTGCGGGAATTAGTCAATGCACGAATCTCAATCCGCGGGAATTAACGTTCTGGGGGAATCAGCCGCGTAAATATGCCTCCAGACCACCTGTGAGGTTATGGACATTTTGGAAACCATTCTTCATTAAGAATTTTCGCGCTTGATTTCCTCTAGAGCCTGATTTGCAGTGAATAATTATCTCTTGGGTAGCAGGTTCCAATTCGCTGAGACGGTGGGGGAGTGCGTGCAGGGGAATGCACTGCGCACCAATGTTTTTTTCTTCGTGTTCCCATTCCTCGCGCACATCGATGAAAAGGAACG
>CAZPST010000082.1:0-10367 GCA_964589185.1 uncultured Roseivirgaceae bacterium | reverse complement strand
GCCTGTCATCGCCGATGTGCACACCATCACCATGTACATGAATGCCGATCATCAAAATCAGTGGAGTGACTATATCTTGTCGCTTCGCCCCAAGCGGATCATCTTCAACCCCGGCGCAGAGAATCCCGAACTGGCAGCCAAAGCACACGCACAGGGCATAGTCACCGAAAATGCATGCACGTTAGTGATGCTCGCTTCAGGGGTGTATTGATTACATTTGACAGGTACTTTTTTTTGGACTTGTGCTGACCGATGTGTCAGGAGCGGCACGTCAACGAAGTTCAGCACCCGTCTGCTCGCTCTCATCCCGCCAAATGCGGGAATTCGATCGGGCAATGCAATGACCACAGCGTCATTGGCTAATGAGTAGCAGCTTGGCTTTTCACCATCTTCAACTAGCGCATGGCCGTCGCTGAATCAAAGCCACAATTAATCCGCATTTTTTGACCAGAGAAGGATTTTTTCAATAGGCTCTGCCAATTCAGGACAATCGCCCGATCCTTCGCCGGTGATTCCGCCATCAGGAGCGCAGATAAGTTCGCAATTTGCATCGTAGAGATTGTTGTAAAAATCACAACAGGCCGAAAGCGTGTAGTAATACGTGCCTTGGGTATTGGTCCATTTCCAGACTTCTATCACATTGTGAGTGTCTTTTTTCAACTCCTCCACAAGGCACTTGGGGATGGAAGGGTCTATCGTTTCGTCACAACCAACAAGGAGAAGTACCAACAGACAAAGGGAAATGTATTTGCTCATCATGTGCTCAAGACCCTACTGTGATTGATTTGGTTGGAATTATGTAGCTAGGCGGGAAGTCCTGTTTGAAGTCAATTCGCAGCGTACCGGAGAAATCTTCCGTTATTTTGGAAATTGGTAGAGGTTTCTGAATATCCGATCACTGCCGCTCCCAAACCCCTGATATAAATCAGCACCTACCGTGAGGCATGTCAGCATAGGCACATTCGAGGGTAGGTAGCTTTGCTTCATATAAAAAGATAAAAATGTCCTTTATTTAAACCCATTTAGACATGAAAGCACTAGTTACAATTATTACCCTTGCACTCTTGACGGTCTCGTGTGGCGGAGGGGGCAAAAGCCAAGCGGAACTCATCAAAGAACAATCACAAATGGCACCCGTTGATCCTATGGCTGCATGGGAAACCAATCATGGCATTGGCCCCATCAAACCGTTTACACTCCCTGCGGAGATAGATCAAGACTTAGTACTGAAAGGCAAGGAAGTGTATGAGGCGATGTGTACCGCTTGCCACAAGATTGACAAGAAGTTCATAGGCCCGGCTCCTAAGGACATCCTGACCAGACGCACACCTGCATGGATCATGAACATGATCCTGAATCCGGATGAAATGACCCAGAAGGATCCAATTGCCAAGCAACTGCTCATGGAAGCCAATGGATCACCTATGGCCAACCAAAACCTCACCGAGGAGCAAGCTCGTGCGGTATTGGAATATTTCAGGACCCTCTAAATAGCACTAAACCCAAACAAACAACCATGAAATACACATTCACATTCCTAGTGGTCTTATTGACTCTAGTGCTCTGGAGCTGTGGCGGCACTGCCTCGGCAGACCAAGCCACCTCCAACGAAAGCACGTCTATTTCGCACCCCAAAGGTCAGGCCTCTGTGTCTGACGATGTATCGGCAAAAAACATCCTGCAGGTGGCCATCGGTTCGCCCGATCACACTACGTTGGTAGCGGGTGTACAAGCAGCCGAGATCGAACATGTGCTGGTAAATGCCGGTCCGCTTACCGTGTTTGCACCTACCAATGCGGCCTTTGATGCCTTGCCCGAAGGTGTGCTGGATGATTTGCTTAAGCCCGAAAACAAAGCAAAACTGGCCGAAATTATCACCCGCCATGCTGCACCTGGCTCCTTCGATGTGGACGGTTTGAAACGAGAAGCTCGCAAAGGCAGAAAGATTTACACCGCCACCGGCGACTACTTGGAAGTGGTGGTAAACGGCGAGGACATCACCGTGGCTGGCGCCAAAGTGATCGGCACCATTCAAACGTCCAACGGCATTATCAATGTCGTGGACAAAGTGATTTTACCCTAACCAATCAATCAGACTTTACGAACAAACCAATTTTCCCATGAAAAATCAATCGAAATTTATCTATTATCTGCTGTCATTGACAGCCCTCATGTTCACCTTTTCGTGTGGTCAGGGTGGAGACAACAGCAAAGGCGCCATAGGTGGCAATGCAGCCGAGCGCGTGTACGTGAATCCCGGTGAGCACGACGAGTTTTACGCTTTCGTTTCGGGCGGATTCAGCGGACAACTGTCGGTATATGGATTGCCCTCCGGCCGATTATTCCGAGTAATACCCGTCTTTTCACAAGATCCTGAGAAAGCGTATGGCTACAATGAAGAGACCAAACCTTTGCTCAATACGTCGTTCGGTTTTGTGCCGTGGGATGATGCGCACCACCCGGATTTGTCCCAAACCAAAGGCGAAATAGACGGTCGGTGGGTGTTTATAAATGGCAACAACACGCCACGTATTGCCCGCATCAGTTTGTCCACGTTTGAGACAGAAGAAATCATCGAGTTGCCCAACAGTGCGGGAAATCACAGTTCCTCCTTTGTGACCGAAAACACCGAGTACGTAGTTGCCGGTACCCGTTTTTCTGTGCCTGTTCCTCAGGCGGATTTACCCATTGCTGAGTACAAAGGAAAGTTCAAAGGTGCTATCTCATTCATCAAAGTGGATCAAGAATCCGGTCGGATGAATTTGGACTTTCAGATCATGATGCCGGGCTTCAACTATGACTTGGCGCACCCCGGCCGTGGCAAATCGCATGGATGGATGTTCTTCACCACCTACAACACCGAAGAAGCGAATACACTATTGGAAGTGAATGCTTCGCAAAACGACAAAGACTTCATAGCGGCGATCAACTGGAAAATGGCCGAAGAACTGATTGCCAAGGGTGAGTTCACCATCATGCCATCAGAATACGCGCACAATGTGTACGACGAAGCAACTCATATGGCCACTTCCACTATAAAGAAGGAAGTGCGCGTGATTGATCCGAGCAAATATCCGGGCTTGGTGTATTTCCTTCCCACACCTAAGTCCCCTCACGGATGCGACGTGGATCCGAGTGGCGAATACATCATTGGCTCAGGTAAGTTGGCAGCATCTATGACGGCACATTCATTTACCAAAATGCAGGACGCCATTGCAAACAAGAAATTTGACGGTGAGGCATATGGTATTCCTATCTTGAACTATGACGACATAGTGGCAGGCCAAGTGCAGCAAGCCGGTCTTGGCCCATTACACACCGAGTTTGACGGCAAAGGCAATGCGTACACCACCTTCTTTATCTCGTCTGAAGTGGTGAAATGGAAGCTGGGCACATGGGAAGTGCTGGATCGTCAGCCATGCTATTACTCAGTGGGTCACTTGATGATACCCGGCGGCAATTCGCAGAAGCCATTTGGCAAATATCTGCTGGCTCTGAACAAGATTACTAAGGACAGATACCTGCCCACCGGCCCTGAATTGACCCAATCGGCACAATTGTATGACATTTCAGGTGACAAAATGCAGCTCTTGCTTGACTTTCCAACCATCGGTGAGCCGCACTACGCTGCAGGTGCTCCGGCTGATTTAATAAAATTGAATCAGAAGAAAATCTACAAACTTGAAGAAAACAAGCACCCCCATGCGGTGAAGAACGAAAAGGAAACACGTGTGGAGCGCAATGGAAACGAAGTGCACATCTACATGTCTACTATCAGAAGTCACTTTGCACCGGATAATATAGAAGGTGTGAAGGTAGGAGACAAGGTGTACTTCCACGTGACCAACTTGGAGCAAGACTATGATGTGCCTCATGGAATCAGTATGATCGGTGCGAATACGTCTGAATTGCTTATCATGCCGGGGCAAACTGAGACCTTTATTTGGGAACCGAAAAAAGTAGGCGTGTGGCCGTTTTATTGCACTGACTTCTGCTCGGCGCTGCATCAAGAAATGCAAGGCTATGTGCGCGTATCGCCTAAGGATTCGGACATTAAGTTATCGTGGAGTTTGGACGGTGAGTAAAACTTTATGGAAGAGGGCAGTTCGCAGTGGACTGCCCTTTTTTAACCCGCAGGGTGCTGACAAAGCGAAGCTTTCGTCAGTATAGAAATACAGGGTGAAAAACTGACAAAGCGAAGCTTTCGTCATGTTTCAAACATAAAAAACAAGACAATGAAAAAGTCGAATAGCTACATGATCATCGGGGCGCTGCTACTGGGCAGCCTGTTTTTCTTACCCATGTGGAACATCACACTAGAGGCACCACAGTATCCTGATTCCATTGGCATGAATATCTACATCAACAAGTTTGAAGATGCTCATCCAAATGACATCCAAAACATCAACATTATGAACCACTATGTGGGCATGGAAGACATCCCCGAAAGCATTCCGGAGTTTCGATTGTTTCCCTACTTCGTGATCGGTATGATGGTGCTGGGTGTGGTGTTTGGCCTTATCGGCAAGCGACGCTTGTATTTGGCTTGGTTTGTATTGATGGTGGTCCTGGGCAGCATGGCCATGTATGATTTTTACCTGTGGGAATACAATTACGGCCACAATCTGAAGGCCAATGCAGCCATCCAATTCACCGACGAAAAGGGGCAATCCATGGCATATCAGCCGCCACTCATTGGCAGCAAAATGATCCTGAATTTCCGTGCTACATCTATGCCGCGCAGTGGAGCGTATCTGTTGGCCGTGGGTATGGCTCTGTCTGTTTTCGCTTTTATTCAATCCAAAAAAGAAGCAAAATGAAAACATATCTACTTCTGCTTGCGGGCATTCTTGCCGCATCTTGTTCGGTGAAACCACAGCCCATTGTGTATGGCACAGACGGATGTCATTTCTGCAAAATGACCATTGTGGACAACCAACATGCCGCCGAACTAGTGACCGTGAAAGGTCGGGCATTCAAGTATGACGCCATTGAGTGCATGATGAACCATCTGGCTGATTGGAACGAACCCGCGGTGGAACTATATCTCATAGCTGATTATGCCACACCCGGCGAGTTGATCGATGCGCGTGATGCGCACTACCTTATTGCTGAATCCATTCCCAGTCCGATGGGGGCATTTTTGAGTGGATTTGCAGACCCGAAGAGTCGGCACGGAAGTATGGTGGGGGTAGCGGATAAGACATTCAATTGGGATGAATTGAAGGATTCGTTCGGAGTAAATCCCTAAATTTTTAGCAACTTAAGTATATGAACATGCTGCGCATGCTGCTTTTGATGATCGTACTATGTCCCGTCGGTGCTGCTGCCAAGACTTGGACGGTGTGCGCTTCGTGTAGCGTGCGATTGTTGGCTGATGCCGTGAAAAAGGCTAATGCCGGTGATACCATTTTGGTCAAAAAAGGAACGTATGCAGCCGTAAACATTGAACTCACAAAATCACTCACGTTGATAGGTGAGGAGGGTGCCGTGCTGGACGGACAAAAACAAGGATACATACTCAAACTGCTGGCAGATAACATCACCATTTCGGGTTTCAAACTAATCAATGCCGGACGCAGCTATACCAAGGATTTTGCTGCCATATATGTGTTCAAAGCGCATCGATTTGTCATTGAAAAAAACGAAGTAGTAGACCCGTTTTTCGGTTTGCTCATCGAGAAATCAAAGAGCGGAACCATCCGGAAAAACAAAATATACGGGCATTTAACTCGCATGGACGATTCGGGAAACGGTATCCACTTATGGCACTGTTCAGACATGAAAGTACTTGAAAATGAAGTCTTTAAAATGCGTGATGGCATCTATCTAGAGTTTGTAGACAATAGCTCCGTACGCCGCAATTACACGCACAACAATGTGCGCTACGGCCTGCACTTTATGTTTTCAAACCACGACGAATACCTGGACAACACATTTGAGCAGAATGGCGCAGGCGTAGCGGTAATGTTCTCCAAATTCATCATCATGCGGCGCAACAAGTTCATCGAAAACTGGGGCACGGCCTCTTACGGCTTACTGCTCAAAGAAATCTATGATGCAGAAGTGGAAGACAATGATTTTCGACAAAATACCATCGCTATTTACATGGAAGGAACCACCCGCATCAATTACACTGAAAATATTTTCCGCATGAACGGCTATGCCATCAAAGTGGCCGGAGGTTGCTACGCCAATCGGTTTTACAGAAATGACTTCATCGGCAACTCGTTCGATATCTCGTACAATGCCAAGATGAACGACAACAGCTTTGAGGGCAACTATTGGAGCGAATATGCCGGGTATGATCTCGACAAAAATGGCATTGGCGATGTGCCATATCGGCCTGTCAAGCTCTTTTCTTACATCGTGAACAAGACCCCCGAGACCATCGTGCTGCTGCGGAGCTTGTTTGTAGATATTATCAATTTCTCTGAGAAAGTATCGCCCGTTTTCACGCCAGATGACCTGATAGATGTATCGCCTTTAATGAAACCCATCCGATGATACGCATTGAACAGTTGAACAAAAAATTCGGAAAGCTCACTGTGCTGGATGACCTGAGTTTCTCCATCAACAAGCCGGGCATTTTTGCCATCTTAGGTCCAAACGGATCAGGCAAGACGACCATCCTGAAAATACTGCTCGGCATGGTGCTGCCACAGTCGGGTCGTGTATTCATCAACGACCAACCGATCTTAGGTTCGTGGGAATACCGCCATCAGATTGGCTATTTGCCGCAGATTGCGCACTTCCCTGATAACCTGTCAGTGCGTGAACTCATCCATATGATCAAAGATGTGCGCGGAGGCGAGACCACCGAAGATGAACTGGTGCGCATCTTTCGCCTAGAGCCATTCATGGACAAGAAATTGGGCAATCTCTCCGGCGGCACGCGCCAGAAGGTAAACATCGTGCTCACCTTTATGTTCGATTCGCCGATTCTGATACTCGACGAACCTACCGCCGGGCTCGATCCCGTCTCGCTCATCGATCTCAAAGAATTGATCCAGCGAGAAAAGGCCAAGGGGCGCATCATCCTCATCACCACGCACATCATGCCGCTGGTAGAGGAAGTAGCCGACGAAATCTTGTTTTTGCTCGAAGGCAAGATGTACTTCAAAGGCACCATCGCCGAGCTGGGGCAGCAGACCGGCAAACAAAATTTAGAACATTCCATCGCATCCATTCTCACCCATGTTTAAGATATTGAAATACAGCTTTTCAGACCTCATGCGCAGTAGATGGAGCTACGTGTATTTGGCGTTTTATCTCGCGCTTGGGTTTGTCTTGCTTTTCCTAAACAATGACCTCTCCAAGGCCATCATCACGCTCATGAACATCATCGTGACGCTCACACCCATGATCGGCACCATCTTCGGGGTGATGTATTTCTACAGTTCGCGGGAGTTTACCGAACTGCTACTGGCACAGCCCGTCAAGCGCTCATCCGTTTTCTTGGGGCAATACCTTGGTATAGCACTGTCGCTCACGTTTAGTTTGGTGCTGGGGCTGGGCATTCCGTTTTTGCTTTACGGCATCTTTCGCTCGGGAGAAATCTGGAATTTCGTCACCCTCATGATTTCCGGTTCGTTTCTCACGTTCATCTTCGTGGCGTTGGCCATCTGCATCTCGCTGCTCAACGCCAACAAGATCAAAGGCTTTGGCTATGCCATCTTGATGTGGCTGTTTTTTGCCGTGATCTACGACGGGCTCTTTTTGGTGTCGCTCATTGTATTTTCAGACTATCCCCTCGATTCGTTTGCCTTAGGCGCCAGTCTCTTCAATCCTATCGACCTCTCGCGCATAATGATCTTGCTGAAGCTCGATATCTCCGCACTACTGGGCTACACCGGCGCGCTCTTTCAAAATTTCTTTGGCACAGGGCAGGGGCTATTCATTTCTTTCGGGCTGCTTCTCCTTTGGGTTGTGCTGCCCGTACTGTGGATGCTCCGACTGGCGGGGAAGAAGGATTTTTAATGAAATGAGATTCTTTTTGGGCCTGTGCTGACCGAAGCGTCAGGAGCGGTACAGTGTGGCTATTCAGCACGAATCGTCCCGCCCGATGGCCGGGGCTAACGTACAAGCAGCATGGCCATTTAGAAGTTCTAACATGCCCGAAATTGTATTCATCCTGAAGTCATTTCGCAGCGCAGCGCCCGCCTGAACCGAAGGGGCAGGGAAAAATAACCCATGGTCTGTGGCTCACAGCCCATTTTAGATAAGATATGAGGCTCATAGCCCTTGGGGTAGGATTTCGCAGAAGCAACATTGTCCACTTCAAACATGAATGAGTTCGCCTAAAAGGTGAAAGAGATCAGTAAAAAGGTGAACTCACTCGCCTCCGAGGTGAATTCATTCGCCTAAATGGTGATCTAATGGACCTAAAAGGTGAACTAGTTCGGTAAAAAGGTGATCTAGTTCGCCTCAGAGGTGATCTAATTCACCAAAAAGGTAATCTAATTCGCCTCTGAAGTGGAGGGGGGTACTTCGGAAGTGGGGGCTCCCACTTCGTAAGTGGGTAAACGCAGCGGACACGCGGTGTTTGAAGTCAGACCTCCAAGCTTTCATGTGCACGAGCGCAGTTAAACCTTGGAGGTTTTTTGTAAACTCATCCGGCCAGGGAATATCCAAGGGCGAAAGACTTCCGAAGTTTTAGTTCTAGCAGATACGCTCTTTGGCACAGGAAGGAGTACTCACGAGCGAACGATTTGTGAATTTTTAGAAACTTCGGAAGTCTGGCCATTACGGGACTGAGAAAGAATTGACAATCATCTTGACGATACAATTGTCATTCTCGCCCGCCCTCGTTCGGAAACGAGGGCGATGTTGGGAAACCAGTTTTCATTTTAACTGAATGCTTGGACTAGTTGGGCTGGAGTCGTGAAAGCAGTTTTCACTCTATTTGTGAAGTATTTCGGCTTTAAGTTCTCTTTTCAATTCGATATAATTGAGAATGTAGTCCAAACTAACTCTAGCTAGAGAGTAGTTATTAGACCTGTCTTCCAAGAAAAATTCTTCATTCTTGAATCCATTGTATCTGCTATTCTCAGACTCTTTTTGTAAAAGCCTATAATGTTCCCTGAATGAAGTAGGGGTCTTCCCTAGATGTGATCTAATATCATTATGATGGTTAGTATCAATGTTGTACTTTTCAAAAAGTAATGCTTTCGTAATCTGTAAAGCACAGTAGAAACAAACGGTAATTTTCCAATCGCAAAAATTGCTTGGGACATTTTTGTCCAATGTTTCTAGAAAAGCGTAATTGTGCCTTGCTTGGTTACAATATGAATCAGTACGTTCCTTGATAATTACTCAGGTTTAATTTGTTCCGATCCCTTTTTTAGGTGGCCTACTAGAGTAGGTGTAATGAAGTGAAAATGTGCTTTGAATTTTTCAGAAAGTGGGGAACTCTCGAATTGATCCTGAACATCATAGTATTTGCCTCTCGATTCGGCATTGTCTTCATTCACAACAATGTAGAAGTGCAGATTTGAAGCATCTTCATTTTGAGCATAAACATCTTGTGTTCCTTTTATGCTCAGTATCTGTCTTCCTAAACCAGTTTTTATCATGTCGTTAAACGCTGAGTTGAGGTTTCTAAAGTGATCAATAGCTGCTTGAGTCGGGTTTTCAGTCCAATTACTTATTGCTTTTCCTAAAGAATCTAGGATTTTGTGATCCCTAAGATATTCATGACTTTTTTTAGCATCCCCAATGAGAGATTCTAAAGTATCTAAAACCCTTTGGTTGTGTTTATTTCTTACTTGTACAGAGACCATGCTTATGAGTGCTACTTTTAATAAAAGTCCGCAAAACTAATACCTAAATGTACAACAATGATACCTTTTTGCAACACCAAAACGATGTTTCTTTGATCTTAGTTTGATTTAATCCCTATAATCATCAGTTTTAATAGCCTCAATTCGCTTCTTAAGCGCCTTAACCTGTTCGCTCATATGTTGATTAGCAGAGACAACCAACGACTGGTATGCTGAAAAGGATGATCTGACAGCTGCTGAAAATCCGCAAGGTTTGTACGATAGCCCCGGCCATCGGACGGGGTGAAAGTGCCAAAAGACCAAACAGACCCGCTCCAAAAGCTCCTCTCAGCACGTGTCCATCAAATTATTTTCGGGACTATCAACTTTTTTGGGTCAAGGCGTGTTTGGCTGATATGGAAAAAACTGCCGAGAAAACTACCAAGAAGAAAATCACGAAAGCGCAACTGAAGAAGGCCTACATGGAGCACGTGCTGCTGGAAGAAAAGGAGCCACGTTCGGTCTTTGCGTTTGCCAAGCACAACAAGCTGAGTGAGGAGGAATTTTATCAGCATTACAACTCGCTAGAGATACTGGAGCGCTCGC